>JACQEN010000269.1 GCA_016200585.1 Deltaproteobacteria bacterium
CGCCTCGGCGCCGTAGAGGATCCCCCGCCGCCGGCGGTGCCTGGGTGAATGGTCGTGAACTCGCGTACGATGTTGCGGTCGCCGATGTGGAGCTCGCTGGCCTCACCGCGATATTTGAGGTCTTGTGGGACCGCGCCGATCGAAGCGTGATGGAAGATCTGGTTTTCGGCGCCGATGGTGGTGCGGCCTTCGATGACGGTGTGCGCTCCGACACGCGTGCCGCGGCCTAGCCGTACGTGTGGCCCGATGATGCTGTAGGGGCCGATCTCGACGTCTTCGTCGAGATCGGCCCCGGGGTCGACGAGGGCGGTGGGGTGGACCCGCGCGGTGCTCACAGTTGCACCCGCGGCGTTTCGGTTAGCAGCAGATCGGCTTCGGCGGCGACGGCGCCGGCGACGCGTGCGATGCCGTGCATCTTCCACAGCGGCCGGCGGCGCCGGGTGACGCTGACCTCGAGCTGCAACTGATCCCCGGGAAGCACCGGCCGGCGGAAGCGGGCATTGTCGATGCCCGTGAGCACCACCACAAAGCCGTCGGCGACTCCATCGCTCGATCCGTGCGCCAGCAACCCGCCGGCTTGTGCCAACGCTTCGCAGATCAGGACGCCGGGCATCAGCGGCTGCTCGGGAAAATGACCGCGAAAGAACGGTTCGTTGATCGAAACGTTCTTCAGGGCGATGACGCGGTGACCATCTTCGAACTCCAGCACGCGATCGACGAACTGGAACGGGTAGCGGTGCGGCAGCAGCCTGGCGATGTCGTGGTAACCGAAATCGGCCATGATCGGCGACGGCGGTCCTATTTCTTGTGCTTGCGGTTGTACTCTTCCAGGATCGACGCGGTGAGATCGGAGCTCTTCGCGCCATACAGCACGGCGGTGCTCGAGGCCTCGAAGATCATCGTGTAGTTTTCACGTTCACCGTAGTCGCGAATGACTTCCTGCAGGTCCTTGATGATGGCGCCGGTGAGCTCGCTGTCCTTTTGCTGTAGGTCGGTTTGCGAGTCTTTGTAATCACGTTCGAAGTCGCGCATCTTCTTGCGGTAGTCCTCTTCGAGGTTGCCGCGTTCCTCGTCTTTCATGACGAGGGCCTTCTTGTCGAGCTGCTCTTTGAGGGCGTCGATGGCGTCTTTCTTCTTCTTGAGGCCCGCTTGCACCTTGTCGACCTGCACCTTGAACTCGTCTTTGGCCTTCTTGCCGGCTTCCGAATCGTTGAGGGCGCGCTGCAAGTCGACGTAGCCGAGCTTCAGGCCGTCAGCGAAGGCGGTACTGGCCACGAGCAACGACGTGAGAATGAACCAACGAACTCTCATTGCGAAATGCCTCCTGAGCTTGGGGATCGACGGACGTTCTGCGTCGGTTAGGGCGTATAGCGTATCTGCAAGAGAAAGTAAGTCGGAGACGGGGGGGATGATAGACGGGGACGGGAGGTGACAAGGTTGATGTTTACGCTCCGATATCCGACCACTCCCGTCTCCGATCTCCCGTCTGCGACGGCGGAGCCGGCGCGCTACGGCGGCCCGCCGAAGGAGAACATGATGGTCTGCTGATCGTCGCCGACCCGCGGGTTGATCGGGAATCCGACCTCGATGCGCAACGGGCCGATCGGCGACAACCAACGAATGCCGCCGCCGAATGCCATGCGCATATCGTTGAACTGAATGCCCTGCTGCGCCAGGAAGGCGTTGCCGGCGTCGAAGAAGACGACGCCCTTCAGACCGAGCGATTCGATGATCGGGAAGATGAGCTCTTCGTTGAAGATGAGCTGCTGGCTGCCGCCGATCGACTCGAAGCCCAGATCGCGGCCGAATTGGTCTCTCAAGGCGACGCGTTGCCCCAGGGACAGGATCCGGAAGCCGCGCACCGAGTTGATCCCTCCGGGGAAGTAACGTTCGAAGAGTGGCAGCTCGGTTTTCCCGCCGTAGCCGAGACCGTAACCGAAGTTGGCGCCGGAAGCCGCAACGAAGGTGCCGAACGTCTCGCTCTTCCAGAACGGGTAGTACCAACGGCCGCGCGCTTCGAACTTGATGAACTTGCTGTCGCCGCCGATGCCGGCGACTTCGAAGGAGATATCCTGCAGCGACCCTGCCGTCGGGTCGAACGGATGATTGCGTGTGTCACGAAAGATCCGCGGCGTCAGGCTGCTGGTCAGGCTGCTCCCTTGCTCGCTGCTGATGTCCGCCGGCGCGCGCGCCCCGACGTCGATGATTTCCGCGTCCTCGATGCGATACTCCAACCCGATGCGTGTGTCTTCGAGCGAGAAGCCGAACAAGCTCGGGTAACCCAACGAGGTGAGCGGGTAGAGAAAACGGAACGCCGCGCCGGTGCCGCCGCGTGTGAATTCGTTGAACAGCAGGCGCCAATTGAACAGGTTGACGCCGAGGGTGATGTCAGTATCGAGCAGGTACGGCTCGGTGAAGTCGACACTGAAGTTGCGGCGGATGGAGCCGATGTCGGCGTTGAGAACCAGGCGCTGGCCACGGCCGAGAAAATTGAGCTCCTGCAGGCGTACGTTGAAAAGGTAGGTTTCACCGGAAGAGATCCCTGCGCCGGCGGAGAACGCGCCGGTCGAAGCTTCCTTGACGTCGACCAGCAAGTCGAGCTTGTCTTCGCCTTCGGCTTTGCGCGTCGTGATGTTGACGTCTTCGAAGAATCCCAAGCGGCGCAAACGCTCCTGGCTGCGCTTCAGCTTACTGCCGGCGAAGCGCTCCTGCTCTTGCAGTCGCAGCTCGCGGCGGATGACCTTGTCGCGGGTCTTGGTGTTGCCGGTGATCGTGACCTTGTCGATGGAGACCTCCGGGCCTTTGCTGGCACGGTAGGTGACGTCGACCTTGCGATCGGTGGGATCGACCGCGGTGTCGGGGGTGATGTTGACGAAGGCGTAGCCTTGGTCGCCGTAGACTTCGGTCAGCGCGTTGATGTCGTCGCGCAGCTTGCTGGTGCGGAAGATCTCCTCGGGCTTGAGGCTGAGACGCGCGTGGGCTGGCGTCATGTCCGGCAGCATGTCGCCGGCGATGTCGACGGTCCCGGTCTTGTACTGCTGGCCTTCGTCGATCTTGATGGTGACGTGGAGCCCATCTTCCTGGCGTTCGACTTTGGGCTCGTCGATCTTCACGTCGATGTAGCCGTTGTCGTAGTAGAAGGCGGTCAGGCGTTCGATGTCGGTCTTGAGGACCTCGTTGTCCAGATTGCCGGCGCCGGTGACGAACGACAGGAACCACTTCTCCTTCGTCTGCATCAGCCCGCGCAGCTTGCTCTTTGAGAACGCCTGCGGCCCCTCGAGATCGAGGTTGGAGATGCGGACGATGGAGCCCTCATCGACCTTGATCTTCAGCGTCGCTTCGTTGTTTTCGCGTTCTTCGGTGGTGTAGCTGATCTTGGCGTCGAGATAGCCCTTCTTCTCGTACAGCTTCTTTGCTTCGTCGAATCCATGGCGGATCTTCTGCGGATCGAGGATGGTGTTGGGGCGGATTTTGAAGGCGCCTTCGAGATCTTCTTTGCTGACATGCTTCTGGCCTTCGATCTTGACGTCGTGGATGAACGGTCGTTCGACGACGCGGAAGGTCAGCACCCACTGGCCGCCGGCTTGCGACCAATCGACCTCGACACGGTCGAAGAAGCCCATGCGGTAGAGGGCGCGGACGTCGCTGTCGACGGTTTCTTCGCTCAAACGTACGCCGCTTTGCGAGCGCAGTTGAATGCGGATCGACTCGTCGTCGACGCGCTGGTTGCCGCTGATAGCAATGCGGTCGATCCGCGGATTGAGCTCGGCTGAGCTAGACCCTTGGAAGGCGAGCACGAGCCCCAGCCCCAGCAATACCGGCAACAACCGCATAATTTCTTCCGTCCGCTGATCGAGCGGCGCCTACGCGTAACAGACGCTTCGAATCGAGTAAACCCAGTGCGCGGTTGCGACGGTTGGTCGGGGCTCGCTCGGTGCGCAGGGCAATTCCAGCGATTGCGCGCCTCGTCCCCTGAAATGTGGCGACCGCTACGCTTGGCGACGCGACCCGGTTGCTGGGGAGCGCAGTTTCGACGGACGAACACGCGACAGGGACATCTGCATCGGCAGGATCTCGCGGGTCAGGGGATTGAGCATCAAACCGAGGGTCTCAAGCGTTACGGCTCCTAGCAGTGCGCCGTCGTGTGCTTCGCCCAGAACGACTGGCGATGTGGCGGCATGCTCACGGAGGTAATGTCCTTGGCGGCGAGCGTAGAGCAGGCAATTCATAGGGTCAACCAACTCAGACCGTCACGCCGGGTGCAGCTTGCCGCCTTCCAGCTTCAACGTGCGATGCGCCAGCTGCGACAGCTGGGTGTTGTGGGTCACCACGACCAGGGTCATGCGGCGTTCGCGATTGAGCTCCATCAGCAGCTGATGCACGCCTGCGCCGGTGACCGGGTCGAGGTTGCCGGTCGGTTCGTCGGCGAGAATGGCGCGTGGCGAGAGAACGATGGCGCGGGCGATGGCGACCCGTTGCTGTTCACCTCCGGAAAGTTGTCCCGGGCGGTGCTCCAGACGGTCGGCGAGCCCGACACGCTCGAGCAGTCCCTGTGCCATGGGCTCGGCCTCGCGTCGATCTTTGCCTTGGATGAGGGCGGGCATCATGACGTTCTCCAGAGCGCTGAAGTCGGGCAGCAGATGATGGAACTGGAAGATGAAGCCGATCTCGTGGTTGCGGAAGGACGCTTGCTCGCGTTCGTTCAAGGCAAAGATATCGGTTCCGCCGAAAACGATCGTGCCGCTGTTCGGCTGATCGAGCGTGCCGAGGATGTGCAGCAAGGTGCTCTTGCCGACGCCCGATTGGCCAATGATGGCGACGGCCTCGCCAGTTTGGATGTCGACGTCGAGATCGACGAGAACATCGATGCGTTTGCCGTCGCCGTAGTGCTTCGACAGCCGCTTGGCCTGGATCAGAACGTCACTCATAACGGATGACGTCCACCGGCGTCAGGCGCGCCGCCTGCCGTGCCGGGTAGATTGTCGCCAGCAAGACGATCAGCAAAGAAGCGACGGTGACCATGACGAAATACTCGGGCTGCATCTTGATCGGCAATGTGTTGACGTAAAACACGTCTTTGGGCAACGGCACGACTTGATAGCGCTGCATCACCAGGCACAATGCAAAGGCGACGACGTTGCCGACCGCGGTGCCGAGCACGCCGATGATCAGACCCTTGTAACGAAAGATCCGGTTGATGCTGCGGCTGGTCGCACCCATCGATTTGAGGATGGCGACGTCTTTGCGCTTCTCCATCACCACCATGATCAATGTCGCAACGATGTTGAAGGCAGCGACGAGGACGATCAACAGTAGGACAATGAAGTAGACGTACTTTTCCATACGCAGAGCGGCGAAGATGTTGCGGTTGGTTTCCATCCAGTCGCGCACGACGAAACCCTTCCCGAGGGCCGCGCGGATGCGGTCGCCGACTTGCTTGGCGTCGTAGATCTCGGGGCTGCGCACTTCGATGCCGTTCACTTTGCCGTCGAGGTCGAAGAAGCGCTGCGCGCTGGGTAAGTCCATGTACACCAACGCTGCATCGTACTCCGACATCCCCGAGTCGAAGATGCCGACTACGGCGAAACGCTTGACGCGCGGGACGAGCCCGACCGCGCTCGGCATCGACAACGGCGAAATCACCGTCACCGGATCGCCGACCAGCAATCCGAGCTGGCGCGAGATATCCTTGCCGATGATGATGCCGGGCAGCTTGACCGGTCCGGTCTGACCTTCGCTTGCCGGCGCGTCGAACATCTTCCCCAGCTGATCGAGGCTGCCCTCGCGCAGGTGTGTTTCGACGTCGAGGACTTCGCGTGCCTCCGGCCCGATGCCGCGCACCATGGCGCCGGTGACGTTGCCTTCGGCAGACAGCATGACCTGACCGGAAGCGTACGGCGCCGCGGCAACCACTCCGGGAATCGAGCGTATCGTTCGGGTCAATTGATCGGGATCGGCCAGCGTCCCGTCGTCGCCCTCGACCACGATCTGCGGATTGAACCCCAGAATGCGGTCGCGCAGATCCTCCTCGAAGCCGGTCATCACCGCCAGCACGACATTGAGTGTCACGACACCGACAACGACACCGAGCGTCGAGATCACCGTGATCAACGAGATGAAGCGCTCTTTGCGCTTGGCGCGCAGATAACGCAGTCCGACGAGCAGCTCGTAGCGCATGGGAGCAGGGGGGCTAGGGGCTAGGGGGTTCGGGGAGGTTCGACTGGCCGGATGCAAGGGCGCCCGCCCCTAACCCCCTAACAGCGTAACCCCCTAACCCCTTCTCCTTATTCATGACTTTGCCCGCCAATTGGCCTACGGCTCGCCCCAGCCACTGAAGTGGCGGGCTCAACAAACGAGGCCCGCCTCCGCGGGCCTGGAAACACACGGAATAGCCGGCGCAGGCCTGCTTCGTTTGTGGAGCCCCCGACCTCGGTCGGCGGGTCCGATCGAATTGGCGGGCAAAGCCCTTATTCATACCGAATCACATCCACCGGCGAGAGGCGCGCCGCTTGTCTCGATGGATAGAGGGTCGCCAGCAGTGAGATCAGCATGGCGGCGGCTGCGACGACGAGAAAGTACTGCGGGTAGATGCGCACCTGCAGGGTCTCCATGCCGTAGACATCGGGTGGCAGCTCGATGAAGTGGTAGCGTTGCAGCAGCAGACAGATGATCAAGGCCGCGCCGCTGCCGACCACCGTGCCGACGCCGCCGATGATCATTCCCTTCGACACGAAGATGCGCCGAATGCTGGCGCGTGTGGCTCCCATCGATTTGAGGATCGCGATGTCCTTGCGCTTCTCCATCACGACCATAATCAGTGCCGAGATGATGTTGAAGGCGGCGACCATGACGATCAGCAGCAAGACGATGAAGTAAACCGTCTTGCCGATCTGCAGCGCCGAGAACAGGTTGTGGTTGATGTCCATCCAGTCGCGCACGCGGTACGGAAAACCCAGCGCCTTGGTCATCTCCACAGCGACTTCTTTCGAGTGGAACATGTCGTTTGTGCGTACTTCGATCCCGGTGACCGAGCTGCCGAGGTTGAAGAAGTCCTGTGCCTGGTGCAGGTCCATGTATACCAGCGACGAGTCGTATTCCGACATTCCCGAGTTGAACAGGCCGACAATGACGAAACGTTTTACCTTCGGCACCAAGCCGACGGCAGTCGTGGTTGCAGCCGGGGAGATGACATTGACGACGCTGCCGACCTCCGCCTTGAGCTGTGCGGCGACGCCCTTGCCGACGATCAGGCCGGGTAGATCTCCAGGACCGCCGTCCTTGCTGCTGGCATCGACGTGATGCAGTCCGGCCAGGGCGGAGACCTTACCCACGAGGTGGCTTTCAATGGTGACGACGCGTTCCGAGTCCGGACCGGTACCGCGCACGACGACACCGGTGACGCGCGGGCCGGCAGCGAGCATGGCCTGTCCGAAGATGAACGGCGCCGCGGCGGTGACGTCGGCGACCTTTTCGATGCGCTCCCGAAGGCCGTCCGGATCGCCGATCGTCCCGCTAAAGCTCAGGACGATGAGGTGCGGGTTGAAGCTGAGGATGCGATCGCGCAGATCTTCTTCGAAGCCGGTGTAGACGGCCAGGACGATGTTCAACGTCATGACGCCGATGATCAACCCGAGCGTCGAGATCGCCGTGATCCACGACACAAACGCTTCTTTGCGCTTGGCGCGCAGGTAACGCAGGCCGATGGCGAGCTCGTAACGCATAGGGCAGGGGTTAGGGGTTAGCGGTTAAGGGGTTATGGTCAACACGTCCCGCATCAAGGCATGTTCTTCCCTGTAGCCGCCCAACTCCTAACCACTTATTTCTTTTCCGGCCCCTAGCCCCCAACCCCATAACCCCGAGCCCCTATTTCTTCTCGGGCCGCATATGCGGAAAGAGAATGACATCGCGGATCGATGCAGCGTTGGCGAAGAGCATGATCAGTCGGTCGATGCCGACACCTTCGCCCGCCGCCGGCGGCATGCCGTGTTCGAGGGCGCGGACATAGTCTTCGTCCATGGCGTGGGCTTCCTCGTCGCCGGCAGTGCGTGCGGCGAGTTGTTCCTCGAAACGTGCACGCTGATCGTCGGGATCGTTGAGCTCCGAGAAAGCGTTGCAGATTTCCCGGCCGGCGATGAACAGCTCGAAGCGGTCGACGAACTGCGGTTGTTCGACGTTGCGCCGCGCCAACGGTGATACCGCTGCCGGGTACTGATGGACGAACGTCGGCTGGATCAGCTCAGGTTCGGCGGCGGCTTCGAAGGCTTCGGTCAGTAGGTAACCGGCGGCTGCCGCTCCGTGGTGCTCGACGTAGTCCTTGTCGGCATAGACACCCATCTTCTTTGCTGCCGTACGGATGGTGTCGAGGTCGAGCGCCAGGATGGCGTCGAGCGGCATGCCCGAGCGTTCGGCGACGAAACCGGGAATCGACAGTCGCTTCCAGGGGGGCGACAGATCGATGGTGTGTTCGCCGTACGTCAGTTGGCGCTTGCCCAGGAGATCGTCGGCCAAACCGACGATCAGGTCTTCGGTGAGTGTGATGAGGTCGTCGTAGGTCGCATACGCCCAGTAGAACTCGAGCATCGTAAACTCGGGGTTGTGGCGTACGGAGATGCCTTCGTTGCGAAAGTTGCGGTTGATCTCGAAGACGCGCTCGAAGCCGCCGACCAGGAGACGCTTGAGATAGAGCTCCGGGGCGATGCGCAGGTACAGGGTCATGTCGAGCGTGTTGTGATGCGTGACGAAGGGGCGGGCGGCAGCGCCTCCAGGGATCGGGTGCATCATCGGCGTTTCGACTTCGATGAAGTCGCGTGCCGTGAAGAAGGCGCGGATACGATCGATGAGCTTCGAGCGCAGCAGGAACACCTGTCGCGATTCGGGATTGGCGATCAAGTCGAGGTAGCGCTGGCGATAACGCGCTTCGACGTCGGTGAGGCCGTGCCATTTTTCGGGGAGAGGCCGTAGCGCCTTGCTGACCAGGCGAACTTCCGTCGCTTCGATCGTCAGTTCGTCGGTACGTGTACGAAACGGCCGCCCGGTCACGCCGATGAAGTCGCCGAGATCCATCAACTTGAACAATGCAAAAGCTTCTTCGCCGACGACGTCCTTCTTGATGTAGGCCTGGATCTTGCCGCTACGATCTTGGATGTGGAGAAACGACGCCTTGCCGAAATCGCGAAGCGCAACGATGCGCCCCGCTAGGCGAGCGGTCTCCGTGGAGGCGTCGAGCTGCTCGCGCGTCAGGGTGCCGAAGCGCCGGCGGACGTCTTCGGCGGTTTCAGTAGGCCGGAAGTCGTTCGGAAACGGATTGACGCCGCGGGCCCGCAGCTCTTCGAGCTTACGCCGGCGTACTGCTTCGAGCTCGGACAGATCCTGTTCCGCGTTTTCCAAGTCTGCGTCTCTTCCTGAATCGTCGTCGGCTTAACGGGCGCAGGTTGGGGAGTCAAGGAACGGTCAACGGCTGTCGGAATGCGTAGCGTAGGACGTTGGGGCGGCTCGCGAGCCGTCCCAATCAGAGACACGTGCGAAAATTCACACAGCTCGCAGATGTTGCGTGAACCAGTCGACCGCAGCGCCTGCCGCGGTCGCGAAGTGTGGCGGCTCGTAGGGCGTGAAGTGGCCGGCGGGAATGCGGCACAGGCGCTTCGGTTCGCCGGCGCGTTCGAAAGCGCTTTGCACGATGTCGAAGGGCAGGAAGTCCTGCTCGGCGGCGACGATCAGCAGCGGCGTCGGAGCGATGCGATCGATGAAGCGCCCGGGCGCGTACTCGAGGAGCCGTTGCAACGAGATCAGCGTCACCTCGTTCTTCCAATTCGGGGCGGCCTGCGCGAGCGATTGAAACCACTCCCAAGAGTCGGGGGTGGCGAGAGCCGCCATGCCGCCGTCGTTGTCGACCACGGGAATCATTGCCGGCTCACCACCGGCGTAGATTCGTTCGCGCTCGGCGATGAGCTGTTGCACCATGGCGTCGCGTGTTGCTTCCCCGCCCAGACGGGCCAGGCTCTCCCAGCCGTCGATGAGCGGTACCTGCGAAACGACGGCTTTGACGCGCTTGTCGAAGGCGCCGACCATCAGCACATGAGCGCCGCTGTAGCTCGAACCCCAGACGCCGATCCGTTCGCCGTCGACCTCGGGCAGCTGGCGTGCATAGCTGATGGCGTTGCGGTAGTCGGTGATCTGGGCGTGAGGATTCGGGTCCTGGCGGGGGGTGCCGTCGCTGCTGCCGAAACCACGGTAGTCGAACACGACGCTGGCAAAGCCGGCGCCGGCAAACGTTTCGGCAAAGCGATCGAGCCGCATCTCCTTCACCGCCGAGAAGCCGTGTGCCATGACGACGGTCGGCCAGCGCTTGGCACCGGCGTCGTCCGGCAGGTAGAGCCAGCCTCGACAGGTCACCCCTTCACTCTTGAGCTCGATGTCGCGACGCATCATGATCTCCTTTCGCTTGCACTGTGACGGAAACTTCTCACCATGCAGGCGGTCGATCAAGGTGGCGCAAACGGTTCAGCTTGTAGCTCCGGGTCCTGTTGGGTAAGAGCCGGCGTGGAGGACGATATGCAGGTCGGGCGACTCTTCGAAGATTTTACCGTGGGTGAGCTGATCAAACATTGGCCGGGGCGGACGATTCGAGAATACGACGACACCTGGTTCACCTTGATGACCATGAACACCAACCCGCTGCATTTCGATGAACACTTCGCCAGCCAATCGCAGCACGGCCGCTGTCTGGTGAACGGCACGCTGGTGTTTGCGCTGGCGGTCGGCATGAGCGTGCGCGACATCAGCCAGAACGCCATCGCCAACCTCGAGTACGAATCGGTCCGCCACCTGGCGCCGACCTTCCACGGCGACACGCTCTACGCCGAGAGCGAGATCCTGGAGAAGACGGAATCGAAATCGAAACCCGACCGTGGGGTGATCTATGTCGAAACACGCGGTCGCAATCAACGTGACGAAGTCGTGATCACTCTCCGCCGTCGCGTACTGACGCCGAAGAGAAACCCCGGCTGATCAAGGTGTTCGGAAACTGTTCCCCTTTTCCAAAGGGGGATCGCAGGGAAATTCACTCTGCGGCCACGACGCTTCTGCAGTTTGACGACGCGAGGCTGGCCTACAACCTGATTGAATCCTGCCTTTTCCCTCTTTTGAAAAAGGAGGGCCGGTCGTCAGCTCTCGACTGTCGACGCTCGACAAGCTGGATATCGGAGCAAGCTCAGATGATCCCGAAGACCATCATCGCCGCGACCATGAGGTAAACCGGGGTCAGGATTGACACGGCCCAGCCGGCGTATCCGAAGAAGTGCGGCATTTCGACGCGCGCCGCCCCGGCGCCTTCGGCGACTGCCTTGACCAGCAGGTTGGGACCGTTGCCGATGTAGGTATTCGCCCCCATGAACACCGAGCCGACGCTCACCGCCGACAGCAGTACGGGCGAGTGCATGGCCAGCGCGGCAAGATCGGTTCCGTGCCCGGCGTGTGCCGCAGCCAGGCTGGCGAAGAGCAGGTACGTCGGGGCGTTGTCGAGCACGCTCGAGAGTGCCCCGCTCATGAGAAACAAGCCGAGCGGATGCCCGACCGGCAGATGCGGCGCAACTTCCTCGAGCGCATGCAGCGCCGGAACCATAGTGATGAAAATTCCGAGAAAGAGAATCGCGACCTCTTTCAGCGGCCCGTAGTGGAAGGTGTTGGCCTCGCGCACGTCGCTGGCCGTCAACCACAGCGACAGGGCAATCAGGAACGAGTAGGCAAGCTCGCGCCACGGGCTCGGTATGCCCAACGCCGAGCAGGCGATGATGCCGGCGGCGACCACCAGGTTGATCTTGCCGTCGATGCGAATGCCGGTTTCGTGCTCGGCGTCGAGTTGCAGATCCTCCGGGGTCTCGCGCGCGTAGGCGCGGCGATCCCATAGCCAGAAGAACAGCAGAAGAAAGCCCGTTGCTGCGAGCCAGGCCGGCCACAGCTTGAGGGTGAACGTGAAAGGCACGCCGTGCAGGTAACCGAGATACAGCGGCGGGTCGCCCAAGGGTGTGAGCAGCCCTCCGGAGTTCGAGACGATGAGAATGAAGAAGATCACCATGTGGACCTTGTGCCGGCGTTCCTGGTTGGCGTCGAGCATCGGCCGAATGAGCAGCATCGACGCTCCCGTCGTGCCGATCAGGCTCGCCGCCACGGCCCCGATGGTGAGGAAGATGACATTGACGTGCGGTGTGCCGCGCGGATTACCGGAAACGTGAATGCCGCCGGCGGTGACGTAGAGCGCCGAGATCAACGCCATGAAGGCGATGTACTCTTCGATGCCGTGCAGCAGGAGATGACGTTCCTGCGGCCCCGGAGCCAGCATGATCACCGGTAGTGAGCAAATCGCCACCAGGCCGAGCGGCGCGGCCGGATGCTCCCAGATGTGCGGCACGATCAGCGGCAGGAGAGCGATCCCCAGCAACATGCAGATGAATGGAATGGCGGCCAGAACTTCCACGCGTGACCTTTTGCCTAGGGGTTATCTTGTCGTCAATCCAAGACCGTCCGTGTGCCGACCAAACGGAAGCTCATACGCACGACGGCCTGCAGAGACGAATCTGCAGGCCGTCGTGAGCCGGAGCAAAGAAAGCGTCTATTCGATCAGCCGCTTGCCGGTGTGAAGGACGAAATCTGGGTACGCGTAGACGCCCATTTCATGTCCATCGAGGCCGTCCATTTCGACCTCCGCAGTAACGCGGAGCGGTGTGATCAGATTGCTGATCTTGAACCACACGAAGGCCATCGAGAAGCCAAATACCACGAGGACAGCACAATTGATTGCCTGCATGACGAGTTGCGATGGATCGCCGTACAGCAGGCCTCGCACACCATCAGATCCGTATGCCTGGACGAAAGAATCGCGCACCACACCGTTCCAACCGGCGCCGTACTGACCGGTTGCGAAGATGCCGACGGAGAGTACACCCCACAGGCCGTTGACGCCGTGGACTGAGATTGCGCCGACGACGTCGTCGACGCCGCTTGCTTCGATAAAGAAGACGGAGAGTACCACCAAGACACCGGCGACGGCACCGATTACGGCAGCGCCCCACGGATCGACGAAGGCGCATGGTGCAGTGATGGCGACCAGACCGGCGAGCATGCCGTTACACAGCATTGAGGTGTCGGGCTTGAGGCCCTTGGCGAAGAGAGTCAGCATTGCAGCGATGGCTGCTGTGATGCTCGCTAGCATCGTGTTGACCACCACGTAGCTGATGCGCAGGTCGGTGCCTGCCAACGTCGAACCTGGATTGAAGCCGAACCACCCGAAGGCGAGGATGAACGTTCCGAGCACAACTGCGGGGATGTCGTGGCCAGGCATGGCTTGCGGCTTGCCGTTGATGTATTTCCCGATGCGCGGTCCGAGGCAGATGCCGCCGGCGAGGGCAATGACTCCACCCATCGCGTGCACCACACCGGATCCGGCAAAGTCGACGGCGCCGTGGCCTAGCCCCCAGTTGATACCTCCCTGAGCGAGCCAACCACCACCCCACACCCAGTTTGCGTACAGGCAGTAAGGCAGAGCGACCCACAGGCCGTAGAGGCAGAAGTTTTTCCAGGACCATCGTTCCGCCATCGTGCCCGTCGGAATGGTCGCAGTCGTGTCCATGAAGACCATCATGAAGAAGAAGAGAGTCAGTACGCCGACATCGCCGACAGAGCTGGTCAGGAAGAAGCCCTTTGTGCCTATGATGCCGTAGGTGTAGGCACCGGTTGCGTTCCCGGCAGCGTCCACCGCTGCGCCTAACCCGATGCCGCTATTTAGAACCGACAGACCGGGTCCGAGCGACGCATACCAACCTGGCGGTACAGGTCCATTCCACCAGTTGCCCCAGCCGATGGCGAAGCCATAGACCCAGAACCCGAGGCATCCGAGCGGATAGATCATGAAGTTCATGGCAGCCGTGTGCGAGCCGTTCTTGGCGCGACACAACCCCATCTCGACGTACATGAACCCGGCTTGCATGAACATAACCAGGAAGCCCGTGACCAAGGCCCACACGAAGTTGATCGAAATCAAGTTGTGGGCGACACGGTCATAGAGGTCCTGCACCGTCAACGTCGTTGGCGTGTCACCCTTGCCATCGCCGGCGGGCGTAGCCCACACACCGGTGTTGGCGCCGGTAGGATCCGGCCACAGCGGCGGCTTGTCTGCCGGGTTCGTGGAGGTGAAGTACGCCGGCAACGGCGGGGCGTCGTCTGCCCTCACGGCGTGTCCGTGCAGCATTGTCGTGCCGAGCGCCAGCAGAGCGAGGCTAAAAATCAATCGGCCTTTCCTCATGTGTCTGTCCCCTTTCATTCTTGGTTACGATTCGCTCGCGATCTCCCGCCTCGCATCAAATCCGAGGCACTCAACGAGACTCGCGAGAACTCTGCAAGGACATTGCCAGCGCGCTGTGGCACGCGAGGTAAGAATTGGTAGCGAACCGCGTCGAGCCCAATTGCGGCTTCTGCTTTCGCCGGTCGAACGCTGATTTTCCTTAGAAACACCGAGTGATTGCTTGTCTGCGACGTAGCAATTTGCAGTAAGGGCCGAGAGGTTTGAGCGTGAGGGCGATTCGAGCCAGTTGCCGCCTTTTTTTAGAGCACGCGCTGCTTTTGCAGGCACGGATCGTCGCCTGGAGGCACGGCGAAATGCGCATTTGGTGACGCGGGCCGTTCCCAAACGTCAGGCGGTGTTGCTGGCATTGCGGTTGCTCCCACGTCTAGAGACCCCGAAAACGGACTCCCAATAGGAGAGATGGAGAAAGGAGCAATTCAATGCGAGCGGGCAAGCAACTAGGGTGGGTAATGCTTGGTGTACTGATGATGGCAGCTGGTCCAATGGTTGCCGATGCGAAGTCGAAGGCAGCGGCAGCGGACGACAGCGACCTCGAGAGTCGCGTGCGTGCGCTGGAGAAGAAGGTCGACACCGAGCAGCAGACCGATACGACCGAGCACAAGAGCCTCGCCGACCGGGTGTCGGCGGTCGAAGGCGACGTCAA
>JACQEN010000042.1 GCA_016200585.1 Deltaproteobacteria bacterium
AGACGGTTTCGTACTCTTGGATATGGCTGCGAAGTCAAGCCAGGCCGACTTCACCCGCACGGTCGATCAGATTCCGACGGAAATCACTCGCGAGGCCAACTCCCACGTTCTCGTGAAGAGCGGACAGACCGTGGTTCTAGGTGGCATCTATCGTGACAACTATTCGGAGTCGCAAACGGGTCTACCCTTCCTGCAGAACGTTCCCGGCCTTGGTTGGCTCTTCCGCGATCTTAGCAAGAGCGATCGCCGCGAAGACCTGCTGGTCTTTTTGACGCCGAAGATCATGGGTGCGGCACCGAGCACTCTCCCCTCAGCGGAAGAGCTTTGGCGTAACCGCGACGCCGGCGCGGAGAATTGATCGAGTTTGTTCGCCGATGCGCAAGCGCGATGGCTTGATGACCAGCGGGGCTGCGATCAAGAGCTCATGAGAACTTCGAAGAATATCGAGTTACAGCGGACTTTGCGCCGGCCAAAGGTGCGATTGTGACCATGCCCGCCGAACAATTGCCGCCAACCGAAGCTCCGGAGGTTTTGACGGTCGAGCTCGGGGATCGTTCCTACCCGATCGTCATCGGTAGCGGAGTTCTCGACGAGCTCGGTCAACGGCTCAAACAAGTATTGAGTCCCCGAGGTTGTGCCGTCGTCACCAATCCCACAGTCGCCAAGATCTACTTGGCAAGAACCCTGCGCTCGCTGCGCGAAGCCGGGTTCGCGCCATTGACCATCGAAGTGCCCGATGGCGAGGAGCACAAGAGTCTGGCTTCGCTCAAGCTCATCTATGATCGCCTCGCGACGGCCAAGATCGAACGCTCATCGCCGCTCATCGCGTTGGGTGGCGGGGTGATTGGTGACCTGACGGGATTTGCGGCTGCCACGTACCTGCGTGGCGTGCCCTACGTCCAAGTACCCACCACACTCTTGGCACAAGTGGATTCGAGTGTCGGTGGCAAGACGGGCGTCGACCTCCCGGCCGGAAAGAACCTCGTCGGCGCATTCTATCAACCTCGATTGGTGGTTGCAGACATTGGAACAATTCTGACGCTGCCACGGCGAGAGGTGGTCGCTGGCCTGGTCGAGGTCATCAAATACGGGGTGATCCTCGATGCCGAGTTGTTCTTGCTGTTGGAGAACGAGATCGAGCGGATTCTGGACCTCGACCTTTCACGGCTACAGGAACTCGTCCGCCGTTGTTGCGCCATCAAGGCTGACGTTGTGCGGCGTGACGAACGTGAAGCAGATTTCCGTTCGATTCTAAACTTCGGGCACACGCTTGGTCACGCGGTTGAAACGCTGACGGGATACAAACGTTATCTGCATGGAGAGGCAGTTGCCGTCGGTATGGCGTTTGCTGCCAAGCTCTCGCGTGTTCGCAACCTGTGCTCGGTGGATACCGAAAGACGGATTGTCGGACTCTTGCAGAGAACCGGTCTCGATGTCGCGGTTCCTGCAGGATTGGAAGTTGCCGACATCGCCGCCGCTGTGGGCGGCGACAAGAAGGTAGAGAACGGCCGCGTCAAGTTCGTTTGCGTCGAAGAGATTGGCCGCGCGCGGTTCGAAATGGTGACCAGTCAAGAAATCGGTCGGCTTGCGGTGCAAGGAAGTGCCGAAGTTGAGTGACAGAGGGAGGACGTCGATGCGACGGCAGTTCAAGTCGATCACATATCTAGCGCTGTTGACGATCGTGGCCGGGGGCTGCGGGTCAACCGGTTCTGGCGACGGCAACGACGCCACCATCTTGCGCTTCAGAGGTTTCGATTCCAAGGGCATTACTCAAGCGGACTCGGTTTCGGGTGGGAACGCCGATGTCGATGTCGTTCAGAACCTTTGCCAAAGCAGCGCAACGAGCGGCGGTCAGGTTATGGTGACTGACGAACTGTTTACCCAGACCGTAGTCAACGCCACATTCGAAAACGATGAGAAGCTCGACATTAGCCTGAATCGATACGATATCCACATCGCTGATCCCAACGTCGGAGTCGGCGACGTGTCCTATCCCATGAGTGGCACCATCCTCGGTGGACGATGCGCGAACGCGTTGAATCGACCCTGCGCTTCCGAGCTCGACTGCGTTGTCGGCACGACGCGTGGAAATTGTCAGTTCAGTCTGACCAAGTTGGACTCTCTGCTGCTCGTCGACCTCGACACCAAGGACCACGTCTCGCCCTTGGTTTACGGGCGTGGGCTGCCGATCAATATTTCCTTCTTTGGCTCGGATATCGTCGGCAACCAGTATGTCGCGCGAGCAAACTATACGATCACCTTCGACAATTTCTGTAACTGCAGTACGGGCGAACTATGTATTGCTCGGTGAGAGCCAGCGGTGCGGTACGCGGAGGCAGCGGAATGAAACGTCCGATCCGAAGAACGAATCTGGCGATGCTGGCGAGTCTGGCGCTGCTTGCGGCCAGTTGCGGCGGTGGCGGTGGGGGCGGTGGTTCCACGAACCCGTCGCCGACCTTGAAGCCCGGTGAGCCAACATTGACCCCGACGCCGCTGCGCAGCGGAACTGGGCGCAACGAGCGAACTGAATCGAATGATACCGGTTCGATCACTCTACGAGTGCAGCAGACGAGTCTGTTTGGCGGCGAATCGACTGCCTTCACGGTATTCCTCACGGACTCTGCCGGCCGCGGGTTGGCCGGGCAGTTGGTGGAAATCGAAACAGCCCTTCCCATTCAGGTCCTCAATCCCCAAAATCAACATACGGCGTCCGATGGAAGCCTTTCCGGGCAGGTCGTAGGTACGTTTGGCGGGCGTTATTCGCTGACAGTCAGAGCCGGCGCAGGTTCGCCGCTCGCGGGGTTGACCGCGACGTTGACCATCATTGTCAACGCACCGCTGATAACTCCGACCGGGGTCCCCACTGTGCCCTCCACGTTCACCGCGGCTCCCACGGCAACGTCAACTCCACTGCCCTGCGAAGACGTCGCCAAGATCATCGTCCAAAGCGATACCGTGAACGTCAGCAGTCAGTTCGGCGGCTCGGCGAATATCACTGCCGTCGTTTTCGATTCGAACAACCTTCCGGTTGCGAACGTCAACGTACTCTTCGATGTCGAGCCGCGTGTTGGTTCATTCTCGCAACTCGTCCATCCCACCGATTCTCACGGCAGCAGTAGTACTGTTCTTACGATTCCCGCCGGAACCACATTCGGATCCTTGCAGGTAAACGCTTCGGCGTGTGGTCAAGGGAGCACGGTAGCCATCAACGTCGTCTCGGGCGTCAGCACGAAGCCGGTAAAGACGGTTGTCTTACAGGCCGATCCTCAGACCGTCGGCAACGCAATCGAGAGCACCGTAAATCTGTCGGCGTCGGTCTTCGATGCGGACAATGCGCCGATCAACGGCATTGACGTTCTCTTCATTGCTGACTTGGGAACGGTCAATCCGCTGACCGACCGAACGCGCCTGTTTGGCTCGCAGAGCGGGACAGCGACCGCTGTGCTGCGGATTCCCGCCGGCGCTGTTGCCCAGCCGTATAACGTCAGTGCTCTTGCCGGCGGCGTCAATGGTACCACGAGGATCGTCGTCGTTCCGGGCCGGGTCGCGCCGGGTGGAAAACTCCCCGGGGTACCGCCGGGTCAACCGGCTTCGATTCAATTGTCCGCCAGCCCCAGCAAGGTCCAAGTAGCCGGCACGGGTGGAACAGATATCTCTTCCATTATTGGTAGAGTCTACGATAACAACGGCCAGTCCCTCGAAGGGATCCGAGTCTACTACTCCGTGGTCGCGAGCCAGAGTGTGCCTGGTGCGGTGGTTTTGCCTCCGACCCGGAACGAGACGCCGGGTCCGGTGCCTTCGACTCTCTGTCCGGCGGATGCGCCCTATGTGAAAACGGACACGGCCGGTTTCGCCGTGATCCAGGTGCGTAGCGGCTCGGAAACCGGACCCATCACGGTCAGCGCCTGTGCCGATACGACTTCGCTCGGAGTGCCGCAACCGCTTACCGAACAAGAGACGCTGGTGTCGGTTACCGCCGGTCCGGTCGACCGGATCGGCCTCTCGATCAACGAGGCCTTCGTCACCAACAATGACGGTACCCTGCTTACGACCCTCAGCGCCAACGTCGTCGACGCGCAGGGAAATGCGGTGGAAGACGGAACTCCAGTGTCGTTCGAAATCGTCCGGCGTCAGATCTGTGTTGGTGGTGAACAGGATGGACAGTCATGCTCCACGAGCTCCGGTTGTGGTGGTGGTACGTGTGCCGCCGACCCAAGGGACCCGTCGCGCAATTTCGTGATTACGAACTCGGCTGTGACCAATGGCGTACCGGCCTGCGACGTCTCGCTGTTCACCCCCTTCGTCCGACCGCAGCCCGGCAATGCGATCACCTGCGTGAAGTTCCCGATCGTTCAGCAAAGACAAGAGTTCACGGTGCGGGCTCGCGTTGGCAGCGTCTCCAGCGACGTGACCTCGCTGACGTTGCCCGGGCAACTCGGTGACTTGCTCGCCAGTTCTTCTCCGGCGACGATCCACGTTGGTGACACATCCGATGGTATCGCTGTGATTCACGCCACGGCTCTGGATGACAATCTAGATCCGGTGGCAAATGTCCGCATCCACTTCTTTACCTCAGTGGGCACCATCGACCGCTCCGATCTCTCCGACGGCAATGGCGATGCTACCGCCACTCTTGTCATACCTGCAGGTACGACCTCGGGAAGCGCCACGGTTGAGGTCACCGGCGGAGGCATTCGCGTCATTCCTCCACTAAATGTTTTGATTACCAATGCGACGACCCCAACGCCCGGAACAAGCTCGCAGCCTGCCGGCTTGCAGTTCCTCGGTGCCAACCGCAGCAGCATCGGCGTCCATGGCTCGGGTCTTCCGGAGCAAGCGACGTTGACATTTGAGGTGACCGACGGTGGCAGTTCCCCGGTAGCGGGCGCGATCGTCGACTTTTCGTTGTCCGGTATTTCCGGCGAATCTTTGAACGTGAGCCAGGGTACCACCGATGCGGACGGCAAGGTGCAGGTGACGGTCACCAGCGGTCTGCGCACGGCGAGCTTGCAGGTCACGGCTCAAGTGCATGGCACGTCGCTCATCACGCGCTCGGCGCCGGTTGCCGTGACCGGTGGCAGGCCAGATCACATCAGTCTCGCACACGAGTTTGCCAACGTCGCCGGCCGCGTCACATCGGGCCTCGAGGACCAGATATCGGCTTTCGTCGCCGATCGTTTCAACAATCCCGTTCAACCCGGAACGGCGGTGAGCTTCACCACCAACAGTGGCGCCATCGGCGATGCGGGAATTACGAATAGCCTGGGCCAGGCAGCGGCAACCCTGGTCTCACAAGCCCCATACACAGACGGCGGTACCGTGTCGGTGCTGGCGAGGGTACGAGGCGAGCGCCCGTTTGACGACAAGAACGGCAACGGGATCTGTGACGATCTGGACGATTTGCAGGTGGTTTCAGAACCCTACTATGACTCCAACTGCAATCGCCAGTACGATCCAGGCGAAGATTTCGTCGATTTGAACCACAACAACGTTTACGATCAAGATCAAGGCAACGGGACACGCGTCTGCGGCGAAGCGGTGGATCTGTTTGACTCCATCTGCACGACATTTTCGGCGCAGACCGGTCCGATCATACTGCTGTCCACCGAAACCGGCCCAATTCCCGCAGGTGGCTCGCGTAGCTACACCCTTATCGTCAGCGACAATCCCGACCCGATCGGCAACGCCGGATTCGGCAATCCATTGGTGGCAGGTTCCCAGATCAGCGTGGCGTACGGTGGCTCCCGCGGAAAGATCCTGGGATTTGATTCCGTCACGCTGGGGGATTCGTTCACGAACAATCTGCTTCAGAATGGCGTGAACCGCTTCCATTTCACCCTCATCGACAGCGCCCCCTCCGGAATGGCGGAAACCAATGCGCTCAACATTACGGTGAAGTCAGACATTATGAACGGGGCGATGGCTCCGGGCGGCAACGGATCCGCGATGTACTCGCAGATCGTCACGTTCGAAGGCGCGCCGACGCCGACGCCGACGTCAACGCCGACGCCGACGCCAAGTCCAACGCCGTCTCCTACGGATACGCCCACAGCGACCCCGACACCCACGGCGACGCCGACCGCAACTCCGACGAGCACACCGACACCGACGCCGACGCCACTTCCACCTGTGCTGGTACCGGGTCAAACGTTTGTGTCGCAAGGTACGGGTGCGCCGCCGACGAACTGTAACGGCGGAACACAGAGCTTTGTGGTGACCAACGGCACTCCGCCATTCGCCGTGTTTGCTGGGGGCGGATGTACCAGTGTGACCTCGCTTCCGGCTTCCGGCGGCTCGTTCACGTACACGGCCGGAAACACGCCGGGCAACTACACCGTTACGGTGACCGATGCGATCGGCCGCGTTGCTTCCGCCGGCATCACCGTGCTGGGTCCGCCAACTGAAACACCAACCACGACCGGCAGCCCGGTTCCAACGAATACACCGACCATTACACCAACCACCGCGCCGCCGACCCCGGGTGCGGCCTTTGTGCGGTTGGATCAGATCCTGACGTCGGTCGTCGACAATCACGACGGTTCGTTCACGACCATCGTCAGTGCCTTGGTAACCGACGAAACCGGTGCCGTCGTTGGTGATGGCGTGTCCGTTCAGTTCAGTCTCGCCGATCCGGTCGCCGGCGTCTCCGTCACCAGCCCTGGGCTGACACATCAAGCCGCCCCTTGCACAATCGACTTCCCGGTTGTGCTCCAACCGGGCGACGCACTTAGCTGCCTGAAGTATGTTGCGGCTCTGCAGGGTACTACGGTGCAGGTCCGCGCCCGCGTTCAGACAGCTGGCGGTGGTTTCGTCGAAGACGTCCGTCCGGTTCTTCTCATCGATACACGACCGACGGCGACCCCGACGAGCAGCCCAACGCCTACGGAGACGCCTGTGACCCCGACGCCAACGCCGACAATCGAGCCACCGGCATTCGTGCCGCGCAGCACCACTCTGTACGCCGGCGTTTCCAGCCCGCCCACGTGCAATGGCGTGGCCCAGACATTCAGCGTTACCGGTGGCGCACCGCCATTCCTTGTCTCAGCAAGTGGCGAGGCATGTCTGAGCAGGACTGCCATTGAGGCCTCGGGTGGTACATTCACCCTCACTTCCGGCAATCAAGTCGGCAGCTTCCTGGTGACGGCAACCGACGCCCTTGGCCGCATTGCCACGATGACGCTGACTCAGGCCGGCGCACCGGCGTCGTTCATCGATGTCGATTTGTTCGAAGATCGACGCAACGACAACGGCGACGGCTCTTTCACCAGCATTGCATCGGCGTTGTTGACCGATGCTTTCGGAGCCATCGTTCCCGACGGAGTTCCGGTCGAATTCAGCTTGGTCGACCCGGTATCCGGCGTGTCCATTACCAGCCCGGGACAAACGCGCGTCAAGGCTCCTTGCGATACCGGCAGCCTGAACGTCTTGCCGCAGCCGGGTGATGCTCTTGCGTGCGTCAAATACATTTCGTCGCGTCAGGGGAGCGTGATTACGATTCGTGCTCGCGTCACGACGCAATCCGGTGGGGTCATTGAAGCTACGAAGACGGTGCGATTGCCCGACACCCGGCCCCCTTCGCCGACGCGAACGTTTACGATCACACAGACGCCGACAATCTCACCGACGCCCACGACTACCCCGACCGACACGCCATTCCCGATGGGCGTCGACACGTTCACTCCGACCCTGACACTTACGGTGACTCAGCCGCCTACTGCGACGCCGACGTCCCCTCCGGGTTCGATTCAGTTCACTGGCGCCGACCCGGTGCAACTCGGGGTTCGTTCTTCAGGGCGGCCGGAACAGTCCGTTCTGTCGTACCTCGTGCGCGATGTGCAAAATCAACCAATCGGCGGAGTCCCCGTCACATTTTCCCTGACCGGCACCGGGACCGAGTCGATCTCACCCCTGGTTGCGTTCACCGACTCAGGCGGAAAGGTTACCACCACGTTGACCAGTGGCACGCGCGCAACCACGGTACGCGTGACCGCCAGTGTCGATGTCAACGGCGATGGGACGGCGGACATCTTCTCTTCTTCGGTCGGTGTCTCCGTGCTCGGCGGGCCCCCGTCTGCAAACCGCTTCAGCGTCGCTTCCGAAAGTCGCAACGTCGCCGGTCGAAGGTTCAGTGGAATTCAGATTCCGATCAGCGCGTATCTGAATGATCGCTTCGGAAATGCGGTTCCATTGGGTACTGCAGTAGCGTTCGTTTCCAACGCATCGAGCGTCGTGAACCCAACCACCACAAGCCCGCTTGGGATTGCTACCGCGACGCTGATTTCGGAAGAAATCATTCCTCCCACGGGGATTGTTACCGTGCTTGCGTTTACCCAGGGCGAGGAGAGTTCGTCGATTTCCGACCGCTGCCGGTGGATCTCAGCCCAGGTGGCCCCAACGATGCGGCCTGCACGGTGCCGGCGCCTAGTTATCAGTGCAACGCAGGTTTTGATCCGAACCACCCCTTCGAATTCTTCATCGATACGCCTCCGCTCGATGAGGTGCCCGGAATTCAGGGCACGCACGGTGACTTGGATACGAACATCTTCTTGTGGGATCTGGCGGTCGTGACGTTCTCAGGACCTACGGACCCGCCGAAAGCCACGCCGGACGTGCTCGATCTAGCTCCGGGCGAGACCAAGCTCGTTACAGTGGAAGTCCACGACGATGTCCGTAATCCGTTGACATCCGCTTGTCAGGTTACGTTCAGCAGCAATTCATCGGATGTCGAGGTCGAGGGCAGCTCGTTCGCTGTCCGCCACATCCCGGATGGCCATTCCTTCAATCAGCTGGTGGAGGGGTTGACCCAGTTTACATTCAGTGTTCGCGCTTCCGCACATGCGCTCTTCCAAACCTACACCCTAAAGGCGAGTGTGGGTGGATCGGGTGTCTTGGATTGCCCGAACGGCAACTTCACCAGCTCGGTGGTTTCGGGAACGGTACTCGGACCGCAGCCGACCCCGACGTCGGTGCCCCCCACTCCAACGCCGTAACGTTGACCTCTTGTGGGGTGCGATGGGCTAGCCGATTCCATCGCATCCCACAAAGAGCCGCTCTGGTAATCCCCCGTTCCGATTTGGTAGACCCGTGGTATGCCAGCGAAACGCTCCCAGACCGCTCGCTCGAAGGCCTCCGAATTGGTTCTCGTTCTCCACGGCCCGAATCTCAATCTTCTTGGCAAGCGCGAACCCGGTGTCTACGGTGCCACGACGTTGCGCCAGATCGATGCGCAGCTGCGCCGGCTGGCATCCGAGCTGAACGTCGACATCGAAACGTTTCAGTCCAACAGTGAGGGGGAGATCATCGATCGCATCCACGCTGCCGCCGGCAGAGTCGGAGCCATCGTAATCAATCCTGGCGCCTACACTCACACCAGTGTAGCGATACGCGACGCCCTACTCGCGGTCCGTTTGCCGGTCATCGAGGCCCACTTGTCGAACACTCACAAGCGCGAGTCGTTTCGCCGTCGCTCTTTGATCACCGACATTGCCGTCGGACAAGTGATGGGGTTCGGCGCCCAAAGTTATCTTCTTGCTTTGCGCGCCGCAGTCGATCTGCTTGCGCCGCGCCGTGGCTAAGGCGTCGGGACCAAAGCCCCCATGAGTAGCGGACGATCGCGTCGGGTATTGCGGCAGCGCCGTCGGCAAGAGTGCGTGGGAGTCGGCAGTTGGGCAAGCTGAATATCGAGGACCGATCGCACCGATACCAAAGGCATGCTCGAAGCCTTCCGCAACGAAGACATTCATCCGGTGCCGGTGAAGTCGATCGAGCAGCAGATCCTGGTCACTCTGCACCGGCTGCGTTCGTCGTGGCTGGCCGAGCGCACCGCGCCGTGTCGGCAGCTACGACGGCGTTCGGAGCTGTCGGCACTAGACTTCCCATCCGATGACCAGCTCACCCCCACGCTGCAATGCAATTCGAGTGATGGCTCAACAGGTAAGACCGGCGCGCCCTAAGCCGATAACTCGCGTGGCCCATAGAGGCCGTTGTCAGCGATTGGCTGTGGCGCGCGCGAATTCCATCATGGCCCGGAGCCGACAGCGCTCCACTCAAGAGGTCGGAGATACGTCTGCAGTCTCGACCTGCCTGCGTCCGCTCGCTCAGCATTCAGCGTGTGCTCACCGAATTGATGTCGGTCTTGCCCCTCGGCCACCCACGCCACCGGCAAAGACCCGAACGTATCTCACCTACGGCCGCGTCTTCGATTTGACGGAGGAGTCCAGATA
>JACQEN010000270.1 GCA_016200585.1 Deltaproteobacteria bacterium
CTCGGTGCGGTCAATCGAGCGTTGAGCAGTTGCTCCTAGCGACCGCCAGGCCGCCGATTGCGACACACAGGGTCACACCGGCGGTTCAAAGGCGCTTACACGCCGGCTGGTTGAATGATCGTCCGTCCGTTGTGTCGCGCCGCAAAAGTCGGCACCATCACGACATGTCGGAGGGGGCAGACCGGCTTCGCGCACTACCTTCCGTCGATCGTGTTTTGAGCACGTCGATTGCGATCGGCTTGCTGCAGCACGTCCGGCGCGCCTATGTCGTCGAGAGCGTGCGCGCCGTGCTCGACGAATTGCGCGATCAACTCGGTAGCGGACAACTCGAAGGTGCGCCAATTGCGGAGACGGTCGCCAACCTCGTCGCAACGCGGATCAAGGCTACAGAACAACAGAAGCTGCGACCCCTCGTCAACGCCACCGGAGTGGTGCTGCATACCAACCTCGGTCGGGCGCTGCTGGCGGATGAGGCGGTGGACGCAGTCGCGGCCGTGGCGGCGCAGGCTTCAAATCTCGAGTACGATCTCAAAAGCGGCGAGCGCGGCGATCGGGACGACCTGATCTCCGACGACCTCTGCGCGCTCACCGGCGCCGCAGCGGCGACGGTGGTCAACAACAACGCCGCCGCCGTTCTATTGGCTCTCAATACGATCGGAGAGGGCCGCGAGGTCGTCGTCTCACGCGGTGAGCTCATTGAAATCGGCGGCTCGTTCCGCATCCCCGACGTCATGACCAAGAGCCAATGCGTGCTCTGTGAGGTCGGCACCACCAATCGCACCCACGCCCACGACTATGAGGCGGCAATCCATTCGCGCACTGCGTTGTTGTTGAAAGTACACACGTCGAACTATCGCATCGTCGGTTTCACCAGCGATGTGAGCCTCGAGGAGTTGGTGAAGATCGGACACGAGCGCGGTTTGCCGGTCATGGAGGACCTCGGCAGCGGCGCGCTCATCGACCTTTCGGAGTACGGACTGCCCAAGGAACCTGTCGTTGCCGAGCGCATCCGCTGCGGTGCGGACATCGTGACCTTCAGCGGCGACAAGCTGCTCGGTGGGCCGCAAGCCGGCCTGATCGTCGGACGCCACGACCTCATCGAGCGCATGAAGCGCAACCCGCTCAAGCGTGCCTTGCGTTGCGACAAGATGACGCTGGTCGCACTGGCGGCGACTCTGCGCGCTTATCGCACGGCGCCAGACCTGCCCCGAGTGTTGCCGACCTTGCGATGGCTGACGCGGCCGCTCTCCGACATCCATGCGACTGGTCAACGCGCCGTGCAGCTGCTGCGCCAAGCGCTCGGCGACGCATTCCGTGTCGACCTCATCGAATCCGAAGCGCAGATCGGCAGCGGCGCGCTGCCGATCGAGCATTTGCCGTCACGTGCCGTCCGCATCTCCCACCCGACACTCGGCGCCAACGACATTGCTACGCACTTCCGCCTTTCCGACCCGCCGATCATCGGAAGAATCCACGACGGCTGCTTTCTGCTCGACCTGCGTGGCGTCTTCGACGCCCAGGACCTCGTTCCTCGATCCTCCGCAATCAGCGAATAGCCGATCCGCTGCAATCCGATGGCACGGTCACCAAGCCGCAAGCGAGAGTCAAACCCTTCCGTTGCCGCGCCGCCGCAACCGGCCAGCGCAACGCGCCAGGAGCGGATACTGGTCTGGATCGTAACCTTCTACGTTGCCGTCTTGGTGATGATGGTGGCGTTCAATCGCTACGCCTTCATCATGAAGAGCCTGATCGTGCCGGTGCTGCTGTTGGCGGCGGTGCTGTCGGGACGTTTGAAGCGCTTCGTCAACGACTGGGTCGTCTTCGTCGCAGCCGTCGAGTTCTTCGAGTTCGGTCGTGGTTTGGCGTACGCGCTGACGTCACATCTCGAGCTGCCCATGCATCTCGCATACGTGCTGCGTTTCGAACGCTGGTTGTGTGGTGGCGCCATCGCACCGGAAGGTGTGCAGCAATTGCGCGCCCGCTTGACGGACACCTATTGGCCGGATCGATTTTTCGTCCTGATCTACTCTTCACATTTCCTCTTCTTCCTGGTCTTCGGATTGATCGTTTGGTCGACACGACGTCCGGCTTTCCGCGCCTACGCGTGGTCGATCCTCGGCGTGCTCTACGGCGGTCTGGCGGGTTACTTCCTCGTCCCGACGATTCCGCCATGGATGGCAGCCAACGATTTTCTGGTAATCCCGCCGATCACCCAGCTGGTCCGCACCCTCTACAACGTGCACGTACCGCGCTTGGTCGCCGCCTTCGACGTCAACACGATCGCCGCAATGCCCTCGGTGCACGCCGCGATCCCGGCGGCCTGCGCTCTCTTTGCGTGGCGACACTACCGCCGGCGCAGCCTTCCTGTCGTTATCTACGCCGTTCTCGTCTGGATCGCCGTCATCTACCTGGGCGAACACTACCTCACCGATGTCCTGGCCGGCATACTCCTCGCCCTTGTGATCCACATCGTCGTTTCTAGATGGATTCCGGTGTCCTCCGAGCGCGTCGAGGAAACCGATGATGAACGCTGGCAGGTGCAACCGATTGCCATCGCCCTGACACTGGTCGCCGCAGCGTATGGTTTCGGACAGTTGACCGCGCGTTGGATCGGTCCGCTGCCGATCACCCAAGACTTCGTCGAGCGCAACTTGCTTGGCAAAAGCCCACTGGCACACTACTACCTCGGCCGCATCGCCCACGACCATAAGGATTTCCACGCCGCCGAGGTCGAGTTGGCGCAATCCCTCAACGAGCTCAGCCACCCGGACCAACAGAAGGTCATCCGCGCCTATCTCGGCATCAGCGCCTATCGCAACGGCAATTTGGCGAACGCCATTCGTGCCCTCGAGCCACAACGCGCGCGTTTGGACGATCTCGACAGCCTGGTGTTGCTGAGCCAAGCGTACGTCGACAACGGACAATACGACGACGCGGTCGCGCTGCTGCACGACATGCGCAACCGTTTTGCCGACGCGCCCGAGCCGTTGTACTGGCTTGCACGTCAACAATACCTGCACGGTGACGTCGACCGCGCCCGAGTCGCTCAGGTCATCGACGCGCTGAAGCAGTATCCGCCTGACAAGGCCGACCCTCTGCGCCTATCGCTCAGCGATCTCCTGCGCCAGGGTCGCACCGGTACTGGTGGCTGAGTCGACACCCGATCAGCGCCTGCCCGGCGGTACGAACCACACCGGACACGGGGCTCGGTGCAACACCTCACGCGCCGTGTCCTTCGTGAAGAGGCGGCGGAAAAAGCGGCGCGCATGCTCTCCCATCACCAGAAATCCGGGCTGCAGAATATCGCTGAGGGCGAGGATCTCATACGTCGGGTCGCCTTGGCGCACGTGCCACTGGACCCTTCCTACCAGGTCTTCCGGCACGATCGAGCTTAACCCGCTTTCTGCCCGCTCCAGCTCCAATAGACTGCAGTCTCGAGGAACGACATGCAGCAGGTGAATCTCCAGACCTGCGTTGCGCGCCAGCTCGAAGGCATAGTTGGTCACCGAGCTTCCGCCGGAAGCGAGGTCTGTTGGCACAACGACCGGCAGCGCCTTGCCACCATCGCCGTGCAGACGAAAGCGTTGCGTCCACGACATGTTTTCCTCGATCGTCAGCACCGGACACGGGCAACGGTCGATGATGCGCTCGGTGATCGAAGCGTGGTCTTCGGTGCTCCATCCGTGGCTGCCGAGGACGACCAGATCGGCCGGCAGCTGCACCACCAGACCCAATAGGATCGTTGCCACAGGGCCGGCGGTGATGCTGGCGTGGACGCGTACTTCCTTCGGCAGCTCGCGCAACACCTGTCCCATCTGCTCCTCGGCCTTGGCCGAAGTAGCCTTGTCGCTATGGTGAACCTGCTGCCATTCCCATGCGCGTGTCAGGCCGGGAGAAATCGCCGCCAGGTTGTGAAGCAACACCAACTCGGCCCCGAAGGTCTGGCAGACCTCCAACGCCAGGGCGAGCTCCTTCTTTGACAGGTCCGAAAAATCGATCGGACACAATACGGTCTTCAGCGGCACCATGGAATCGACCTCCGTGCTCATCACGAAGCGTTCAAGTTTCCTGCCAGCATCAGGGCGCCTTCGGCATCGGCACAGCGGCATCGCTACGGTTCACCGGGTGAGCGTCTGCTTCCTGATTCTGCAACGCCGTTCACCCACTTGACCCAGGCTTTGGAATCCGGTCCTTATCCGATTCATGTCCGCGGCAATGCCCTCCGCTGCAAACCAATCCGCCCGGCCCTACCGTTCGATCCCGCGCGCCGGTTTCATTCGGATGCTTACAACCGTCATCACCGGGCAGGATCGTGTCGATATGCTGTCGCGGCTGCGCCAACAGTACGAAGAGTCGGGTAAGGTCGTGGCGCAGAACGCCGGCTTCATCCGCATGGTCAACCTCTACGGCCCGGACGCCAATCGCCTGGTGTTGCTCGACAAGGATCGCATCTTTTCGGCGCGGCAACCCTGGATGTGGATCATGGGCCGGATCTTTCCGAATGGTCTGCTGTTGATGGACGGCGAGCAGCACAAGCAGCACCGCAAGACGATGCACGAAGCATTCACTCGCGCGGCGCTACACCAATATCTGCAGCGTATGAATCTAATGATCGGCGACGGTTTAGATTCGTGGTTGCGAGCCCCTCGGCCGTTCCTGGCGTTTCGCGGCTTCAAGGAGCTGACTCTCGATATCGCGGCGTCGATCTTCATCGGGGTCGAGCTCGGCAACGAGACCAAACAGATGAACGGTGTCTTCGAAGATCTGGTTGCGGCATCGATGTCGAAGGTGCGCCTGCCGATCCCGGGTCTCGAATTTCACCGCGGCCTCAGGGGCCGCGAGCGCATGATCCAGTACTTCGCCCGCGAGATTACAAAACGGCGCCGAGCCGGCGGCAGCGACATGTTGAGCCGAATGTGCAACGCCGAAAGCGACGAGGGCATGCGCTTCGGTGATCAGGAGATCATCGACCACATGATCTTCCTCATGATGGCAGCCCACGATACGACTACCAGCACGTTGACGTCGATGACCTATGAGCTCGGCCGCAACCTCGAATGGCAAGAGCGGGTGCGTGAAGAATGCCGGTCCATGAAAGCGTCGCACCTGGAGTTCGACGATATCGAACGGCTGCCGAACCTGTCGTGGGTGATGAAAGAAACGCTGCGCCGCTACCCGCCGCTGCCCGTCATTCCGCGCGTTGCCACTGCCGACTTCGAGTTCGAACGGTATACGATTCCGCAAGGCACGATGGTGGTGATCTCTCCCATTCTAACGCATCACCTGACGGAATGGTGGGACGAGCCGTACCGATTCGATCCGCTGCGCTTCAGCCCCGAGCGCGCCGAAGACGAGCGCCACACGCACTCGTGGATTCCTTTCGGCGGCGGACCGCACCTCTGCCTCGGCATGCGTTTCGCCGAGATGCAGGTCAAGGCGATCATGCATCAGATGGTGCAACGCTACCGCTGGAGCGTGGCCGATGGCTACACGATGCCGATCCAGCAAGCGCCGATCTCAAAGCCGCTGGACGGTCTGCCGATCAAGCTCGAAGCCCTGCAGTGACGGCAGACAGTCGTCGGGCCACCTTTCAAGAAGCCGTCGAGCGCCGAACTGACGCACCCTTCCGGGGGGACGGCACGACGTCGGTGTTGTTGGAGAGGATTTGCAAAGATCTCGGCGAAGCAGCGACGATCAACCTTCTCCACCTTGACTGCGACGATCTCCTTCCGCAGAGATACCGAAGTGAGCGATACCCCTACTTCACATCCGCGCATTGCCCTCGTGCTCTCCGGTGGTGGCGCGCGTGGCGCCTACGAAGCCGGGGTCTTGTCGTACATCTTTTCCGACGTGGGGAAGAAGCTCGGTCGCCCGGTGCATTTCGACATTCTCACCGGCACCAGCGTCGGTGCGATCCATGCCTGCTACCTGGCCGCTGGTCAGAACGACGCCGGCGTCGGTGTCGCGCTGACGCAGCTGTGGCGCTCGCTGTCGCTCGATCGGGTTTTCGCCCCCGGCGTTACGGATCTTTTCCGCGTACCGCTGCAACTGCTCGGCCTCGGGTCCGAGCGTAAGCCGTTGCCGGCGACCGCCTCCGGAATTCCCGAGCGCCTGCCCGGCTTGTTCGACACGGCATGGCTCGAAGAGATCGTTTTGCGCAACATCGACTGGTCACGCATTCGTTCCAACATCGACAGCGACGAGCTTGGCGCTCTGGCAATCGCCGCGACCGAAATCGCCACCGGACGTTCCGTGGTCTTCATCGATACCGGGACGCGACCGCAGCCTCCGTGGTCGCGCGATCCGTTCGTCATTGCTCGGGCGGCAGCGTTGGGTCCGGCACATGCACTGGCCTCGGCGGCGATTCCTCTCATTTTCCCCTCGCTGCGCATCGATCGCACCTACTACTGCGACGGCGGCTTGCGCTTGAACACGCCCCTGTCGCCGGCATTGCGGCTGGGTGCCGATCGCGTCATGGTCATCGGGCTGCGCCATCCCCGATCGGCCGAGGAAGAGGATCGCCTCGCACGCCGGCGCGAGACGATGTACAACAATCCGACGTATCTCGCCGGCAAGGCCATCAACGCCTTGCTGCTCGACCGCATCGAATACGATGTCGAACGCCTGCACTTGTTCAATGCCATTCTCGAAAGCGGCGTCCGCTACTACGGGCCGGAGTTTCTCGAGCACATCAATGAACCGATCGTCGAACAACGCCGCGCCCCGTATCGGGTTGTCCGCGATTGTATGGTACGGCCATCGAAAGACCTCGGCGTGCTTGCCGCTGAATGCCTGGAACACCAGGGGCGCAGCCGCGGCGTGCGCGACTGGCTGAGCCGCAACGTCGTGCGCTTCGCCGGCCGCGGCGCTTTGGGAGAAGCCGATCTGCTGTCGTACTTGTTCTTCGACCGCTGCTACGCCGATCACCTGATCCAACTCGGGCGCCGCGACGCCCAGCAAGCGGAAGAAGAGCTGGTCGCTTTTTTTTCGTGAGGGAGCGGGGCGCAGCACCGGACGACGATCACTGCCGCGTCGCCGCCACCAGCGCCGCTTGATACACCAGCTTGATCGGCACGCCGCGCTCGCGCGCCAGCCGTTTGCAGTCGTCATACTCGGGCGCCAGATTGAGGTTGCCTTCGGCGGTGCGCGCGACTTTGACGCGCAGCGTACCGTACGGCGTCTGCACTTCGCGCGTCTCGCGCGGCAGGACGATTCTCTCGACGTCGTGGTAGCGCACGCCGATGGCCGACGTTTCATTCAGGATGATCGCCGCCAAACGGTCGCGTTGACCCAGGTCGCAAAGCAGGCTCAGCAGCACACCCGGACGATTCTTCTTCATGTGCACCGGAGTCAACCAGACCTCGCGCGCCCCGGCCTCGTAGAGGCGGTCGAAGACATGGTCGTAAAGCTCGGGGTTGTAGTCGTCGATGTTGGTGTGGATCTCGACCACGCGCTCGCGCTCGCTTGTGGCTTCCGTCTCACCGACGACCAGGCGCAAGACGTTCGGCCGGTCGGCGAACGTCTTCTGCCCTGCCCCATAGCCCACCGCGGTGATGCGTAGCGGCGGTACGCCGTCGGGCGTCGTCAACGCCGCGACGATCGCGGCGCCGGTCGGGGTGACCAGCTCTCCCTCGCCCTCCATGCGTGTGGTAAAGCCGCGCAACAGCTCGGCTGTCGCCGGACCGGGCACCGGGATCAAGCCATGTTGCGAACGCACGATTCCGCTGCCGAGCGGCAGCACCGATACATAGGCCCGTTCGACGCCGAAGAAATGAAAGCCGATCGCGGCGCTGACGACGTCGACGATCGAATCGATGGCGCCGACTTCGTGGAACTCGACATCGTCCGGCGCCATGCCGTGCACTTTGCCTTCGGCTTCGGCGAGCTTGGTGAAGATGGAAAGCGCCGTATGCCGTACCGCGTCGTCGAGGCTGCTGCGTTGGATCATCTCACGGATCGTCCGGAACGTCCGATGCGTGTGCCCGTGCGGCGCAGCGCCGTGGTGATGGTGCGCCGCGTCGTCGTGCACATCGACATCGAACTTCACCGCGTCGATTCCATTGATCGAACGCTGCGACGAGCGCACCGCAAAGCCGCCGATCCCAAGCCGCTGCAGCGCGTCTTGCAAATGATCGAACGGCAAACCGAGCGAGAGCAGGGCACCGACCGTCATGTCGCCGCTGATGCCGGATACCGTATCGAAGTAGAGGATGCGCATCTGCGGCGAAAGCTTACAACAAAAGCGTCGTCGGGCGTAGGGCGACGGGCGTTCGGAGGGATCTTTGGTCAAGCGGAGGCTGCGGGCGAAAGCGCTGGTGTCTTGCCAGCTCGCCCACGCAAGCGGCGCAAACCTATGTCGACGAGCAGACACAACATGGCGGCGGGGATCAGCAGCCAGTCGAGCGGCGTCACGACGTGGCGCGTACCCGGTTTGCGCTCGACCAGGGAGCGGATCGGCGCGTCGACGGCACCGCCCGTCGCCGCCGCCAGCGCTTGCAGGAGCGGCAGATTCGGATCCACGCTCTGAAACTCTTCTTGCGGCTGAGCGTCCTGCGCTGGAACGGCGATGAACTCGGTGTGCTGGTTGACGTCGTGATTGCCGCTGCGGGTGGTGAGAACGAGTGGATAACGCCCGCCGGCAACATTCGGCAGCTTGCCGACGTAGGTCCGCGGCCCTTCCGGCACCAGCGCCACATCCACCGGCTTGGTCGGGTTTTCGAGCAAGCGCGCCATCAACGTCGAATCGGCGAGATCGCTGAACGCATGGACGATCAACTTGACCTGCCCATCGACGCGTTGCACTTCGAGGCCGTAGTCCCAAAGCGCCTGCTCGCGGACCACCCAGTGAACGAGCTGCGACCAAAGCTTACCGAAGCCGTCCCAACCCACCCAGGTTTCGGCGTCGTCGCCGAGGCTGGCCGTGAAGCTGACGACACGGCCGAGCCCATACTGCCACGCCGCCAGCAGCGGATCCTTCTTGTCACGGTCGACGACCTGCAGCAGCACATCGGCACCCGGCTTGGGTTTGGCAAACGCATACCCTTGGAGCTCCGGTAGCGACGCCGGCGCAATGCCGCGCAACATCTGGTTGGCCGAAGCGATGCGCGGCAGAAACGTCAGATCGTGGCGCGGAGTCTGCGCCAACGCCTGGCTGGTATCCTTCAGCAGCAGCTGCGGCAGCGTTTCGGCGTTCTCGACGTGGTAGAATTGACCGCCGGTTCGACTGGAGATGTCGTGCAGCAACTGCAGGTTGACCGTGTCATCGCCGATACGGACGGTCGTGACACTGATTCCCGCCTTGGCGATGTTATCGATCAACGGGTAGTGGTCGGCGGCACCGCGATTGGTGTCGCCGTCGGTCAGAAGGATCGTATGGGCCAGGCCGACACGCGCCGCGACCAGTTGTTTGCGCGCCGAGTCGAGGGCGTCGTAGAAGTCGGTCCCACCACCCGGCGCCAAACGAGGAATGTCGCGCTCGAGCAAGGCACGGTTTTCTTTTAGTGAGCGCAGCGGCGCGACTTCGAACATCAGCGAGTCGAAAACGATCAGCCCGGCCATGTCGCTGTCCTTGAGCTGGCCGATCACCGCCAGAGCGGCGCGCTTGGCGTATTCGAGCTTCGACTCCGACTCGCTGCGCTCGAGGCGATTGTGAATGTGGTAGCCCATGCTGTTGGAACGATCGATGACTAGGAACAGCGCCAGCGGTTCACGCTCCGGACGCGGTGGACGGCGCGGCTCCAGCGTGACCGGCAGCAGACGTTCCAACGCCGTCTTCTTGAAGCCACGGTCGCCGAAGGTACGCTCACCGGCCGCCACCACCAGCCCTCCCCCGAAGTCTCTGACGTAGCGTTCGAGCACATCGAGCTTGCGAGCCGCAAAGCTGCCGGCGGAAACGTCCTCGAAGACGACACTGTGGTAATTGAGCAACTCCTCGATCTGCCCCGGCAGATCCGCCGGGGCAATGGCCGTCACCGCAATGTCCTTGCGCTCGAGCACGGTAGCCAGCGTCGACTGCCGTCGCGTGCCGACCAGGAGCACACGCGTCTTACCGCCAACCATGAGCGTCGCTTCGCGGTAGTTGTTGCCGGGCATGACGTCGTCGGGCGTGGTTACCTCGGCCCGCACATTGTGACTCCCCGGACCGCTCATGCGATAGGGAATTTCGATCGCGTTCAATCCCGACTGCAGACGAATCGTCTCCTTGCCGATCGTTTCGCCGTCGACGCTGAGCTGCAACGTCGCCGAACGCGGCGTCGTGTAGTTGCGCGCCACGACGCGCACCGGAAATACCATCCCCTCGGCCACCATCGGCGGCAAGGCGAGTTTCTCGACGGCGACGTCGATGCCGCCGGCATGCGGCGGCACGGCCGGGAAGATGGCGACACCCGCAGCGCGCGCCCGTGGCAGGCGCGACGAGCTGTCGCCGCGCGTCTCGTTGCCGTCGGAAAGCAGCAACAGTCGGCGCTCGCTGTCGCTGGGAAAGAGAGCCAGTGCCGTCTCCAGGGCTCGACCGATATCGGTGGCGTTGGTGCCGCCGGGGGGACTGTCCAGCTTGATCTCGCCTTTCGAACCGGGGGCGCGCACGATGACGGCGTCACGTGCGAAGGTAACGACCCCGAGCTCGTCCTCCGGCGCCAAGGCGCCGGCGACTTGCCCGATGTAACGCTCTTCCCACTTGCGTCCGACCTCGTCGATACTGTCGGAACGATCGACCAACGCCATCACCGACAAGCGATTGCTGGGCAGCGATGACTGCAGGCCCAAACCGGCAAGTGCCAGCGCGAGCAAGAGCAAAGCGGCACCGCGCCAGCCGAGAGCTTGCCGGCGCACGCCGGTTTCACCGCGGGCAAGGAACAGAATCAGAAGAACGGCCGGCAGCAGGGCCAGCCACTGCGGCTGCTCGACGACAACCCGCACGCCCTCCGGATGCGCCAGCAGATAGGAGAAGCCCGGGCTCTGAGGATTCATAATTCAACCCTCCGAGCGACGAACCACTCCAGCAGCAGGAGACAGGCAGCGGCAGCGTAGAACCAGTGCCCGAAGTCCGGCGGCAGCACTGCGGCCGGCGCGACCGCAGCCGGCATCGCGGCGGGAAACACGGTAACCTCGGGGCTCGGACGGCCAATGTCCGATTCCACCGGGTCGAAGAAATTGGCGAGCAGGCGCTGGCGGATGCCGTCGCTGATCTCATACTCGCCGACCAAGTAGGGCGTCAGCCCGACTTGCCCCGGCGCGAGGTCGGAGACCACACCACGCGGATCGCGCACGCGAACCGGAAGTTTGCTGTGATCGGCGGTCAAATACGCATCGCCGGTGCGCACCATCGTCGCGTCCGAGCTGTTTGGAGCGAGCCAATCGACAAGGTTCAAGAAGAACAGCAGAAAGTTGACGTTGTCGCTGCTCAGCAAGCGCTCGGCCGCGAGATCGAAGGTGAGACAGGCGATGCGATGCCCGTCGCGCTCGCCGGCCAGAGCCAGGGGGAATTCACGATCGGCGTTGCGCGACCATAAGAGCACCTGGCTCCAGGCAGGCGGGTTGAGAATGCGCGCCCGCTGCAGGGGCAGGGCGGCAAGCGGGTGCAGGCCCTGCAGAGCCGCGTGGCGGGAATTCCAGTCGATGACCTCGACGTTGGTGGCGTCGCCGTTTGCCGGAAACAGGTCGTTGTCGGCCGGCGGATAGATGAAGAGCGCGTTCATGTCGGGCCACGGACGCGGAGCGACGCCATGGAAGATCGCCAAGTCGAAGCTCTGCGCCGGCAACGCTTCCCCCGGAGCGAACAGGCTGATCTGCAGGCCGCTGGTAGCCGCCGACAACCCGCGCAAGTCGTCCAGCAGCGCTGAAGGCGGCGAAACCACGGCGATGCGCAGCGGACGAACGGGGCGAATCCAGCCGTAGGCGGTGTTGTCGGCGGCGAGGGAATCGTCGACTTCGAGATGCGCCATGATGCGCCCCGGCGCCGGGAAATCGTCGACGCGAAACGCCTGGGATTGACGCCCGGCGAGAGTGAATCCGGTGCGACGTACGACTTGATCTTCGAGCTGCAGCGTCAGCAACCCATGGCTTTCGCGATGGGCATAGTTGCGCACCTGCACTTGCACACTGGCACGGTGGTAATCCTGGAAGCGGCCCTGAAACACCTGCAGCGACTCGATGCCGAGATTGTCGTCGCTCTCGCCGACTTGAAAGACGGCGGCTTGATCGCGCACGGTGACCGGAAGCTGGCTGCGTGGAATGTCGGTGAACACTTCCATCAGCGCCGGCATGTCGCTGCGCTGCAGGGCATTCTGTGCGAAGGCCAACGACAGCGACAGGTCGCCGCCGGCGTCGACCGCCCGCAGCCGCTCGAGGGCTTGTGCCACGCGTTCGCGATCCGTCGTGTAGCCGACCACAACCTCCGGCGTCGCACCGGCCGAAATCAGCATCACCTCTTCAGCGGGCGCCAGGCGCTGCAGACGCTCTAGGGCTTGCGCGCGCGCTTGCTCCAAACGAGTGCCGCGCGCTTCGCGCGTCTGCATGCTGGCCGACGTGTCGAAGACGAGGATGTGCCGCGAGCCCATCGGCCGCGGATCGTGATCGCGCCGGTACGGGCGTGCGAGACCAGCGATCAAACAGGCGAGAGCCAGAGCCTGCAACACGAAGAGCCAGTCGGGTTGAAAATGACGCGCCCGCAACACGTCGTCGCGTACCGCCTCCCACAGCAACATCGACGGCACGACGGTCCGCTGTCGCCAGCGCTCCCAGAGGTAGTAGAAAATCAGGACGCCGAACAGCAGCGTGAAGGCGAGGGCGAGCGGGTCGGCGAAGCCCATCGACTACCTGCGCGTCCGCCGCATGGATCGTCGGGCCATTGCTTCATTTGCCCGATGACGGCATCGACAATCGCTCAAAGCGAAATTCCCATCAGTGAATCATCCCCACCGCCGGCAGACTTTGGAACAAGCTGTGCTCCAAACCGGCAGCCGTGTCCGTGGCGGCAAAGAACACTCCACAGCGGGAACAAAAGGCGGCAAGCGCCGCCAGGTGCCGCGACAGCGCTTGTTCGTAACGTGCCAGGTTGTCGGCGCTCAAGGTGACGAAACGCTTGCGCCCACTTTCGGCATCGACGATCTCGGCACGGTGAAACAGGCGGCTCGGATCTCGTTCCAGCGGACCGATGACGCGCAGCGCCGCGACGGTGAAACGCCGCGCCGTCAATTCGGCGAGCGCCGCTTCGTAGCCTGCCGGTTCCGTCAGAAAATCCGACAGCACGACCGCAACGCCTGCCGTGCGTCGTTCGCGCAACGCCGTTTGCACTCCCTCCACCAGCGCGGTGCCACCTGCGGGCCGCAATTGGCCGAGAAAGTCGCGCAACTGCGGCAGGGCCTGGCGATGGCGATAGACCGGTGACGTCCGCAACCCACCGGGCAACGCCGCGCTGAGCGCTACGATGCGAACCGGGTCGTGATGGCGCAACGAAACGTAGGCCAAGCTGGCGGCCAAGCCGAGGGCGAAGTCGAGCTTGCCGTCGTTTTCCGGAGCCGCCATTGATGCCGAGGTATCGAGGAAGATATGCAACGGCGCTTCGCGTTCGGCCCGAAAGCGTTTGACCAGGAGCTGATCGAGTCGCGAGTAAGCGTTCCAGTCGACGTGCCGCAAGTCGTCACCGGGATAGTACGGCTGGTAGCTTTCGACCTCGAGGCCCGACCCCTGCGAACCACGCGGCATCGGCGTGTTACCGGCACGCGTGCTCAACGAGTGGCGCACGGTCAGATGCAAGCGATCAAGCTTGCGCAAGAAGGCCGGGGTCAGGGCAGCGGACAGCGCCTTGGACGACATCGTCAGCGTCGCGCCCTCTTGGCCGTCTGCACAACCCGCTCGATCAGCTGGCGCGGATCCACCGCGTCGGCAACGGCCGCAAAGTTGAGCACCAGCCGGTGATTCAGCGCCGGCACCGCAACCGCGTCGATATCGTCGTACGATACGTTGACACGACCGTCGAGCAGTGCCCGCACCTTGGCGCCGAGAAGCAACGCTTGGCCGCCACGTGGACTCGACCCGAAGCTGACGTAACGGCTGATCTGTTCGTCAGCCGGCAAGGGCGACGGGCCGGGCGGGGCGAACTTCGAACCGGGCGGCAAAGTCGCACGCACCAACGTCGCGGCGTAGCCTTCGAGCGGCGGCGCAACCAAGACCTCACGAACCAAGGCACGCAACGCTTCCACCCGTTGCGCTGCCTCGTTGCTGTCGAACACCGGCTCGACGGCGGCCAATCCGTTGCCCGTCGTACTGCCGATGATCTGCTGCATCTCGGCGTGGGTTGGGTACGTCAGGAACACTTTGAACAGGAAACGATCGAGCTGGGCTTCCGGCAACGGGTACGTACCTTCCATCTCGATCGGGTTGAGCGTGGCGAGGACGAAAAACGGCGGCTCGAGCCGATACGTCGTGCCGGCCACGGTGACTTGCAACTCGGCCATGGCCTCGAGCAGCGCCGATTGTGTTTTCGGCGTAGCACGATTGATCTCGTCGGCGAGCAGAACGTTGCAGAACAGCGGTCCGGGAACAAAACGCAGGTCGCGTTGTTTCTTGTCTTCGACGACGATGCGCGTGCCGGTAATGTCGGCGGGCATGAGATCGACGGTGAACTGGATGCGGTTGAACGACAGATTCAGCGCTTCGCCGAGCGAACGTACGATCAACGTTTTCCCCGTGCCCGGCACGCCCTCGATCAGCACGTGTCCGCCGGCGAAAAACGCCACCAGAATCTGCTCGAGGATTTCGCCGTGGCCGATGATCACGCGCCCCAGCTGGTCGCGCAAGCGTTGAAAGGTATCTTGGAAATCGCGCACCGCGCGTTGTGGCGTCTCAAGGCTCATCGGGGAGGCTCCTCGCAGAATAAACGCGGCGAACGAGGTCTTCGTATTCCGGCGGAATCTCCGCCTTGTGCAGAATGTCGTCGCGCAGCTGTTGGTCGCTGGGGGCAGTTGATGCGAGTACCTCGCTCGCTCCGCTGCCGCCGTGGACACGTTGGGAACTGTTGTATTTCCCTTTGGCGCCGCGCAGCTGCGACGTTTGCAGGAAGGACGTGATGGTCAGCTTGAACGTCTTCGGTGCCGCATCGGCTTCGAGAGCGGCAGTGGCAGCGGCGGAATCCATCACGTTCGACGGACTGCTACCGCCGCCGGCCGGCGGAGCCTTCTCGTCGTTCGAGGGTTTGGGAACCTCTCCGCCGGTCTTGCCGTCGTCGTTCATCCGAGCCGAGGATGGATCGGACTGCCCCCGGTCCGGTCGCTGCGCAGCGTTTTGTTGCTGATCTTGCCCGGATTCGGCAGCCGACTTGTCGTTGCGCCGCTCGCCTTCGCCGCCTTTTGCCTGTCCCGCCTTGTCGGCGGAGGAAGCATCTTTGGCGGAATCGTCCTTCCCGTCTCTGGACTCGCCGAGAGGACGCCGTTGGCCAGACTGGCCGGTCCCGGAAGATCCGACGACGGCGCGGCGCACCTCCTCGGGCAACAAGGCCAGCAGGCGAGCGGGCAAACTTGCTGGCTCGCCGTCAGCCTGGGAATCGGCCTGCTTGTCACTGTTCGTGACGTCGACCGTCGCGGCATCCTCTTGGTCCCCCACCTCCGCAGCACCGCTCGTGCTGCTCTCGGAACCAGCATCGCTCGTCGTGGCCGTGCCGGCACCGGGTTGATGCGCGGCAGCGGCGCCTTCTTGCGGTTCGCGGACCACAAACGCATCGGTTTGTTTCTCCCGAGGCGAAGAACCTTGCGCGCCGGGAGGGGGCAGATCGGAAGCCATGCGGCTTGCAAGGGCCAAGGCAACCAGTGAGCCGGCGAGGCCGTACGCCGATCGTGGAATCTGAAACGGCGCGACGAGATGCGGCGCGCAGCGTGGTAGGGCGGCGATGACCTGGGCCACCAGCAGGGGCGCCAGCTCGGAGCTGCGCGGTCGCGAACGGAGCCCGAGAAGCGTCGTGAGGCGTTCCGCAAGGCTCGCGCGGCGATCGATCAGCTCGGTCGTCGCCGCTAGATCGAGCCAGCGCCGACGCATCTCCCACGCCACGCAAGCGCCGATCAAAACGAAGCCGCAAAGCAGAACCCACGGTAGAGTGCCGCGGGCCGCCAAACGCTGATACCAGCCGACAGCCAGGCCAGCAGCAGAAACGACGAAGAAGACCGTCAGGCCGCTGCACACCACGCCGATGGCAGCAAACGTATTGAGTCTCTTTTTCAGGCCCTGCAAATGGGCTTCCACCTCGGCAACACCCAACGTGATCGCTGGCATAAGGCACACGCGGCGCATTCGGCCGTGTCGCGACCATACTGGAGCCGGGTGACAGGTTCAACGCGGCGCGGCTTCGACATTCGACATCGAAATTCTGTTGTTTGCCGACTTGGGCATTGGGATCTGGCCGATTTCAGGGTAAAACGAGGCACCCGTGTGGGCCGGGGAGCCCAGATAAAGCGGTGATTGAGGAGGCGGAATGGGTCTGCAAGAGAACTTTCAGTCGATGCGTCCAACGCGCAAGCCAATTCGACCAGCCGCGTGGTGGATGACGGTGGCCGCGTTGCTCACGGTCGCCGGGATTGCCGCCGCGACCCTGCTGCGGCCGGCAGCAGTCGAGCTGATCAGCATCAGCTTCGACAACCGTGCCGGCAACGCCGCGAGTAACGGCCCGGCCATCAGTGCCGACGGCAACATCGTTGCATTCTTTTCCGACGCCGCAGATTTGATTCACGGCGACACCAACGGCGTGCGTGACGTCTTCGTGCGCGATCGCCGCAATAGCCGCACCGAACGAGTCAGCGTCAGCAGCAGCGGAGCTCAAGGCGACCTGGCAAGCCAGGCCGGCGGAGACAATCCGGCCATCAGCGCCGACGGCGATCTGGTCGCATTCTACTCGAAGGCGACCAACCTGGTACCCAACGACAACAACGACCACGCCGACGTATTCGTGCGTCACCGCGCGGCTGCAATTACCGAACGCGTCAGCTTGAGCTCCTTCGCCGAACAGGCGAACGACGACAGCGTCAACCCCAGCTTGGATGCCAGTGGTCGGCTCGTCGCGTTTCAATCGCTGGCGACCAACCTGGTGTCCAACGACAACAACGGCGTCAGCGATATCTTCGTCAAGGACCGCATCAGCGGCGTCATTGAACGTGTTTGCGACGGCATCGAAGCAAACGCAGCGAGCTCGTTGCCGGCGATCAGTGGCGACGGGCAGGTTGTTGCCTTTACGTCGGCCGCCAACAACCTCGTTCCGGGCGACACGAACAATCGCCTCGATGTTTTCATCTGCGATCGCCGTAGCGGACAGATCACGCTGGTCAGCGCCAGCAGCGACGGGGTGATCGGCAACGGCGATAGCATTCTACCGGCGATCAGCGCCGATGGACGATTCGTGGCGTTCAAATCGCTGGCCAACAACCTCGTTGCGAACGACCGCAACGGCCTCGTCGACGTTTTCGTCCGTGACGTCGTGGCTGGAACCACCGAACGCGTCAGCGTCAATTTCCTCGGTGGCGACTCCAACGCCACGTCGTACGCGCCGGGCATCGATTGCACCGGCCGTTTCGTGATCTTCGGCTCGGAGGCGAACAATCTCGACCGCGACGATCTCAACGAGGTGGCCAGCGTGTTCCTGCGCGACCGTGCTACGTCAACCACCTTCGTCGTCGACGTCAATGAGAAGGGCGAACAGGCCAACGGAGCCGCCCTCGACATCGCCCCGGCGATGAGCTGCGACGCTATGTTCATCACCTACTCGTCGCTGGCAACAAATCTGAAAGGACCCGACTTCGGCCAGACAGCCGACGTCTTCGTCAACTCCTACCCATGCGCGCTCGGCAGCAGCGTCTGCTGCGACTGCCCCGGCCCGATGTGTCAATCGCCCGTCGAGGGCGCCTGCCCGGCGGAATGCGCGACGCTGTGCAACTCGACCTGTCCTGCCCCTGGCAGCGGTGAGCATTGCGTGCCCGTCGGAAGCCCGTCGGCAACCCCAACAGGGGGAGCACGTACGGCAACTCCGACCGTGACCGGGGGACCCGGCACACCGACCGCGTCGAAGACACCGAGCGGCGGAAAGGCGACTGCCACGCCAACAGCAACCGGTGGTACGGCCACCGCATCGCCGACGCGTAGCGGTGGATCGACGACCCCGACGTTTTCACCCACCCGCACCTCGGCACCGATCGAATCGGCAACCGCCACGCCCAGCAGGACTGGCGGAACCGCGACGGCGACGCCGTCCATACGTAGCACGAGTACGCCGTCGCGCACGGAGGCATCCGGCACACGCACGCCAACGGCACGCGCAAGCGCCACGGCAACCGACAACCACGGCACCGCTACCGCAACGCGCACGACCACAGCCGTAGGCACGCAAACGCCAGGTCTGGATCGCGACGCCTGCCACTGCGCCGTCGCCCCTGGAACGACGATGAGCCACACCGGTGGCTACCTGTGGCTCACCGGAATTGCGGCGATGATCTGGCGCCGGCGACGATAGAAGAGAGGTGTGCGGGCACCCGATCGAGCCGATCCGACGGCGTCGAGTCGATAGCGAAGCTGCGGCGCGATCGACGATGAGCCATCGGCAATCGACTCGGGTTTTGCCGCCGCAGAGGGAGCTATGAGCGAGAACCGCCAGATCGCGCGCGCCGCCGGCCTGGTGAGCTTCTTCACCTTCGTCAGCCGAATCTTTGGCTTGGTGCGCGATTCGGTGGTCGGGTACTACTTCGGTACCGGCATGGCGGCCGACGCCTTCTTTGTCGCCTTTCGCATTCCCAATCTGCTGCGCCGATTTGTCGCGGAAGGGGCGATGAGCACGGCGTTCATTCCGGTGTTCACCGACTACTGGACCAATCGTTCGCGCCAAGAAGCTCTGAAAGCCGCTTCGGCACTCGCCTGTTTCATGGCTGTCTCGCTGGCCGTGGTGACGATTGCCGGGGTTCTGCTGTCGCCGTGGCTCACCAGTGTCTTCGCACCGGGTTTCGTCGGTGAGCCGGGAAAGTACGAGCTGACGGTTGAGCTGACGCGTTGGACCTTCCCCTACATCTTCCTCGTCAGCCTGGTGGCGTTGTGCGCCGGCTTGCTCAACTCTCTGCGCCATTTTACCGCGCCGGCGATTTCTCCGATCTTCCTCAACCTGGCGATGATCGCCGCGGCCGTGTTGGTTTGTCCCTACCTGGCGGTACCTGTACGCGGCCTTGCCTATGGGGTCTTGGCAGGCGGGATTTTGCAGCTCGTACTGCAGATACCGCCGATGATTCGTCTCGGAATTCGCCTGACGCCGGTGTGGCAACCGGGTCATGAGGCCGTACGCCGAGCGCTTCGCTTGATGGGTCCGATGGTCTTCGGCGCCGCCGTCTATCAGATCAACATCCTCATCGATACCGTCCTGGCGTCGGTGCTACCGACCGGTAGTGTTTCCTACCTCTGGTACGCCGACCGCGTCTTCGAGTTTCCACTCGGAATCTTCGCCGTGGCGCTGGGGACGGCGGCATTGCCGAGCTTCGCGGCGCAAGCCGCCCGCGGTGCGATCGACGAGATGCGGCACAGCCTGTTGTTCGCGATGCGCATGACGAACTTCATCGTCATCCCGGCGGCGGTCGGCATCTACGTGCTTGCCGTGCCGATCACGTCCGTCCTCTTCGAGCGTGGCGCCTTCGGCTTCGACCAAGCCGTTCTCACCGCCTGGGCGCTCTCGGCTTTTTCCTTGGGCCTCTGGTCGGTGTCGATGGTCCGCCTTCTCGTTCCAGCCTTCTATGCCCTCGAAGACACGCGCACGCCGGTGATCACCGCGGCAGCGGCGTTTGGCGCCAATCTGCTGGGCAGTTTGATTCTCATGGGACCGGTACCGCCGACCGGTGAATCCGCGGTCGGGGATGCGATCGCGACGATCACCGCACATATCTCTTTTTTCGATCAACGACACGCCGGACTGGCTTTATCGACGTCGATCGCCGCAACCGTCAACATGACGTTGCTGCTGCTGTTGTTGCGTCGCCGCATCGGCACGCTTGGCCTGGACGAGCTCGCTCCATCGTTCGCCCGCAACCTGGCGGCGGGCGCCGTCATGGGGCCGGTCGTATCGTACGTCGCAGGCTGGGCCGACTGGTCGCAGCACGGCCACCTGCTGTACCGCGTTTCCGTCCTCGGCGCTGCAGTCACCACGGGCATCGCCGTCTTCGCGGCCGTGCAGATCGTGACCGGAGCGAGCGAGGTCAGCGCCGTTGTCGACTTGTTACGCCAGCAGCTGAAGCGGCGCGCTTAGACGTTCAAAGCATGCGCTTGGCTTCTTCCCACAACTCGTTCAGCTCGGCCGGCGAGGCGCCGTGCACATCGCGGTGCTGCGCAGCGAGTCGTTCTTCGATGTAGCGGAAGCGCTGTAGGAAGCGGTCGCTGGCGCGCTGCAGCGCGTCTTCACTTCGCAGGTCGAGATGGCGCGCCAATGAGCTGAGGGCAAAGAGCACGTCGCCGAGCTCTGCTTCGATCGCCGTGCGGTCTTCATCCTTCAATGCGATTTCCAGCTCAGCGATCTCTTCGCGGACCTTCTCCCAGACCTCCGAGGCGTTGTTCCAGTCGAAGCCGACGTGGGCTGCCTTTTCGCCCAGTCGATGGGCCCGCAGGAGTGACGGCAACGCCCGCGGCACGCCGGCAAGTGCCGAGCGATCACTGCTGTCCTTGCGTTCCTCCGACTTGATCTTGGCCCAGTTACGCAAAACCTCGCCCGAATCTCGGACTGCAACTTCGGCGAACACATGCGGATGGCGGCGCACCATTTTTTCGTTGATGGCGTTCACGACGTCCGCGATGTTGAAACGTCCAGCCTCGTTGGCCATCTGCGCGTGGAAGACAATCTGCAGCAGCAGATCGCCGAGCTCTTGGCGCAACTCGTCGAAGTCCGACGACTCGATGGCTTCGGCGACTTCGTAGGCTTCCTCGATCAGGTAGGGTTTGATCGAGTCGTGCGACTGTTCGCGGTCCCAAGGACAACCGTTCGGGCCGCGCAGCCGTTCCATGATGCGTACCAGCTCGGCAAATGCTTCGGCAGCTCCCATGCGGCCTGGCTAGCAGCGGCTGTGTTTGGAATCCAGAAGAGCCGTGGCTGGTGGCTGAGGGCTTGTTCCCGATCCTCTTCCTCTTGATGTTGCGGTTTGCGAGCCACGAGCCCCCAGCCACGAGCCACGGCCACTGCGGACATACAGGAGCAGCCACGAGAACGGCAGCCGCTCTACGGGTCGCTCTACGTGTTGCCCTCACGTGGGCGCGCCGGTACGTTTATCGTGAAGGAATGGTAACGGAAAAATGGTCAAGGTCGTGATCTATACAACTCCCTACTGTCCGTATTGTGTGCGCGCCAAGCAGCTGTTGAATCACAAAGGCGCTGCGTTCGAAGAGATCGACGTCGGCGACGACGATGAGTTGCGCGAAAAGATGATCGAAGAGTCGGGTGGACGTCGAACCGTGCCGCAGATCTTCATCGACGGGAAGGCGATCGGCGGCTGTGACGAGTTGTACGCGTTGGATCAAGAAGGCGAGCTCGACCGTCTGCTGGCGGCATGAACGGTCAACCCAGCCTCATCTAGCTTCGAGCGGCGCCCATATGCCGAGCGCCTGCCAGACCTTCTTCGAGAACGATGTCAGCAAGCCCAATTCACCGCACAGGTTGCGCACCTTGCCTAGCGCTTCGACCGTCGCGGCGCGGTATTCGGGATTGCGGTTGTAAGCCTCGTCGACGACGGCCTTCGGAATGGCGTAGGTGCGGATGATCTGCTGCGACGGGCGCATCATCAGTCTGGCCATCTGGCTGAGCAGCAGCGGCGTACGCACCGACAACAGGAAGCGGCGCCGCGCCGAGAGATGCGGAACACGTTGCTTGAGGAAGTTGCGCGCGAAGCACAGATGGCGCGCTTCCTCAGTGACGTGAATCTGCATGATGCGCCGCAAGAGCGGATGGACTGGTATTTCGTTCTGCAGCAACGAGCGTTGCATGTGATCGATCGGATCCTCGCCGCCGAGCACGAACATGAAGAAGAGCTCGGGGAAGGTACGTCCGAAGCGCACCACGACGCGCGAGCCGAGCTGCTGCGGCTTCGGCATGCCGGGAATGTCGAAGCCGGTGCGGTTGACGAATTCTTGGAACATCAACGAGTGCTGGGCTTCTTCAATGACCTCATGGTAGGCGTAGCGAAACTCGGGAGAACCGTTGGGCAGGTCGGCAGCGAGCTCGAGGAGGCCGCGCTTGAGAACGCCTTCGAACTGCAACCCGATTTTCATCAGACTGGCGAAGTAGTGCAGGCCGAGGCGTGAGCGCACCGCCGCGGGCTGCGAACGATACCAATGCGTCGCGCCGAGCGGATCGCTCGCCGGCAGCTGCCAGCGCGGATCGTCGGGATCGATGCGAAACTCTTCACTGTCCCAGGCGATGTCGGCGTAGGCATCGAAGTGTTTGACCACCGACTGATGGCTCAAACGCCGCACCAAGTCCGGGTACGTTTCACGCGTCCGAGCTTGCGGCCGTTCCTCTTCGGGAATGAGGATTGGATCGAAGGTTGCGCTTTGGACCTGCATGATTGCTTCTCCCTTTACGAATTGGCTGGAATTGCCAGACCGGCGATGCGCTTCAGGGCCTCGATGACCTGTTCGGCCCGGCCATGACCGGGCAGGATGTTGGCATCGAGGGCCAGCCCTTGAAGCACGGCAAAGGCAAAGTGCGGCGCGATGTCGAACAACGGGTTGGGGAACCGCGGCGGCGGAAAGATTTCGAGGAAGGTACATTGGACCGTTTCCGCAAAGCGGGTCGACAGCTCGGCGACGACGGGACGCAACTCCGCATCGGTGCGTGCCGCAACCATGAGCTCCAGCCAGGCGAAGAAGGTCGGGCCCGACACGATCGACCACAGCAAATCGATGGCAACTGCAGCTCGATTTGCTTCCGCCGGCAAAGAGGCAAAGGCCGCCAGGAACTCTTCGTGGCGTTTGGTCAGAAGGTAGTCGACCGCAGTGATCACCAGCTCCGCCTTGGTGTGAAAATGGTGCAACTGGGCGCCGCGTGAGACGCCGGCGCGTTTGGCGATTTCGGTCGTAGTCGTGTTGGCGTAACCGAGCTCGTATAGACACTCGACGGTGGCGTCGAGCAGCCGCGCCCGCATGGCCGAGGTACGTTCCTCCTGGGTACGCCGTGCTTGGGCCGCTGCCGTCATGACCTTGGCAATTACTATACTCATAAACAAACAGTCAAGCCTGAATGTAAAATAATGCACCCGTTTCCCAAGTGAACGCCGAATCAACCTGGCACCTGAAAATGCTGCCCGACTTACAACTTGAGAACCGTCGCCAGCTGCTCGGGCGCAAAACGGATGCTGATGTAGAATGGGCCGAACAGGCCGAACACGGCACTGGCCTCGTCGTAACGCAGCTCGTAGACGATGTCGCGAATGGCTTTGATGTCCTTCGAGAACAACGTCACGCCCCATTCCCAATCGTCGATGCCGGTACACGTCGTGATGAGCTGCGTGATGCGATCGGCAAAGCGCCGGCCGGAATTGCCGTGTTGAATCATCAGCTGTTTGCGCTGGTCGAACGACAGTCGGTACCAGTTGTCTTTGTCACGGCGCGACTTCGCCATCGGGTAGAAGCAGACGACCGGATAGTTGTCCGGCAGCTGCGGATGGATGCGCGAATCAGCGTACATCGCGGTGCGCTTGCGCAACTGGCCGATGCGCGTCGCAAACTCCGGCGTCGCCGGATCGAGCTTCTGCTCCTCGATGAGCAGCTTGGACCAATCGAGCTCATTCGTGATGTACTCGCTCGCTTCGGTCATCGACAGGAAAGAGTACACTTCGCGCAGGCAGGAACCGAGCGTCGTCGCCCTGAGCTCTTGGGTCAGTTGTTGCAGCCGCCAGAGATCCGGATGAATGGCCATCAAGGCGACGTCCGACTTGGTCACGCCCGCCGTCGCCACCAGTTGCAAGCCCTCCTCGGCGGCGCATTGCGACAGCCATTGTTGGAACTCGGCAATCGCCGCTTGCCGCTCAGCGGCGCTGAGCGCGCGCCAGCTCCGGCGTTGTATTCGATAGAACAAATGAATCACCGGCCAGCCTGCCGCTGGCACTAACCCACGGGGATGCTCGCTCACGTTGCCTACCCTCCACTGCTCCGAGCACGGAGCACAGACCACTGATCACAGACCTCGACAGCCAGCTTCAGGCTTAGTGCAGCACCAACCGGGCTGCAACAGCCGTTTCAGTTTGCGACGCGTCAAGCGCATCGGTACCTTCGCTGCGCATGAGTGAACCCGTCCACATCACCGCTCTGACCTATGGACCGCATGGCGTCGGCCGGCTCGACGGCAAAGTGGTCTTCGTGCGCGGTGTCGTACCCGGGGAGGATGTACGGGTCGTCGTGCGCGAAGATCGCAGCAGCTTCGCCTACGCCGACGTTACCGAGCTGCTGTCGACCTCCGCCGACCGGCGCCAGCCGCCGTGTCCCTACTTGCCGCGCTGCGGCGGTTGTCCCTGGCAGCACATCGACTACGCCGCGCAACTGCGCGCCAAAGAACAGAACCTGCGCGACCACCTGGCTCGAACCGCGGGCCTGACGGACGTTGCGCTCGAACCGATCATCGCCTCGCCAACGGAGCTCGGCTACCGCAGCCGCCTCACCCTGCGTACCGACGGCCACAACGTCGGATTCTATGCCGGCGGTACCCACGAGTTGGTGCCGATTGAAGCGTGCCTGTTGGCCGGCGATGAGCTGAACGGCGCCGTAGGCGCTACGGTCGACCTGGTTCGGACGCTCGACGCACGGGTGCGGCGCATCGAAATTGCGCAACGCCATCACTCGCCAGGCGTCGTCTTGATCGCCGAAGTCGAGGGCGGTCTTCCAACCGCTGATCGGCGGCGCATCGAGGATTGGTTGCGGCAAGCGCCGCGGCTTTGCGGTGTGCACGGTGTCGTGCTGCACGGACGCAATTGGCGGCATGCATGGGGCGATGAATGGACGGCGGTCGTCCCGCAGCCCGATCTCACTCTCGTCGTACGCGCCGGTTCGTTCACGCAAGTGAACCCGGCAGGCAATCAGCAACTGGTACGCTGCGTCGTGCAAGCCGCCGATCCCGGACCGCAAAGCCGCATCCTCGACCTCTACGCCGGAGTCGGCAACCTGACGTTTCCTCTGGCGCTGCGTGCCGGCGAAGTCGTCGCGGTCGAGCACAATCGTCTGGCTGCCGAAGATGCGCGGCGCAATGCCAAGGGCCGCGGCATGCGCTCGGTCAGCGTCCTCAATACCTCAGCGCAGCAAGCCGTTGAGAGCCTGAACGCCGAGCGCCACGGCTTCGATGTCGTGGTCCTTGATCCGCCGCGTAGCGGTGCTGCCGAAATCACCGACGGTCTGCTGGCACTTGCGGCACCCAAGCTGGTGTATGTGTCGTGCAATCCAGCCACGCTGGCTCGCGACCTCAAGCGCTTGGCGCCGCGCTACCGTGTCGTAAGCGTTCAGCCGATCGACCTGTTTCCGCAGACCTATCACGTCGAAACCGTCGTGCAGGCCATATTGACTTGCTGATGCCCCCTCCCTATGTACGCGCAGGAGCACGCGCGCTGCGAGATGCAGCTTCCCTCCATGAAGCTTGCCCGATACACTGTCGATCGATACGCGGCGCGCAACGCCAAGGACATCGTCATATGACCAAGCAGCAAAAGTCGCTCAAGCCCAAGATCACGATCATCCCAGGCAAGGGCGTTTCGCAGACGATCAACTACCTCATCGAAGATCGTGACCAGCTCGATTGGCTTGTGGCCGTGGGGCGCAACAAGAACGGCGAGATCTTCTTCTATGACACAGGGGGCGACATCATTGAGGACCTCGGCACTCTCGAGTACCTCAAAGAGCGAATCGTGCGGGCGCACTTCGGCGACGAGTCGGAGTAGCCGAACGACTCGAAGGCGAGGCGCAAACACCTTGCCGGCTCGCTACCGGTCAAGTGCCATGCGCATGAGTGCGGATGGCGCGCTTTGGCGCCTGGTGGCGCTGCTCGTTCTCGCCGTTTGCTCCCGCGGCGCGGCAGTCGCCGAATGGGGTCATCACGGCATGGTCGCAGCCGACCACAAGCTGGCATCGCAAGCCGGCGCGGCGATTCTCGAAGAAGGCGGCAATGCCGTCGACGCCGCCGTCGCCACGGCGTTTGCCGTTTGCGTCGTCAACCCGGCCTCGTGCGGCATCGGCGGCGGCGGCTTCATGCTGATCTATCTGGCGCAGGAACACCGCACCGTGGCTCTCGACTATCGCGAGGTCGCACCGGCTGCCGCGTCGCGCGACATGTTCGTCCGCAGCGGTCAGGCCGTCCCCGAGCTCAGCCGGCGCGGCGGTCTTGCGATCGCCGTACCCGGCGAGGTCGCCGGTCTGGCGGTGGCGCAAAAGGTTTATGGCACACTGCCGCTCGCCGTCGTCATGGAACCGGCGATTCGTTACGCCCGCGACGGCTTCGCCATCGCGCCGCATCTGGCCAAGGAAATTGCCGACAACGCCGAGATGATGCGCGGCGATCCGTTGCTGGCCCGTGTCTTTTTGCGGCGCGACGGCAGCCCGCGCGGCAAAGGCGAGATTGTGGTTCAAGCCGAGCTGGCACGAACCCTCCAACGAATTGCCAAGGAAGGTCCGGACGCGTTCTACAAAGGCGACATTGCAACGGCGATCGTTGAGCGTGTTCGTGCCGCTGGCGGCATCCTCACGGAGCAAGACCTCGCAAACTACAAGCCGGAATGGCGCCAGCCGATCAGTGCGCGCTATCTCGACTACGATGTCGTCAGTATGCCGCCGCCGAGCTCGGGGGGCGGAGCGCTCCTCGAAGCCTTGGGAATTCTCGGCGACGACAACCTGCGCTCGCTCGGCCGCGCCACGCCAACAGCGTCGCATCTTCTGGCAGAGACGATGAAGCACGTTTTCGCCGACCGTGCCAAGTACTACGGCGACCCCGGCTTCGTCGACGTGCCGTTGCAACGCCTGTTATCGCCGGCGAACACGGCGGCGCTGCGCAAACGCATCAGCTCGACGCGCACGTTCGAGGCATCCGCCTACGGCAGCTCGCCTAGCGCCGCGGCAAACCCCGACGATCACGGCACGTCGCACCTGTCAGTCATGGATTCGCGCGGCAACGCCGTCGCCTGTACCACGACGATCAACACGGCCTTCGGCTCGATGGTCGCCGTCGCCGATAGCGGCATCATGTTGAACAACGAGATGGACGACTTCGCGGCACAGCCCGGTGCGCCGAATGTCTACGGCCTGGTTGGCGCCGACGCCAACGCCATCGCACCCGGGAAACGACCGTTGAGCAGCATGACGCCGACCATCGTGACACGCGACGGCAGGCCTGTCCTCGCTGTCGGTGGTTCAGGCGGGCCGCTGATCATCAGCAACACGTTGCAAGTGCTGCTCAACGTTCTGGCGTATCATATGGACGCCACGAAGGCGGTGGCCGCACCCCGGCTGCATCATCAGTGGACACCTTCGGTCCTGTTCGTCGAACCGGCATTTCCCAAGGCAACGCAAAAGGCGCTTGCACGCAACGGTCACATTGTTAGAGAAATGCCATCCATGGCTGCGATTCAAGCGGTACGTCGCGATGGTGATCTTTTCGAAGGCGCAGCCGATCCGCGCAAGGGCGGCGAAGCCGTCGGCTGGTGACGAGTGGAGGTTCCGGGTGCAAAACGACCGCCCCAGCGTTGGTGGTCGTCGCCTTGGTTCAAGCTTGCGCTTAGCCTGCTGATGGTCAGCGCCTTGCTGCTGCGCACCGATCGATCCGATCTCGTTGACGCCTTTTCCGGCGCACAACCCGGTTGGGTGATCGCCGGCTTCCTGTGCTACGCGCTCAGCATGGTGGTCGCGTCGGTACGCTGGACCATGCTGGCGCGCCCGTTGGGTTTCAAGCAAAGGTACTCGCAGTTCTTCGGATCCTACTTCACCGGCATGTACATGAACCTGTTTGCGCCGAGCACGGTAGCCGGCGATGTCGGTCGCGCTCTCTACATCGCCGGCGGTCCGGGTCGTCGCGCCCTGGCATTCACGACGATCTTCGCCGACCGCGGCTTGGGTTTTGTCGTACTGGTGTTCGTCGGTGCCGTTGCCACTCTGCTCCAACCCGGCTACGCGCTGCCGGCGCCGCTGTTCTACGGGGCGTGGATCGTACCGCCGGCGACCCTGTTGGGCTGGCTCTACGGCCCGCAGCTCGTGGTGCGCGTCTTCGATCGCGACAGCCGCTGGCGCACGATGGTCGAGAAGGATCTCGAACCGTACTGGCGCGACTACCGGCTGCTCCTCGAAACCAGCGTCGTCGCCGGCCTGTTCCATTGCATGCAGATCGGCAGCCAGGTGCTGCTCGCTCGAGCGCTCGGCTTGAAAGTGCCCTGGCCCTACTTCTTGATCTTCGTGCCGGCGGTGAACATCGCCGGTATGGCGCCGGTCAGCTTCAGCGGCATCGGCATTCGCGAGTATGGCTACGTCTACTTCCTCGGCAGAGTCACCGTCGAACGACACGCTGCAGTTGCACTCGGCCTGCTGGCGAGCGGCGTGGTTCTGCTGTCGGGTCTGGTTGGCGGACTCGTCTATTTGTTCTGGAACGATCCGCAACTGCCGCGTGCCACCCCGGCTGCCGTGCAAGTCGTCGAGGAGGAGTGAAGCGAAGCGCTTCAGACATGATTCCTCAGCATCAGCTCACGCGGGTGGGGTTCGAGATACGTCTGTCCCTGCAGGTAGCTTTCCGAGAAATGCCGCGCGTAGTGGCGTATCATCGTGATGGGCACGATCAACGGGACGAGCCCGTTGCGGTAGTCATCGATCAGCGCTGCGAGCTCCTGACGTGACGCCGCATCGAACTGGCGCTTGAAGTAACCGGCAACGTGCTGCAGCACATTGGTGTGGCGGCGCGGCGTCGCCAGAATCGTCAGCGCACTCATGAACAGGTTCTCGTACTGTCGGCGAACCGCAACTCGTGATCCTGCTTTTGCGTTTGCCACCAGCCGTCCGAGCTCGGCGTAGTGCGTCGGCGAGTGAGCCATGACCTGCAGCTTGTGCACCGTGTGGAATGCGACTAGGTCGCCGAGCTTCCAGCCGGGCGTGAATAGCGACCGCAGTCGCCGGTAGGCAAAAACTCTCTCCACAAAGTTGTCGCGCAGCGACGGATCGTTGAGGCGGCCTTCCTCTTCCACCGGCAGATCGGTGAAGCGTCGTCGGAGCGCAACTGCAAAGAGGCCACGGCCATCGCGTTTCGGGGGACCCGGCCCGTCGTAAACCTTGACTCGCTCCATACCGCAGCTCGGCGAGTCCTTCTTGAGCACGTAGCCGCACAGATGGAACGCTTCGAGCTGGCGCACGCGGCGCTCGGCGTAACGGTTCATCGCGTCCGTGTAGTCATCGTCGGTCGACGGCATCACCAGGCGCATACCGGTACGATCACGCTGCAAACGCAGTGTCGGTCGCGGAACGCCGAGACCGATCTCGAGCTCAGGACAGATCGGCACCCACTCTACGTAGCGACCGAACGTGTCGACCAGAAAGGCATCACGCTTGTGCCCGCCGTCGTAGCGTACAAGGCTTCCGAGCAGACACGACGAGATCCCGATGCGGATGGCTTCGCTTGCGAAGGCTTCGGCAGCGCTCAGAAGCCGACCTCCGTCAACCCTACGAGCTCGACCGTTGTTACGAAATGTCCGTCGCTGCGATTCGGCAACGGCGGTTCGATCGTGTAGCTGAACGGCAGAGTCCCGCCGGCCGGCACTTCACCGGGTACGACGTAACGATCGGTGCGCCCGGGGTTGTCACTGCCGGGATGGCGCTCGTTCTTCCAAAGCCAGGCGTGGCGGATCATCAATCGCACATCGCGTAACGGCCTGTGCGAGTTGTTGAC
>JACQEN010000296.1 GCA_016200585.1 Deltaproteobacteria bacterium
CATGAAAGTAGGTATTGCCGGGTTCCCACGCAGCGGGAAGACGACCATCTTCAACGCCCTTGCCGGCCAGCATGCCGACGTCGGGGGATTTTCGGAGCCTGGGAAGGTCCACCTGGGAACCATCAAAGTTCCCGACGCGCGTATCGATCGCTTGTCGGAGATCTTCAAGCCGAAAAAGACGACGCATGCAGAAATCGTCTTCGTCGATTTTCCTGCCGCCAGTGCGGCCAGCGGCGGCAGTGCTTTGGATGCGGAAACCGTGACCCAGATGCGTGATACCGATGCATTGGTTCACGTCGTGCGCGGCTTCGACGACCCCATCGAGGGCACGGCAGCGGATGTTGTTCGCGATCTGACCAACTTCAAGAGCGAATTGATCCTGTCCGATCTGGTGCTGATCGAGCGCCGTCTCGAACGCCTTGCTAAGGAGAAGGGGAAGGAATCGGAGAAGGCCGTGCTGGAGCGTTGCAAGCAACAGCTCGACGCGGAGAAGCCTCTCCGCGTGCTCGCGTTGGCGGCCGAAGAAGCAACGGCGATTTCGGGATTCGGCTTCCTGTCGCGCCGCCCGCTGATGGTGGTCGTGAACGTGGGTGAGAACGACGTCCGTACGCCGCTCGCCGCCAACGCCGCCGAATGGCTGAAGACCGAGAAGCTCGAAGGGCTGGTGTTGTCGGGCAAGATCGAAATGGAGATTGCAGCGTTGGCGCCGGAAGACCGGCAAGCCTTCCTCGATGATCTTGGCCTCAAAGCGACGGCTCGCGATCGATTCATTCGTGCCGCGTATGAGTTGTTGGACCAGATCAGTTTTTTGACCAGCGGCGAGGACGAAGTGCGTGCCTGGACGATCAAACGCGGCATGACTGCGGTCCGTGCCGCCGGAAAGATCCACAGTGATATCGAACGTGGATTCATCCGTGCCGAGGTGACGCACTACGAGGACTTCGTCAAGTACGGCAGCGACGCGAAATGTCGCGAGGCCGGCAAACTGCGCCTGGAAGGCAAAGAGTACGTCGTGCAGGACGGCGACATCATGCATTTCCGCTTCAACGTTTGAGGCGTGGCCTCAACGCTGTTGTGGTTTCGGCCCAGCGGTGATCGTGCTAATTTCACGGGACCGATGCGTCGACTTGCGAGAAGAGCCTTGTCCCACTCTTTTCCTGGTACTCGACTCGTCTTCCGTATCGTGGCGATCGGTATTTTCGGCGGGATCGCGCCGCCGAGCTCGGCGCAGCAGGTAGCCTATCTGAACGCAGCCCCGACGCCGTCGCGCGATCTCTCGCGTCACGCCATCGAGTGTCTTCAGCGCGGCGAAGATGCGCCGACCAAGGAAGCCAAGCTGCTGGCGTATCAGGAAGGCCTCAAGTATGCCGAGCAGGCAATCGCGCAGGACGACAGCGACGCCGACGCTCACTTCGCGCGTTTTGCCAATCGGGGACGCATTCTCCTGCTCGAGGGAGCTACGCCAAATCCGCTCAACCTGCTGAAGATCAATCGCGAGCTCGATCGTGCATTGGAGCTGAATCCGAACCACGCGGATGCCCTGGCTGCCAAGGGTGGATTGTACCGGCAGCTGCCTCGGCTGCTCGGCGGAAGCGAGAGCAAGGCCGAGCAGTGTCTCGCCCGTGCCATCGCCATCGAACCGGATCGTGCCGTGGGTGCTCGGATCGAGTTGGCCCAACTGTACCGCGACCGCGGCGAGCCGGAGCGTGGTATTCCGGTCCTGCGTGCCGCCATTTCGATTGCTCAGCGAGACGGCAAGAAACGGCAGACGGATGAAGCCGAAGATCTGCTGCGGCAATTGACCGGCGAGATCAAGGCCGGCAAGTAGAGCCGGCCCAGCGGATGTGTCGCTAATGCAGCTCGCCTAGCACCCAAGCAGCGGTGTCTTCCGGCAGATCGGGGATATGCCGGAGGAATTCTTGAACGTCGTCGCCGAGAATGCGGGTGCCGAAGTTCGCCTTCAAGAATTCGTGGTAGTGCTTGGCGACGCGCTCGCTCAGCAAGCCGCAGCGTTTGAGGGTCGGGATCACGAAGCCTTGGACGGGGCCCAGACGCCGGCCGCGGCCGAGGTCTTGCGTCAGCTCTTCGCGCTCGTTGCGTACCGAGTTGAGCATCTCCACCGGATCGATTCCGGCTTCCGCCCACAGTGCAAGAACGGAGCTGAAGAAGGTTTGCTGATTGCGTTGATCAATCAACGTCCGCGCGGCTTCCAGCGCGAAGTCTTCGAGCTCCGTGCGTTGCGCCTCGTTGAGGCACGGAACGCAGCGCGAGATGTACTGCACACCGTAGGCATGGTGACGTGATTCGTCGCGGGCGATGTACGTCAGCAGCTCCTTGAGCAACGGCTCTTCGGTGAGGTTGCGCATGTCGCGGAAGCTGTACAGCGCCAGCCCTTCGACGACGATCTGCATGCCGACCAGCTTTTTCATCCAATCGTCGGTTTGCAGGGTGCCATCGAGGATGTGCTTGAGGGCGGGAGCGATCGGCCGGATCTCATCGAGCTTCTCGATGTAGCGTGCGAAGGCTTCGACGTGGCGCGCCTCGTCCATCGTCTGCGTTGCCGCGTAGAATTTCGCGTCGGTGTGTGGCACGGCGTTGACCAGTTGGGCGGCGACCATCAGGGCGCCTTGCTCGCCGTGCAGGAAATTACTCAAGCGAAAACTCGCCAGGCGCCGCGTCAGCTCCCATTGTGTTTCGCGTGGCAGCGACTTCCAGTACGAAGATTGATCAATCGCGATGGAGGCGCCCAACGGCGTCGCCGCAAAGCGTTCCATGTCGATCGGCTTGTCCCAGGCGATATCACGATTGGAGATCCATTGCGCTTCGGTCGCTTTGACGTAGAGGTTGCGCAGCTCGTCGACTTCGGAATCGTAGTTCCACTGATAGATAACCTTCATTGCGGTATCGAGCTCGGGCTCTTGGGTGGCTGTAACGACATTGAAGTCGCTCATGGGAGTCTCCTTCATGACTGTAAGTGTCTCGTTTCTGGTTCAGCTTGCAAGCTCAAAGCTGGACGAAGATAAGGTCAGGACGGCGGCGCTTGCCGCTCGATTCAGGGCTGGCTACTACCTGTCGCGCCGTCTTCCGGCGTACGTGGCGGCGCAGCGCTGGAATCGTGCGGCTGCGGGGTCGACGGCGGCAGATTGCCGTCGCTGTCCCTTTCGGCGTCGGGTTGACCGTCTAGTTTGGCTCGTGCCTCGAGGGCTTTGAATCGAGCCTCGAGAGTTTGAAAGCTAGTGGTCATCTGCTCCGCGAGTTTCTGAAACTGTTCGAGTTGGTGGTCGGCCCGTTCGCGGGCTTCGCGTGCCTGATCGAGCTTGCGCGTAAGCTCTTCGACGCGCAGCGGGGACGGACCGGTGGCTTCTGGAGGGCTCGGCATCAGCAGCAGCGCCAGCAACGCTCCGACAGGAATCCCGAGCGTCAGGCCAAGAGTCAGCCCCGAAGAAAAGCGAAAACGCATCATGATTGACCCGTGACGCTGTCACAAACAGTCGGGCCGAGCAATATGCCGGCATTCCAAGTTGCATCGAGCGTCTTCCGCCAGCAGCGTTGCGCTGTTCGGTCGCCGCATAGTAAGTGAACCGCAGTTTCGGCAGGGCGAGGTGAGCCAGCAAACGAATTTGCGCCTGTCGTTGCGAGCGTGGGGGAGAGATCGGAGAAGTGAGCGTCGGATTGGGTCCGGATAGTGGCCCGATTTGCGGGGGAATGCGATGCGGAGAGAGCGGGCGACTCGAACCGCCAATACGAGGGCGCGGCAAGGGTTATGACGTCGCAGCGGGGAGGCTGGTGACGTGTGGGCAGCGCGGCTGGCGCGTTGGTGGGCGCTGATTGGTGCCGGTTGTCTGCTATCGCAAGCGCTGGTCTTTTGTGCGCTGCTGGCGGCCCCGCGTTTTCTGGACCAGGCGTTCGTCGCGCCCGATCTCAAGCTGCGGCTGTGCGTTTTGGTCTTGGCCCACTTCGTCGTTGTTGTTGCGGTGATGCGGTTCCCGACAGATCTGCTGGCCATTCTTGGGTTCGCAGTTCTTGCCGGGGATGCTCAGCTTGCCGGCGTTCTCCTCGGCCGCGACAGCTCGCTATCCAGTCCGGCTTTGGCGGTGGTTCTGGTAACGATCCTCAATGTGGTCGCCGTCGGCGGTTGGCTGGCCCCTCTTGTTTGCACCAGCTTCTACTTGCTTGGGATGCATACGGCCGTGACCCACGACGCACCGATCGCGACGGCCTGGTTGCCGAGAGTCCTGGTCGACTCGACTCTGAGCGTCGAGCCCAGGTTTGCCGGGCGTGTGGCGGTTCTCTTGGGGCAGGTGCATATCGACATTGGTCCTCCGCTCATCTACTTGCTGCCGCTCGCGGTGGGCTTCACCTGTTGGATCCTGGGTGCCTGCTTCAATCTATGGTGGGTCGAACGCCGAGAAAGGATGCGACCGGCGATCTATGCGGCGACCGTGGTGCTGCTGTCGGTGCTGGTTTCCAATCCTGCGTCGGCGACCTCCGATTGTCGGGAGACCGGTCGCGGGCGCTTTGTCGAAGGTTTGTTGGCGCTCAGCCGACACGACCTGTCGAGCGCTCTTACGGCCTTCCAGAGATTGGTGAGCGAACAGCCTGCGTGTCCCGAGGCGCGCAACAATCTCGCCGTCGTTCTTACCGAACTTGGTCGATTGGAAGAGGCGGCAGAACAGTTGCAGGCGGCGAGTCGTCAGCACCCCAACTATCGACGCGCCAGTGAAAATTTGAAACGCCTGTCGGCCCTGCAATCAAAGGAGACGGCGGACGAATCCACAGCGCCTCTGGCGCAGCGCGATGTCGTGGCGGGGCCGGCCGTCGTGCCGCCGCGAGCAATGCCTTCGGCAACCGTCTCACCAACGGTGGTTCCGACCCCGACGGCGACCGAATCTGTGCCGCCGACGGCCTTTGCATTCGATTCCCGAGCTTCGCCAGTGTGCGTGATCAATGCGAACACCAAGCGCATTTGCTTCTACCGGCGCCGGGCGTCCGCGCTCACGTCGACCTGCTGGACCGTTGATATCGTCGGCATGGACCTTCTGCCGCCGTGGTTGGTCGTCGGATCTTGGTCGGACCGCCATCTGTGGCTGCTCGACGAGTCGGGCGAGCGTAGTCTCCTCGTTGCGGCCGATCCTTTTGCCGAGGGCGAGAGCGGCGTGAGCATGCAACCGGCGGCCCTGGCCGCGCTGCGAAATCTGGTGGCCCCGTTACGAACGACGTGTGTGCTCAACCGCAACCCGATGGAGGAATCCGAAACCCTCGACGATGCGCTGGGCAGCTTGCGTGGCATCGTCGAAGCTTGGCGGCTGGCTTGGAGCGAGCAGCGACTTTCTGCGTACGAAGAATTTTACAGCGACGATTTCATCCCCCAGAAGGAGCCCAACCGGGTTACGTGGCTGACCCGGCGCCAGGCGACGTTTGATCCCGAGCAACCGATCGGCGTTGAAATCGCTACGCCGACCTTTGTGGTCATGGATGGCGGGGCGACGGGGATCGTGACGTTTGCCCAGCACGTGGAGCGCCAGCAGCGTCGATACGACACGACCAAAGTGATGCACTGGCGGCGCGAGGGGGAAGTGTGGCGTGTCCTCAGTGAGACTTCGTTGCACGAAACCCCGACGATTGTTTCCCATCGCTGAGAGGTTCCAGGAAGAGCGCGGCTCCCCAAACGTGGTCGTCACGGTCGCGAAGTGAGATGCCACTCAGGACGACATCCTTCGCGCCCGCGACCCGCGTCGAGTACGGCTCCAACTTGCCATCGTGGTTCAGCGTCTGCAGAATCCTTTGCGACTCGTTCTCGCCCCCGGCTAGTAGATCGCCAAGATGTTTCGAGTCTGTCGCCGGGGCAATTCCATCGTCGGCCTGCGGATCGTGATAGACACATCGACCGCTCGGATCGATGAGCAGCAGCGCCGCTCGAGTTGATTGCGGTTCGGAATCGACTGGGTTCGGCGATGACATATGAGCAGCACCGATGCGTCCGACGCCGGAGTCGTCCCCTGCCGTCATTTCGCTGAGTAGGGCAGTGGCCCGCACGCGTCCGTGGAGTGGTCGGGTTAAGATCCGAACGACGTGTATCGCAGCGACCAAGAGAATTGCGGCCAGGGTCCACAGAGCGTCGTTCACCTATGCAACTCCACAACGCCCGGTGCTCGTTTGTTGTTCCAGACTGAGAATCTCGCGTCCGGGTGTCGCGTCACGTTGCAGGCGCCAACCGTGTTCGTCGAGAGCCAATGAGGACAATCGCCAAACCAACTCGGCCAATCCCCCCACGTGCTCCACGCGGGTTGGGTACTCCAAGCTCAGGCGATGCTGCTCGACCGTCAGTAAGATGGTGGCGACATCGATTCGACGCCGCAAATAGGTGCTCAGGAGTTGGCAAAGCAGGGGTACCAGCGCGGTTGGACCGACTGGCGATGGCCAGGATCCAGCCGAGGTGCGGCGATAGGTGATTCGAGTCGAAGCGTTTGCCAGGCGCGCGATCTCGCGGCAGATCCTCTCGAAGAAATCGGTACCGGCGTCGGCGTTGACCGGGCGTCGCACGAAGCTAACGAGGCTTTGCAGGATGGTATCGAGGACTGCGGCTTGCTCGATGAGGATGCTGGCGATGATTGCGGTGCTCGCTGGTTGCGCAGCGTGCAGTGGTAAGGTCCGCAAGGCATGGCTCGGATAAGCCAGGGCTGCGGGCAACGGTTCGACGACGAAATTGATCGCCCGTGCAAGAGCGCTGGAGGGACCACTGCGTTGGTGATTCCGCAAGTGATCGCTCACCGCTCGGCGGAGCTCGTTGGGCTGCAACGCCACCACGACGACGTCGCGGTACGCACGCGCCAAGCTTCGTGCCTCATCGGGCCCTCCTACAATGAGAATCGGTGCCTTGGGGTACAGCCGCTGCAGCGAGTCGAGAAGCGCCGGGCTTACCGCTTCGCAGACCAGACACATGTCGGCGTGCAAAGTCTGACCATTGCTGACCGTTGCGGGTGTCAGGAACTGCAATTGGCACTGGTCTTCCAGCAGGATGGACAGAGTCTCCCGGTTCTGTGCCGAGGCCGCTACGGCAACCACCTGTGCTGTCATTGTCCAACGTGACCGCTTGAAGTCTTACGACGCCAAGCACCGGCATGGCAAGCGCGGTGCTCGAGCTAACCGACGTGTACAGCCGGATTCGATTGAGCTGCCGGCTGGGTCGCGGCAAGGGCAAACACGGCGCTGGCGATCATCGGCATGAGCGCGGCAATCATGAACATCGGTCGTTGTCCGAAATGGTCGGCAATCTGGCCGAAGAGAAAGGCGCTGCTCATGACACCCAAGTTGAAGGAGCCGTTGAACAGAGCCTGGGCCCGACCCAACTGTCTCGGCGGGCTCGTGTCGACGAGAAAGGCATGCAAGGTCGGATAGCTGATACCTTGAGCGATCCCGAAAAGTCCTCCGGCGCCCATGAGCATCGGAATGTTCTGAGTTTGTGAGAGCAGGAAGATCGAGATCGATAGCAGCACCAGCGCCGGAACGATGACCGCCCGCCGCCCAACCGAATCGGAAACTCTGGCTCCCACCAGACGTGTACCGATTGCCGTCGTGGTGTAGGCGCCGAAAAAGAAACTGACGCGACCCAGGTCGGCGGCGTGGACGAAGGTCGGGATGAAGGTCATGACGGTGCCGAATCCCATGCCTGCCAAGGTCATTACAATCCCAACGATCATATGCAGTCGCGGCGTCGGCGTACGGACGTGTCGCATTCCGTGGACTGCGCTGGCCGGCGGTCGCGGCGGGACACGCGGAAGCAACAGCAACGGTACCAGCGAACAGCTTGCTGCGGTGAGAAACAAGGCGTGAAAACCGGCGCGATGGATGATCTCTTCGCCGATGGTCGGTGCCAATGCGTGGGTCAGCAGCGTCGAGACACCGAAGATTCCTAGGGCCTCGGCTCGCCGATCGATGGGCGCCAGCTCTGCCGCCAGGGTTGTGGAGGCGGTGAAGGCTGCGGCAAAGCTGAAGCCCTGGATGATGCGCAGCAGGAACATCGCCGGGCCGATGGAGTCAATCCAAATGAAGCTGGAGGACGCCATTGTCATAGTGATCGTGCCGACGACGAAGAAGCGGCGCCGGCCAAAGCGGTCGATCCCGTTTCCGATGATCGGCAGGATCAACAGTGCCGCCAGCCCGCCAGTACCCATCACGAGGCCGACCGTACCTTCGGTGCCTCCCAGCGACTTCACGAACAGCGGTAGCAGGAAGAAGGAAGCGAAGTTCAGAAAGAAGAAGAAGTTGGCTATGGCGACGAGCGCAAATGGACCGGAAAAGAGCCGTGCCGACATGGAAGAGCGGGCTAGCACGATAACGACCCTCAGCCTACCAAGCCCACCGATCCGACAAGCGGTTTAGAACGGTGACGGGTCCTTCAGCTCGGTGACCGATCCGTCGGCGGGATCGTAGACGACGGAGCCGATCAGCGGCCTCGTGAAAGCTTGCTTACCGTCGACGTAAAGCGAGAAGCCTTCCGGGAAGTCGGCATACTGTTTCTGCCCATCTGGACGATCCCAGACGATGGTCAGATCTTTGCCGCGGTATCGCAGGCGGTCGAGAAGGAAGTATGGCCATTCCAACGCGTTCGGGCGGAGCTCGATCTTCTCGTCGGCCCGCGGGGTCAGGCCGACAACGCCTTCGACGATCAGTGAGCAGTACATCGAGTGAAAGTCGTGTGAGATATCCGACGGCTTGGGTCGCGACGTCGATTGGTGCGGTTCCCACTTCGAGTAGTACTCGTGGACGTTCGGGCGCCAGTAGCGGTCGAAGGGATTCACTCCGGAGAAGACCAGATCGTTGTAGTGCTGCATCAACTCCATGAAGTGGGCGGGGGTCACCGAACTTTGGTTGTAGTGCTTTAAGATCTGCAGGAGGGTTCGAGCCCCCATGCTGATCGGATGCGGCGCGATGTTGCGCGTCAATCCGTCCATCTCCCAGTTCCAGCGTTTGTAGTGGTACAGGCTGGTGATCACCGGTGGGTAGCGCGCCCAGAACTCCTCGGGGTCTACGAGCTTGCTGACGGCGAGTCGGTAGCGCGGCTCGTCGGGTGCCAGACCGGTCAGGAAGGGGAAGAGTCCATGGAGCTCACGGATCGGAATGCGGTGATTGTCCTCGGCACGCTGTGGGTAGAAGAAATGGGTTTCGTCGTCCCAGAATGACTTCAAGGCGACGCCGCGCAGGTGTTCGGCGACCTCCGTGAACTCACGTTCGAACGGCAGGTTTTGCACCTGCCGTGCCAGCTCAACCAGGGCCCGGGCGTTGGCGTAGACGAAACTGGCGAAGTCGACGCGCTCGAGGTCGGTTGGCTGGCCACGCAGATTGAGCTTCAGGTCGTCGAAGTACCAGTAGGAGAGTATGTCCAGATCGTAGCCGGTGATTCGCGGCCGGGCGCTTTGCGGCAAGCCGTCGCTGTCGCCATCGAAGCTGGTGACCCAGGCGCGCACGTCGCGCGCCATGTCGTTGAGCAGGCCGCGCAGGACCGCCGGGTCGATGGGGTGGACGCGGTTGAATTCCAGCACGGCCGCGGCGATCCAGTGCGAATAGCTTTCTCCCCAATAGGGGCTGCCGGGAGGATCGACCACCGCGCCGGTCGGTGCGAGATTGCGGTAGGTATTGCGTATCTGGCTGAGCGCGAACTTCGGATCGCGCAGATACGTGAGCTCCTTGATCTGGACGGGAACGGCAAAGGTGATGGGGTTGTCGAAACCCAGCTTACCCTCGTAAAAGCGGTAGCTGGATAGGTCGGGCGTGTCGGCTTCCGTCATGTTGAAGCGCACAACCCACCAGCGATAGTACCACATGCGCTTGAACCCCTGGTCGGGGGCGTCGAAGTACGGAACATTGTCGGCGAACCATTGATCGTACTCGTGCCGGTGGCGCGCCAGGAGATCGTCGGGCAGCGCTGTTGTGCCATGTCGGGGAGTGTTTTCGTAGCTGGCGGCAACTTGAGCCAGGGTGTTGGAGCCGTCGGCCGTCACGGTGAGCTTACGAGACAGATGAATCAGCGAAGTATCGGCGCGCTCAAAACCCGGAGCATCTAGATACACATAGACCGGGGTCTGCTGCATCGAACCGCTGCCGAGGAGCGGATACCCAGCGTCGTTCGAATTCGGCATCGGCAGGTACGGCGCTTCGACTTCGATACGAACCTCGTGCGCCTTCTTGTCGGCGGAGCGAATCTGATAGGTGGCGACGGCACGGTCGTCGTACGTGATGTACTTGGCTTCGTCGACGCTGATGCTGCCAAGCGCGTAGCGCACCATCGTGTGGCTCGGATAGCGCTCGATACCGTACATGTTGTCGTAGATCACCACCGGTTTGCCGTCGACGACAAAGCCGACTTCGAACAGCTTCTTCGAGCAAAAGCTCGAATGGATGTAACAGAACTTGCCGACGAAGCCGGGCTGCAACAGGAGCTCTTGACCCCAAAGTCGCCGCCCGGTGGGCAGCAGCAGCTTGTCGTCGTCGAGCAACAATTCGCGTGCCTGAACGCTGGGGATGCCCTGGGGCGGGAACTGGAAGACCTGATGGCCGAGGGTGAGATCGATGTAGTTGTCGGCAAACTGCGCTTGGTCGATCTTGGGATTGCGCTCGTATTTTGCCCAGGCGGAAAAGACTGGCGGGCCGGCGGGTGTTACCGTTGCCGTTGTTGCTGCGCTGCCTGGCGCCGTTTGCTTTTCCTCTCCCGAGTGGCAACCAGCCGCGAACACCGCGACCACGACAAGTGCCACGAACCGCCGGGGTGTAGCCAGCGCACCACACCGAACAAAACCAAACGACTCGACTCCCTTTGCATTCGCCGTCGGCTTCTCGTGCCTCATGGGTGCACGCCGCGGGGTGACAGGCCGGCCTTGCGGTACATCGCATCGATCACCCGCATGTTCTTGACGCCGTCCTCCGGTGTCGAAGGAAAGGATTGGCCGTCGCATACGGCACTTACGAAGGCCCGCAGTTGATGCGAATAGGAAGCGTCCCCGGCGACGCGTTCGCTGCGCTTACCCGTTTCGCTGCGCACGCTCAAGCGGTGAAAGAACTGCGGCGCAACCGGGTTGAAGACGCGCATCTCTCCGCGGTCGCCACGCACATGAGCGCGTATGCGCAGGAGGATCGGCGAGAGCAGGGCGCAATGAATGCGACCGCTGCGTCCATCGTCCCAGCGCAAGTCGGCGGTCATGACCCGGTCGACACCCGGAGACGACAGCTTGGCGCGAGCGCTGACGACTTCCGGTTCCGCCCCGGCCAAGTGCCGTACGATGTTGACCGCGTAACAGCCGACGTCCATTGCGGCGCCTCCGGCGAGGTCGAGACGGTAACGGATGTCGCCTCGGCGCAGGAGCGGGATACAAAACTGCACCTCGATATGGTGCACCGTGCCAAGCTCGCCACTGTCGACGATCTCCCGCATACGCGCTGCCAGCGGGTGGTAGCGCCAGTGAAACGCTTCCATCAGAACCCGTTGGCTGCGGGTTGCCGCTTCGGCCATCGTTTGTGCTTCGTCGGCATTCGCCGCCAGGGGCTTTTCGCATAAAACATGCTTGCCGGCTTCGAGTGCCCGGATCGTCCACTCACAGTGGTGGCTGTTGGGCAGAGGATTGTAGATGGCGTCGATCTCAGGATCGGCGATCAACTCGGCGTAGTTGGCGTGAACACGACCGATGCCGTGCTTGTTGGCGAAGTCGCGTGCTCGTTGCGGCTCGCGTGCGGCGACGGCGACGATTTCGACCTCAGGTGTTTGGCGCGCCGGGCGGATCAGGGCCATCGGTGCGATTTGAGCAGCCCCCAGAATTCCCAAGCGGAGTGGCTTCATGCGTACCTGTGCGCCAGCAATCGGACGTCTTCGTTCCCTTAGAATCAGCCCTTCGCCGCCGGGTGGTACAGAACGAGCATTTCATAGATGAGCGACGGTCGTGCGTTGCCGAGGACGTGGACCTGAATTTCGGTGGTGACCTGAGTGCCGTTCGCCTTTGCCTCGGCGCCGACCAGACGAGAATGGGCGTGAATCTTCGCGCCGGCGGGAACCGGCGCGGTGAAGCGCAGCTTGTTGGCGCCATAGTTCGTGGCATTGCCGAAGCCGACGATCTGGTAGTCCGAGATGGCGCGCAATTTCGGAATCAAGCTCAATGTCAGGAAGCCGTGGGCGATGGTTTGCTTGAACGGGCTTTCGCGCTTGGCACGCTCGACGTCGACATGGATCCACTGGTGGTCGCCGGTAAGATCGGCGAACTTGTTGATCATCTCCTGGGTCACTTCCAATTCGGATCCAAAAGGGCCGAACTGGTCGCTGACTTTCGTTTTCAGCTTCTCAATGTCATCGAATCGAATCTGTTCCATGGGAGCCCCTCCTGTCTGCAAACGTGGTCGATTTCCTCTAGTACGCCGCGCGGCCGAATCAAAGTGAGACGTTGGCGCTTGGAACCGTCTGAACCTAAAGCCAATCGGGGGAGGGAAGGCCCTTGCTGCGTAGCCATTCGGGATTGTAGAGCCGCGAGCGGTAGCGATCGCCACCATCGCAGAGGGCGGTCACAATCGTATGTCCGGGCCCCATCTGCCGAGCCACGACTGCGGCGGCGGCCACATTGATACCGCTGGAACCGCCCAGGTACAGGCCTTCTTCCTTGAGCAGTCGGAAGATCATCCGTAGCGCCGACGGATCGTCTACCTGTACGGCGTCGTCGATGGGTGCACCTTCGAGGTTCTTGGTGACTCGGCCATTTCCGATCCCTTCGGTAATCGAGCTGCCTTCGGCCTTCACCTCGCCGGATTTGACGAAGTTATACAGAGCGCTTCCCATCGGGTCGGCCAGAACAACCCGAATTCCGGGTTTGCGCTCCTTCAGAAACAGAGCCGTGCCGGCAAGGGTTCCGCCGGTTCCCGTCGAAGCGACCCAGGCGTCGATCTTGCCGCCGGTCTGAGTCCATATCTCAGGCCCCGTGGTTTCATAGTGGGCGCGACGATTCGCGACGTTGTCGAACTGATTCGCCCAGAAGCCCCCCAGCTCCTGCGCCAACCGGCCTGACAATTTCACGTAGTTGTTCTCGTGCTTGTACGGCACCGCGGCGACCGGCCGTACCTCGGCACCGAACGTACGCAGCAGGTCCATCTTTTCTTGTGACTGTGTTTCCGGGATGACGATGATCGTGCGGTAGCCACGCGAGTTGGCGATCAGTGCCAATCCGATGCCCGTGTTGCCGGCAGTGCCTTCGACGACCGTACCTCCCGGTTCAAGCGCCCCCGACGCTTCGCCCTGTCGAATGATGAACAGGGCGGCGCGATCCTTTACCGAGCCGCCGGGATTGAGGAACTCGGCCTTACCGAGAATTTCGCAGCCGGTTTCAGCGCTGAGTCGGTTCAGCCGAATGAGCGGCGTGTTTCCTACGGTACCGATAAAACCCTGGCGTACGCCCACCGTAACCCCGCTTCTACTTGATCATCTGCATCTTGCCGTCATCGGCGCCGATGTACACCGTACCATCTGTGTTGTCGGTGGCGCAGAGGTTGTTCGAGTCGCGCCTGCAGCCGATGGCTGGCGAAGACTGAATTGGGGCGCCCACGGCAACGGCAACGGGTGCTGTGGCATCGCTGTATACAAAATAGACGTTGCCGTTATCCGCGCCGAACACGATGACGTCTCGTGTACCGCTGTGCGCGACGGCAGGAGATGAACGGACGGGGGAGCCGGCCGAAAACAATGTGGCGAAGGTGACTGCGTCCGCCGCGACATCGACCGAGAGCAGGGTCCCATCGTCGCCCAGCACATACAGCCGCTCGGAGCTATCTGTGACAACCAGAGCGGGTGAGACGGTTGTGACTTGCACGGGCAGCAGATTGTTCATCAGCTGCGCGCTCACCAAGAGTTGGCCCGTGCTGCTGAGCTTGTAAAAGTACCCGTTGCTGTCGACGGCATAGATCGCCGTGGTTTGGGGCGGTGTGCTAGCGCTCAGGCCGACCATGACCGCGGTGCTGACCGGGGCGGAAGTGGAAAAGGTCCACAGCAGCGCTCCCTTGAAATCGACGGCCCGGATCAGGCGGTCGTCCGCGCCGAAGTATGCCGTACCGTCCGCGCCGAACCCCGGCGTGGAGCGAACGCTGTGAGGGAAGGAGTAGCCAAAGCGCTCGATCCCGTTCGGGCAGACCGCAAAGATCAACGGACCGCCGGCGGCGTAGACGGTGCCGTCAATTCCGTTGAAGGCCGGTGCTGTGGTCAACCCGTTTCCCAGGCCGAAGGGCCAGAAGTTTGGCTGCGCCGTTCCGGTGCTATCGAGTGCCTGCAGGATCCCATCGCCCGCACCAAAAAAAACCGCGTCGGCGCCGAAGCGCGTGGCGGCCAACGCCGCTTGGGTGATCCCTTCGAGCGCCGTAAACGTGAAGTCGTTTGTCTTGTTGGCCAGGTTGAAGGCGTAAAAGACCCCGTCGGGAGATGTCCCGATGTAGAGCCGCTTGTCGTCATTTCCCAACACCGGTGAGGCGATGAACTGCGCCCCCGCGAAGCTGGCACTGAACAGCGTCGATCCGGTCGGGTTGGACGACAGACTGACGTTGCCGATGACACCCGTGTTCTGCAGGTCGTGGCGGGATTTCGGCCAACTCGACGTTGCCAGACTGGCTGGGTTGGACAAACTGCACGTCGGGGTGCTGCTGCCGTGGCACCCAGCGATCGCGCCGACCAGGAGCAACGCGGCCAGGGTTGTTGCGAGACTTTGAAGTCTCATTGGATCCCCAAGCGATACAATTTACCGTCGTTGGCTCCAAGCCAGATCGTGCCGTCACCGGCGATGGCAACTGAAGAGCGAACCCCGACGCTGCAGGCCGCCGGCGTTGGCGGAGGCTCCGGCGCAGGCGTCGGAGTTGGGGGCTTCGCGTCGCTCAGGCGGAAGGGTGACCAGTACGGCTGAAGCGTGGTGCCGTTGATCGCGTAGACCGTTCCACATTTGTCAGCGAAGATGAGATAGCCGTCTGTCGTGAGGGCGGGGGAACCGAACACATCGTCTTCAATGCCCACGACGCTGTCGCTCGGGGTGGGTACAGGTACGCCGAACCGCGATTCGACGATCGCAATCGAACCATCCTTGGCGACCGCAAACAGGGTTGATTCGGAAAAAGCCGCCGTCGGCGTTGGGCTGGCGGTAAGCGTCGCCACCGGAATTGCCGTTTCATTGCTGCTCGGGGTGCCGGCGCCTAGTTGTGAGGGCGTAGGGGTTGGCGTTGGCGTCGGTGTATTCATCGTTGCGGTCGGTGTTGGATCGATGAGCGGTTGAACCCCTAGTACCATAGACGCGGCCAGCGACTCCGAACCAACCTTGTAACGCCAACGCTCCGCGCCATTGGAAGTGTCGAGTGCAATGACCTCACCGTCGACGGTGTTGACGTAGATCAAAGCGCCTGTTCCGACCACCGCGGGTGCAAAGTCGACTTCGGGATCGTGAACGTTGCTCTGCTGGTTTGTTTCGGCTGATTCTGCGGGTGCCGGAGTTTGCGTTGGGTTGCGGCGGACGGTCGAACGCCAAAGCTCGACGCCGTCTTGCGATACGGCATACATGCCCCCGCCGTCATCGAGAGCGTAGACGGAGGCGTTCAGTATCGCCGGCGCCGAAGTAATTCCATTGGGAAGGTCCTGTGTGCGCGGATACTGCCAGCGCAGCGACCCATCGATGTTGAACGAATAGAGCTTGCCGTAGGTCGACGAGCCGCGTGTGATCTCGGCCCCGATGATGATCGCGGTAATGAATGCGCTCACCGAATGGGTCGTGAAACCCGGCGACGAAACGAACGAAGCGTAGGAAATCTGCGCATCGAAGTCGCGTGGGTCGATGCAAGCTTTGCAGACCGCCTGGCTGCCAGTATCTTCGAAAACGTAGACCCGGCCTGTGACGACCGAACCGTCGGCCGCAGCGGTCGCGCTGGCCGAGGCCAGCATCACATTGGTGAACGTCGGAGTGAAGGGATAGGTGTACACCGCTGGAGAAGCTATCAACTTGCCGAGAGCTTGATGGGCTTGATCACCGGGGCAGACGTCGCAGGATGTCTTCTTCCATTTGTCTGCGCCTGCCGCCGTGAATGCCTTGAATGTCCCCCCCTCGCTGACTGCGTAAACGGTCCCGTCGAGTGCTATGACGGGTGAGGCGGTTACTGGAGATCCCGCATCATCGACGGTCAGCTGGAGGCCATTCGGACGTGCGGTCGGAACAGGACCGCTCGCCTGTCCGGTGTTGCTGTTGTCATGGCGGAACTTTGACCACGCGGCCGCGGCCGGGGTGGAAACGCCGCCACCGCCACCAGTGCATGCGAACAGGGAAGCGAGCGGTAGCAGAGCAAGAACGAGTGAGCGGCGAATCATCGGGCGGGACTTGTCACACGGCATCTCAAAACTCAATCCCACCTCACTAGCGGCCGACGTGCGAGCATGCGAGCCACGTACGCCGGATGGATCTCGTCGGTGAGGCCTTCCCAATAGTCGACGATCTCGAAGTGCGCAAAGGCGCGACGCAACTCACCACGTTGCAGCAGGAAATCGGGGTTGCGCGGATGTCCGACGCTTTGTTGATCGATAAGGAACGATTCGAACAAAACGAGGCCGCCCGGTTTGAGGGCGTCCTGCAACGACGCGAATAAGGAGCGTTGGAGGTAGCGAAAGTTGATGATCGCGTCGTAGGTTCTTTGCGGCAAGGGCAGGTTTGTCAGATCGGCTTGGACAGCCCGCAACTGCAGGCGCTCTTGAGTTGCAACAGCGACGGCGAAGCTGAGCCCATTGAAGGCGATGTCGACGATATCGACGCAGGCACCGTGCCGCGCGAGATAGATTGCGTTTCGTCCCGAACCGCCCGCGACGTCTAGAATGCGACCGCCGAGCCGATCGGCGTGCTGAACCAGATACCCCGCCGCCGCTTCGTTGCTGATGCCGGCAGCGTAACGCTTTTCCCACCGGCTGCGATCGTCAAGAGCAGAAGCAGTCATTTTCGCCTAGCTCAACACTAGTTGAGGACGACACGCGCCAAGGCGAGGACGTCGACGCATCGCGCTCCGGCCGTTCGCAAAGTCCGAGCACATTCGTCGGCTGTTGCCCCGGTGGTCATCACGTCGTCAACCAACAGGAACTGGCGATTGCGAATCAGTTCAGGACGCGCCGCTCGGAAGGCGTTCTTGACGTTGTTGCGACGCTGGGTCTCGTCGAGCTCGACCTGCGGTTGCGTTGGACGGGTGCGCTCGAGGAGGAAAGGGGCGACGGAGACCTGAGTAGCGCCGGCGACCCTTCGAGCCAGGAGTAGCGCTTGGTTGAACCCACGCCAGCGTAAGCGGTCGTCGTGGAGTGGGACCGGCACGATTGCATCATACTCATAAGAGTTGAATGGCGAATGGTCTGATAAGAAGCGACCCAGGGATGCTGCAAGGCTGACGTCGCGATTGTATTTGAAGCGCTGAACCAGCACGGCGATGGGGCCGGTTTCATGTTGCGTTGTTGCATAGGTGGTGCAAGCGCGCGCGCAACGAAAGCGCGGCGGTCGGCGGAGACAATTGCCGCATCGGTGATTGGATCCGGCTCCGGAATGGAACGGGATTCCACAAACGATGCAAAGGGGTTCTCGAATGATCGGGACCATTTTGATGCAGGCGGCACACAGATCGGC
>JACQEN010000280.1 GCA_016200585.1 Deltaproteobacteria bacterium
ATGCGATCGCCGCTGGTGCCGTAGACCTCGCGCTTCTTCAGGGACGACCAGATCGAGTTACGATCGCGTCCGGACGAGTGCACCGCCACCAGGCCGCCGGTCATGAAGTACGATGCCTGACGTTCGGTCTCGGCGATCTGAAACACCTGCAGGTGCGTGTTGTTCATGTCGAACGGATGAGATTGCGCCGTCGGCTTTTCAGGTTCCGGAAGCAGGCGGCTGCGCCAGTTCTCATCGCGTGCGCCGACGGTCTCGGTCATCATGCGGCGGGCGTATTCCTTGTAGCCCGTGCCGGGTCGCGCCGAGTGGTTGTCGCTCGAGGCGATGAAGCCGAAGTGAAAACGCCGCGGCGGCTTTGTCGGATCGTCGAAGTTCGAGATCGCCAAGGCATACTGCGCCGAGGTCGCGGGGCGGAAGTTGAACGACGGGTTGAAGCAGTCACGACACTGGCCGCAGTCCTTCCAGTCGTCGACCGTCGCGCCGGGCACCGTCAGATGTCCGCCGATTCCGCCGGCCATGAAATTCTTACGCGCTTCGGTGACACGATTCTCGCACTCTTCCTTGGGCAGATCGCCGCAGCGCTTGCGGATGATTTCGCCGGCTTGCCAGCAGCACGGTAGATAGTTCTTGCTGGGGGCAGGGCAGACCTCTTCGCCGTTGGCGTCGTAGGTGACCGGCCGCCAGTCGCGATACTCTTCGGAATTGCCGTGGCCCGAGTACACTTCGATCAAGAACTGCTTGCTGGGATCGTTTTGGGTGGCCGTCAACTGCTTGTCCATCGTCGAGCCGCCGGGGGTGTAGAACCCCCAGGTCGTTCCGTGCGGAATGACCATCGTATCGAAGCCCCACTGCGACAGCTTTTCGAAAAGCTCCTGAGGTGTTTGTGCCGATTCATGGCAGTCGGCGGGCAACTTGTGAACATCGACGCCGGCGGGGCACATGGGGACGTCGCGGTTCTCCTCCTGGAACTTGCCCATGTCGAAGTAACGTTGGCGGTTCGGCCAATCGAGAATCGGGAACTTGAGTCGCTGCCACAGTGGCGCCGGATTGCGGAGTGCGCCGACCAGCTGCGGACTGAGGGCGCTGACCGGCCGTACCGGAACCTGATCGTCGCCGGTATCGCGGAAGATGACGTTCTTGTGTCCGTAGTGATCCTTTGGCGTCGTGCCGACCTGAGTCCATTCCCAACCGAGGAAAGCGACGACGTCGGGGTTGCTGGGATCGCCGGCCACGGCGTTGCACTGGCGAATCGCTTCCTTGGTTTCGCTCCAATGCTGTGGTGTGACCGCCTCGGCATGATCGTTGATGCTCCAGAAGTCGAGGCCGGAGCAGAAGCGGGCAAAGTCGCAGGCATCAGCCGGCGGGTGCGCGCCTTCGCCTTGCAGCATCGGCAAGGTGCGCATGAAGGCGTCGGCGGAGAAGGTGGTGTGGACGTGCAGGTCGCCAAACAGGATCTGCTTCGGCGCGCCTTCCGGGGCGAGTGCCTTGGCGACACCGGCCTGGGCATCGGCGCGGGCACTGATGACGGCTTGCGGCAAGCGCTTCTGGGTGACGGTTCCTGGACCCTCATGCTGTCCGCGGCAAGCGGCTAAGGCCAAGAGCAGCGTGGCGGTGATTCCCCACTGCGTCCGCGGACGGGGCACGAACCTCTCCCACCAAGTGCGCTTGATCACCATCTGTTCCCTCCCCGGATTGGAATGCTCTTCCGTTATCACGCCGCGGCGACGAAAGTCAGCAGGGCCGTACAAAGGAAAAATTGAGGACACGCAGCGCAGTCCAGCGACTGCAGCACCGCTTTGATTGCATCCCGGCGGCTGCACTCAGCGGCGCCTTGATGCGCTTACTGTTTGCCCGGCGTTCGCGTACAATCTGGCACGCTGGTTGCCTTAGGTGAGTCCAGGAATGCACCGAAGGAGGCGACCATGGGATTGATCGACACGATGGTGATGAGTGGCACATTCAGCGACGCGATCATGCAAATTCCGGCCGAAGGGCTGTGGGCAATGGTGCTGATAGCTCTGTCGGTTTCGACCGTTGGCATTCTGTTGAACGTATCGACTCGGCCGCGTCGCCGGCCATTGCATTTGGTGAGTCAGTCCGCATTCGAATGACCTTCAGGAACTGCCTTCCGTTGTTCCCCGGGGTCGAGTCGACAGCCAACAGTCGCTGCCTCGATTGTGCCGACTGTCGACTCTCGACTAGCCGGATGTCACATTGTTGAATTGATATGGCCGTCATCGGATTCATTGTCGCTGTCCTGCTGTTCCGCCATTGCCTGCGGCGACTCAAGGCGGTGCGCCACTCCTGCGACCTGAAGGAGGATAGTTGCTTGAAACCGTCGGGAGCGCTGAGCTGGCACGACGAATGGAATCACAAGTGGGCCGACAAATTTCAGAAACAAGCCGAGCGTCATGCCCGCCATTGGGAGAAGCAAGCCGAGCGGCGCTTGCGGCACCTCGACAAGCACGCGCGCCGGTTGGGATTCGCCGTGGTCAGAACCGAAGCTCCGGGCCCTCCTGAAACTTCCGTCGATCAGACGACTGCAACGGACGATGAGGTGCTTCGCAAAGCTCGCCGTCGCGCCAAGGCCGAGGCCGGCTTCTACATGCACCTCATGAGCTATCTCGGGGTGTTGGCGTTTCTCGCACTGATCAACATCATGACCACCAGCTATCCGTGGTTTCTGTGGCCTGCTTTGGGCTGGGGCATCGGGCTGTTCTCGCACTACATGGCAGTGTTTGCTTCGCACATGGTTCGTCAACGCTACTTCGAGCCGGCGGTGCAGCGCGAGGTGCGGCGCGAGAAGGTATTCATGCAAACCGAGAAGCAGGCGAGCATCGAAGAGCTCTCCGCTTCGATCGCGCATGAGATCCGCAATCCGATCGCCGCTGCCAAGAGCCTGGTGCAGCAAATGGGTGAAGATCCGATGTCGGGGGAAAACGTCGAGTATGCCAAGGTGGCGCTCGACGAGCTCGACCGGGTTGAACGGCGAATCTCACACCTGCTGAAGTATGCCAAGGAAGAAGACTACAACTTCGCCAACGCCAACCTGGCCAGCGTCGTCGACTCTTCCCTGACGCAGATGCGCGCCAAGCTGGACAGCGCCAAGGTCGTCGTGCAGCGCAATTACATCGGCGGCCCCTCCGGACTGGTCGACGCCGAAAAGTTGCGCCAGGTGTTCGCCAACATCATCGACAACGCCATCGACGCTCTGCAAGCAATTCCCGAAAACCGCCGTATCGAGCTCTTCATCGAAAACGGCAGTAACGGCGCCAAGGGGCCGCGAGCGACGGTGCGCGTTCGCGACAACGGCTGCGGCATCGCCGGCGACAAGATCGACAAGATCTTCAACCCGTTTTTCACGACCAAAGAGAAAGGTACCGGCCTGGGCATGGCCATCTCCAAGAAGATCGTCGAAGCCCACGAGGGAACGATCGATGTGCTCAGCGAGCAAGGCCGCGGTACCGAGTTCGTCATCACCCTGCCGTTGCTGCACTAGAAACGAAAAGCCGTCAGTGCGCGAAACGACAGAACGTCAGATTTCCGAATGGGTTCCACAATGAACGGACGCATCTTAGTGGTCGACGACGAGAAGGCGATGGTGCTTGCCTTGAAAGCGGTGCTGTCGAAGGAAGGTTACCACGTCGAGACCGCCAACAGCGGCGAAGAGGCGCTGCGTAAGATCGAGACCGGCGACTTCCATGTCGTCGTCAGCGACCTCAGCATGGGTGGGATCAGTGGTATGCAGGTCCTCGAGCGGGCACGCGCCGTCGACCCCGATCTCGCGGTCATCATGATCACCGCCTACGGTTCGGAGAAGACCGCCGTTCAAGCGATGAAGCTCGGCGCCTCCGATTATCTGCCCAAGCCGTTCGACAACGACGAGCTGCGTGTCGTCGTGCGCAAGGCGATGGAAAACGCCTTGTTGAAGCGCGACCACCGGCGCTTATTGCGGCAAGTGCAAGACAGCTACGGCTTCGAGCAGATCGTCGGCCGCAGCGAGAACATGCGCCGCGTCTTCGACAATATCGAGAAGGTGGCCGACACCGACGTCACGGTTCTCATTCGCGGCGAAAGCGGCACCGGCAAGGAGCTGGTGGCCAACGCGCTGCACTACCGCAGCCCGCGTCGTTCGAAGCCGATGGTCAAGATGAACTGCGCCGCTCTCAGCCGTGAGCTGGTGGAAAGCGAGCTGTTCGGTCATGAACGGGGCGCGTTTACGGGGGCGGTGGCGCGCCGTGAGGGCAAATTCGAGGCTGCCGACGGCGGCACGCTGTTTCTCGACGAGGTCGGCGACATGCCGCTGGAGACCCAGGCCAAGCTGCTGCGCGCCATTCAAGAGAAAGAAGTGGAACGCGTCGGCGGCAATCAAGCGATCAAAGTCGACGTGCGCCTCATTGCAGCCACCAACCATGACCTCGAGGAAGCGGTGCGTGCCGGGCGCTTCCGCGAGGACCTCTACTACCGGCTGCGCGTCGTCGAGCTCGTGATCCCGCCGCTGCAAGAACGCCGCGAAGATATCCCGTTGCTGGTCGAGCACTTTCTCAAACGAGCTGCCGATCATTTTCATCGTCCGGCGAAACCGCTCTCGGCGGAAGCTCTGCAAGCCTGCGTGGCTCACAGCTGGCCCGGGAATGTACGCGAGTTGCGCTCGGCGGTTGAGCAGGCGTTGCTACTGTCTCCGGGAAATGAAATCGGCCCCGCCGATCTCTTTCAGGGTGAGCTCAAACAGCTGTCGTTGCAGGTCGACGCCCCGGCCGCCACGATCGACGGGATGCCGTCGTCGTTTCGCGAAGCCAAGGATCACATCGTCCAAGCATTCGAGCGCGATTTTCTTACGCAGGCCTTGCGTCGCAATGGCGGCAACATCACCAAGGCGGCCGAAGAGATCGGCATGTACCGGCAGAACTTTCAACAGAAGATGCGCGAGCTGGGAATCACGGTAGACGGCGAGGCGTAGCGCGAGAAACGCCGCTTGCGTCTCACGCCTCACGTCTGGCGAAGAAGGGAGAACCGATCATGCGAATCTTCACCCGTCTTTACAACCTGCTGCGCGGCGCCCTGGGTGGCTGGATGCGACGGCGCGAGCATTCAAACCCGGCTGCGGTATATGAGGCGGCGATCGAAGAGCGGCTGACCCAGTACGGCAAGTTGCGCGAGGCCGCCGCCGGCGTGCTGTACATGCGCAGCAAGCTGGCCAAGGAGCTGGACGTGAAGACCGGCGAGCGCAATCGTCTGAAGCGACAGTTGGAGGTTGCCGTCGATGGCGACGACGACACGGCAGCGATCGCGCTGATCAGTCGCTGCGATGCTTTGAGCGCCGATATCGAGCGCATCACCAACGAGCTGGCGGAGATCCATGGCGAAGCCGAGGCGGCAAAGAAGAACCTGGTGACCTTCCAGAACGACATCGTGCGGCTGCGCGAGGAGAAGGTCCGCATGCTGGCGCGCTTCGCCAATGCTCAAGCGCGGCTACGATTTCATGAAACGTTGCAGGGCTTGTCGGCGGATGCCGATATCCGCGCACTCGAGTCGGTGCGCGAGCACATCAACCGTTTGGTTACCGAAACTGAGATGAGTCGTGAGCTCGGCGATACGGATCTGGAGCAGCGCCTCGGCGCCATTCGCGAAGCCGAGGCAACCGCGGCGGCGCGTGCCCAACTCGAAGAGCTCAAACGGTCGCGGCGGCAGCGGCTGTTGCCGGTGGTACTGCCTGTCCGTGCCGGGCTCGGGGCCTGAAGCGGCTTTGCCACGCCGGTTTGTGCGCTGGCGTTTGCCTTGACGGAGGCACCCGATTGAGGTCGAGTAGGGCCATCAAAGGGGTTCGCTTGTCCACCGTCACACCAATCAGGAGACCACGGCCGTATGCGGTAGCGGTTGCTGCGAGCCTCACCGCCGAAGCCTTCAAAATAGCTTTGGGGCCGATCATCATCCAAAGCACCTTTCTGACCTCCTTCGGCTCCATCTTGTTCAGTGTTTGGTACGGCGGGTTTGGGCCGGGTGTCGTTTGCACGTTGGTGTCGATGATCTCGGCCACAGCCTTGTACCAGCCTTGGATCAGGATTTCCGCCGAGCGCGACCTACTCTTTGTTGTCAGCGGCATCGCCGTCAGCTTTCTCATGGACCGGCTCTTCGTCGAACAGCGACGGGTAGTTTCGCAGAAACAGCGCGAGCTCGAAGAGGCAAACGCGACGTTGCGCGACAGCGAGGAACGCTTCCATCAAGCCTTCGAGTCGGCGGTACTCGGGATGGCCTTGTTGAATCTCGACGGGTTCGTAGTGCAGGTCAACGAATCGTTGTGCCGGGTCGTCGGCTACGATCGTAGTCGTCTGCTCGGGAAAACCGCGGCATCGATGGTTCATCCCGACGACCATACGGCGAGCGAGCACGATCGCGGCCGTTTGCTTGCCGGAGAGATACGCAGCTACCAGGCAGAACGCCGCTTGCTTCACAAAGACGGCAGAATCGTGTGGACGCTGGTCAGCGTTTCGCTCTTGCGCGACGTCGAAGGTCGGCCGCGCTATCTGGTGTCGCAGGTGCAAGACATCACCGGCCGCAAGCGCGCCGAAGACGAGCTGCGGCGCAGCGAGGAGCGCTTCCGTACATTGGCGGAGACGGTGGCTGCAGCAATCTTCATCTATAAGGGGACCGCGCTTTGCTATGTGAACTCCGAGGCTGAAGCGATTACCGGCTACTCGCGCGCCGAGTTGCAACGCATGTCGTTCTGGGAGGTCATCCATCCGGACTTCCGCAACATGGTGAGCGACCGTGGAAGTGCGCGACTGCGCGGCGAGGATGTCGAAAGCCGCTATGAAGTGATGATCCAGCGCAAGGATGGGTCGACCCGTTGGGTGGATTTCACCGGAGCACGCTTTCAGTTCGAGGATGGCCCGGCCGTACTCGGCACCGCCTTCGACATTACCGAGCGCAAGCTGGTGCAAGCAGCAGCGCGCGAACGCGAAGCGGAATTGGCGCACATGCTTCGTCTGACGACGATGAACGAAATGGCGGCCGGTCTGGCCCACGAAATCAATCAGCCGCTATCGGCGATCGTGAATTACGCCAAGGGTTGCGTTCGTCGCCTCGATGCCGGTACGCAGGCCGATCCCGTCGTGCGCGCGGCCATCGATCGCATCGGTGAGGAGGCTCTGCGCGCCGGCGAGATCATCCGCCGTTTACGACAGCTGGTGCGCAAGGAACCGCCACGGCGCGACATGATGGATCTCAACCGCCTGGTCGGTGACGCTTTGCTGTTTTTTGAGGGTGATACCCACGATCTGTCGGTGCGGGTCGAGGTTGATCTCAGCGCCGAGCCGATTCGGATCTTCGGTGACGGCGTACAAATCGAACAGGTGATTCTCAACCTGATTCGCAACGGTCTGGATGCAATTCGCGATGCCGACAACGGCCGCCGCCAGCTGTTTGTGTCGACGCGCTGCGACGGTGCTGTGGCGACGGTTGAGGTTCGCGACACCGGTGGCGGGTTACCCGAGGTTGGCAGCGAACGCATCTTCGAGCCGTTTTTCACCACCAAATCGAACGGCTTGGGAATGGGGCTGTCGATCAGCCGGTCGATCGTTGAAACACACGGCGGGCGGTTGCAGGCGCGACCCAACGAAGGGGGTGGGGCGTGCCTTTCCTTCACCCTGCCGATAGCCGGCGAGGCGCAGGAATATGTCCACTGAATCAACCGTGTTCGTCGTTGACGACGACGCATCGATGCGCGAATCGCTGTGCTTCTTGCTGCAGTCGGTTGGCTTGCCGTGCCGTACCTTTTCGACGGCCGAGGAATTTCTTGCGAGCTACGAAGCGAGCGAGCCGGGCTGCGTCGTACTCGACCTGCGTATGCCCGGGATGGGCGGTCTGGCACTCCAGGACGAGCTCAATCAGCGAGGCGTCACGATCCCGATCATCTTCATCACGGCGTACGGAGAGGTATCGACCGCGGTTCGGGCGTTGAAGCGCGGCGCGGTGGAGTTCCTCGAAAAGCCGTTCGACGATCAGACGCTGGTTGATCAGGTCAAGGAAGCGTTGACGCTCGATCTGCAGCAGCGCGAAGCGGATGGCCGGCGAGCGCGCGCCGTTGCGTTGCTGGAGCGCCTGAGCCCGCGGCAACAGCAAGTGATGGACCTGATCGTCGAAGGAAAGTCGAACAAGGTCATCGCCGACGTTCTGAACATCCGCGAGAAAACCGTCGAGGTGCACCGCGCTCAGTTGATGCGCAAACTCAAGGTCAGCACCGTTGCGGCGCTGCTGCAACTTGCCCACGACGCGCAGTTGCCTACGGGGAAACCCCTAGCTGCCTACAGGAAGTCCCCGAATTGAGGGTTCGCGTCGCATCTGGGTAAATGTCTTCATGTTTCAGGTGCGCGACGAGAAGTGGTTGCTGGGTGAGGTTCGCAAGGCGATGACGTCGCTGTCGCTTGCCGAGCAAGCGATCTTGATCGAACGCTTCGGCCTGCACGAGCGCCTGGAGCTGGGGAAACGTGCTGGCGACCTCGACCTGCCTCCGGAATCTTCGCGGCGCTGGATGGAGATTCGTGCCCTTCGCAAACTGCGCGGCAGCGGGCTCGGTGCTCGCAGTGGCGTAGTGACATCGATTTCCAAGGGCAGCCGGCGGCGTGAAGCCGCAGTGATTGTCCCGTTGAAAGACAATGGTTCGTTCGATCGCTGGCCGCCACGTTCGGACGATCTTTCGGACGCGCAACCGCCCGACAACATCCTGTGGGATGAGGTGTAGCGCCGTCGCTGCACCGCCGAGGTCGCCGTAGCGGCGGTCGCGTTTTCCCCTGGGGGCGGGGGTAAGCATGCCGGCTGCCGCTACGGCGGCATCACGGGACGTCGCCGAACAGCAGAGACTCCATTTGCAGCGCGTCCTCTACGGTGACGAGGCCGTCGCCGTTCAGATCGTTGCCGCAGATCGGGGCCTGACCGATCGACGATGCGACGGCAGTCAAATCCGCGGCGCTGACGACCGCGTCGCAATTGGCATCGCCATTCTGAGCTGGGGTTGGTGTAGAGGCAGGACTGAATGAAGGGAGCGGGCTGCGGCTGGGAGTTGCACTCGGAGAAGCGCTCGCCGTTGGTTCTGGAGGACTCGTCACTGTCGCGGTTGCCGTTGCCTGAGGGAGGAGGCTTTGAGTCGGCGTCGGCGAGGGAAGCACGGTCTCGGACGGCTGGCTGGTCAGGCTCGGGGTCGGTGGCGTTGTTGGGCTCGGCGTAACCGTTGCTGTCGCCGCCGGAATCGCCGACGTCGTGGGCGACGACGTCACGGTGCTGGTAGGCGTCGTGCTGAGGCTGACTGTCGCGCTCGGCGACATCGGAGGTGCCGTTGTCGTGTACGTGGGAAGGGGAGTCACGCTGCCAACCGCAACGAACCAGACGGCGGCAGCGGCTGCATCTCCATTCACTGTGTTGCTGCGATCCACGCTGTTTCCTGCGCCGTACAGGATATAGTTTCCCGCCGCTGCCGGCGCTTTCCATTTGAAGGTCCAGTCGACCTGTCCATTGCCGTCATTGGCTCGCGGCGCGCTGTGTACAATCTCCGCGGTGGCGCCGCTGCCCACCAACTTCGTACCGGAACCGGACACAGCCAGCGTGCCGGCGCTGGCGGCGATGTTGACGCCGGAAGCGGTTTGTAGGTCGGGGTTGCTCGAAATCACTGTAAACGTGAACGTGCCGGTGTCGCCGGAATTCAAGCTCGCCGGGCCGCTGAACCCGACAGCCGGAGCAACCCCGCCCGTATGACAAACGTTGCAGATCACCAAGGGACCGCTCTTGCCGGAGAAGGTGGTGATACCTCCCGAGTTGGCATAGAGCGGATTGGAAGCTGCAATCGTGGCGATTGCCGAGGTCAGAAGTAGGACGGTTGCGGCTCGCATGTGCGGGTTGAAGGTCGGGTCACAATGAAATAACTCGCAAGGAACGTCAATCGACTAAGTGATGCAGCTGGCCGACTTTTATTTCGCGCACGATGAGCTTTTCGTCGTCCCGATCGAACACCTGTCGTCCAGTGGCATGAGCCTGGAATTCCAGGACTGTCTGCAGGAGCGCCGCGGCATACCGGCGGCTTGGAACGACCGCTTCAACAAGGCGTTTGGGCGCTATTGGGAGCGCGCCAAGCGACTCGCGGAACGCGATCCGCGCCGTTGGCCACCACCTCGGCTGCAGCATTGCTGCATCATCACAGCCGGGGCGCGTGTCCGGCCCTACTTCCAGCCGTTCAACAACTCCGCCTGGCTGCTGTACCAGAGCGATTTCGACCCGCAGAAATCGAGCCTCGAGTTGTCGGCCTATCTCTTCCTGCACATGGAACGCATGGGCTTGGTGCGCGACGTAACCCAAGCTGTGCTGCGAAACCTGGGGTACTGGCTGGTGCTCGACGACGCAGCGGTGGCCGACTTCGCCGCCGGCTGTCGTCTCTCGGCACGCCCCGATGCGGCTGGGTTTCGGGCGATTGCCGAGGCGTTACCGTGGATCCGTAACCTCTATGACACCACGCTCAAGCCGCCGCCCATCGTTTCCGCCGAACCGTTGAGCGCTGTTCCGTTAACCGGTCTCCTGGTGCCGCGCTCGAGCCAACCTCGACTCGACGGTTTGCTGCGGCGGTGGGCCCACGCAGCTCAGGCCAGCCTCGATGCGTTTCACGCCGCCTACGCGAGACGCGGGCGCGATCACGGCGGCGAGCTGTGCGCGTGGTTGCGAGAGGCAATTCCGCAGGCTCTCATCACCGGTGCGGACGGAAGGCTGCTCTGGGATCCGGCGGCGCCAGGGCAGGTCGACGCCGTACGTAAGGCGGTTGCGGGAATCGCCGCCGAGGTTGCCGGCAGTCTACGAGCCGACCTCGACGTCCTCGACCGGCATTCACGACGTTTCCTCGGATCGTTGACCGACCCGCAAGGTCTGCCGCCGGTTCATTGCGACACGACGCAGAGCGGGCTGACCTACATGCATCGCGAGCGTCGATCGATTGCCTACAATCTGCTCGAGCCGGACATGGAACGCTTGCGCGTACCGGCGCCACCGTACGAGCGCTGGATGCTCGGTGCGCGTACGATCCACGAGTGGGGACATTTGGCGGTCGATGCCGGCTGGGTTCCGGTCGCCGCCGCCAGGCGAGCGGAACGTGACTCTCTGATCGATGCTTTGACGGAGCGGTTCGAACAGATTGTGCGTGACGCGCCGCCGGCGGCGCGCGGCTTGGCGTCGAACGAGCTGCAGCGGCTGGCCGCACGGCACGGCAGCTACGGTCGCGGCCTGGCGGCGATTCCTCTGACGCGTATGCCCGACTACCAGGCCAACCTCCTGGCGCGGCGTTACTTGAGTCGAAACGAGATGGAGACCTACGTGCGCAACAACATCTACTGCCTGAGCGTCAATGCCTCACCCGCCGCCTTGTTCCAGCGCCTGGCACGCTACGCGTACGAGTACCAATACTTGCTGCTCAGCGCCGTTGCGGACGCGCGCCGCTTCTTCTTGTCGAGCACGTGGTTTGAGGCCGAGTACGTGGGCTCGGGAATCCTTCGTGCGGGCGACTTGGATTCCTTGTTGCGCAGCGTCGGCGGGCTGTGTGCGGTTCACGGCGTCGACGAGACAAAGTTCCTGCCGTTGCTCTAAGCGCCGCCTCCGTCAGCGGACCGACCCGCAGCGACGAACGCGGTTAGCCCGGCACGGCACAGGGCCCCAGACGAGCCCGACGCCAATCGATTCTGCACCCGCGCTACACCAGGATACCCTGTGGAGAGTAGGTGAACCCTCCGGCACCGAGGAACGAATTGGTGGTGCTCAAAGGCACCCCGAGCCATTTGTTGAGGATGTCGCCGTACACGTGGCGGAAGTCGAGCTGATAGACCATGTTGCCGTCGTTGTTTGGGTGGTCGAGCTCGGCGTGCGCGCTGTGGATGCCGCCGCCGAGGTGTGCGGCCGCGGTCGATTGGGCGGCCGTTGGACCGATGACAAACATCGGGCTGGCGGTGCCGTGATCGGTCCCCGAATCGGTATCGTGCGTACCGTTCTCATCGATCCGGCGTCCGAACTCGGTGAAGGTCATCAACACGGTATTGCCGTGCATGTTTTGGTCGACGAGATCCTGCCAGAACGCGCCGATCGCTTTGTCGAGGCGGTGCATCAGCTGGCCGTGGTACTCACCCTGGAAACCTTCCGTGACCTTCTGCGCCAACGTTTTGGTGGTAAGAGGGACATGGTTTCCCTGATTCCCGTGCGAGTCGAAGCCGCCGATGCTGGCGCGGAAGATGCGGCAGCCAAGCGGCACATTCCCGGGTTGTTTGCCGCGCATCAAGCCGAAGATCATGCGCAGTTGGTTCGCCAGGCTATACGATTGGCGCACGCCGGGTACGGCGAATTGTCCACCGCCGCTCGTCGTGCCGCCAATGAGATCGTTGAGGTGCAGCGACTGCGCTTGGCTGATGGTCTTGTAATCGTCGATCTTGCTTGCGGCGGCGTAGCCGGCGGAGCCCAGTGGTGCCAGGAAGTTCGGGCCGTTGTTCAGCGCAGCGCTGTAGATATTCGTGAAGTGTCCCTTGTACTCCGTTCGTTCGGCGGAGCTCAGAAAGTGGCTGGTGGGAAAATTGAGGCTGCCGATGCTGCCGAATGCGAGCACCGATGTGTTGCCGTAGAACAGCGGGCTGAGCTGCGAATTGGCGTCGACCGCCGGCACGGCCAACGGCTGGCTGGTGCACAACGAATCGAGCGTTCGCCCTATCCAGCCGCTGCCGGCGCCGGTGAGCGGCGGGTCGGCACGGTACCAGATCGACTTGGACACGTCGTGCGAAAGGCTCGGGTTGTTGTATTGCACCGACAGCACCACGGCGAGGTTTCCCGAGCTGTAGAGCCCCTTCAGCGCGTCCATGTGCGGGTGCAACGCCAGCTGGCCATTGTGCAGGGGGTCATTGCCGATCTGTGTCAGACCAAGCTCGCTTTGCGGGACTGCAATGTAGGGCCGCGCAGCCTGGTAGACGCTACGATTCTGGCCCGTGCCATCGGTGAACGGGACAACCATATTGAGGCCGTCGTTGCCGCCGTCGAGCTGGATGAGAACGAGGTTGACGCCCTGCTCGCAAACTTCCAAGGCGCTGGCTTGGCGGGCTCGCAACCAAATGTTGGGAAGCGATATTGCCGCGGAGGCGGCCAGCGTGGATTTCAGAAACTGTCGTCGGTCGATCATCGCAATCTCCTCACGTCTGCGGGCGGCTCAATGGACGTGGTAGTGCGGCAAGGTGAAGATCAGGTTGAGCAAGCCGCGAACGCGCTTTTGGACGAAGGTCGTATCGGTGAGATCAATCGGATCGGCGGGTCCGAGCCAGGCGACCAGTTCATTGTGCGTTGCCGTATCGACATTCAGCGGTCCGAGGAGCTTGAGAAAGCGGTCGACAACCGCGGCGCGTCTCGTTTCCGCGAGATCGAGGTACGAGTAAACATTGAACCCGATGTCGTTGGCTAGGTGACTGTTGAAGGGGTCTTTCCTTCCCTTGTCGCGCTCCGAAAGTGAGCGGCCGAACTCGAAGCGCTTGAGCAACGCCTGCGTAGTGATCCACGCTTCGTTGCCCTTCCAGCTGAAGACGTCGGGCGGGTTGAACAACTCCTGGCTCATGGTCGACATGCCGGGGAACGTGGTCGTGCCATCGTCGCCGAGTACGAGCTTGGTATCGCCGGCCAGTCTGGCGCGCAGCATCCGCAGAGTTCCTGTCACATATTCAACCGGACTCTTCACCGTCCGCGTCGGATCGAAATAGAACTCCTGGCGCAGGAAGACGGCGCGCAGCAGCTCCGTCAGGCTGTAGCCGTTGGCGACGAAGACGTCCGCGAGATCGTCGATGAGCGACAGATCGGTGCGCGCCGTTCCGGCGTCGACGACCGGATCGTAGGCGAAGAACTTCCAGACCTTGCGCGCGATATGGCGCGCCGCCGTCGGCCGCCCTTCGGTGTCGATGTGGCTGAAGATTGCGTCGACCAACCGCCGATGCTCATCGGTGGCCAAGCCTTCGTCGGTGGTATTGGCCGGTTCGTTGAACACATTGGCGGCATTTTGATTCGGCGTTTCGGTTGGATCCGCCGCGAATACCGTCTTTGCATTCTTGTCGTGACGGTCGGTGAACCGGAATTCCGGGGAGATATGGCCGTTGGCCTCGTGCACACGCCAGCCCGTGAGCACGCGTGCTACCTGCTTCACATCGGACTGCGAGTAGTTGCGCTTGCCGGCGAAATCGAACACCCCGAGCGTAAAGAGCTCCATCAGCTCACGACCGTAGTTCTCGTTCGGCGCACCCTTCTTGTTTGTCCGACCGTCGAGCCACCAGAGCGTCGCCGGATCGACGTTGACCCGTTTGACGAGCTCGCGAAAATCGCCGTTGGCGAATTCGCGAAACAACGCATTCTGCGTGGCCATGTACAACGTGTCGGTGACTTTCGATCGTGCCGTAGCGAAATGCGTGTGCAAAAAGAGCACGATCTTTTCGCGCACCGGGCTCAGACCTTTCACCATGCGGTCGATCCACCACCGTTGCAGCTTGTGCCAGCGGTCGTCGTCGTTCGTGTAGAGCTTGCCCGGTCCCATCGCCTTCGACGTCTTGAACTTCAGC
>JACQEN010000027.1 GCA_016200585.1 Deltaproteobacteria bacterium
ACACGACCTCGCTGGGAGGGATTTCATGAGCAGTCAATTTCCGACGCAGTTCGAAAACGTCCGCGTACAGTGTAAGGCCAACATCTATTTCGACGGCAAAGTCGTCAGCCATTCCATCTTCTTTGCTGACGGCAGCAAGAAGACGATCGGCGTGATGTTGCCGGGCACGTTTGATTTCAAGACTGCCGGACCCGAACGCATGGAAATCACCGCCGGCTCGTGTCGCGTACGCATTGGAGACGCAAAAGATTTCCAGATTGTTACAGCCGGAAGTGATTTCCGAATCGCCGGCAATTCCTCGTTCGTGGTCGTCGTCGACCAGGGTAGCGCGGAGTACATCTGCTCGTTCGAGTGACGTTGATCTGAGCGCTGCCGCACCTGACGGCACACAAACATGACAGCTGCCTCCTATCGGAGTCACCCGCGCTGGACGAAATTAGTCCAGAGGCCTTTCTCACGACGGCACCGAGCTTGCTCCCTCTTTCGCTGATTTGCGAAGCGGAGGTGAAGAATGATCGGACTTTCTCCTGGTGTTGCGCATGTGTCGTACAAAGGTGGCGGACTCTGCTTGCCCGCCCGCAGCCCTTACGATCGTCAACTGCTCGCCGAACAAGTTGTCTACTGCACACGCACCAAAGGTATGGTTCAGGTTCTAGTCAACGACGACCGCTGGCTCGTCCATCTACCAACGGGACCGCGTGGCGGTTGTGTCGAATGCGGTCAGCGAATGGATACCGCCTGGCACGCACCGGCACTCGGTGACGTCGCCTACTGCAGCCGCTGCGCCCTCGACGATCGCAATCAACGTCAACGCCGCGCCCCCGTCGTCGCATTGCGTTCCTCAGCGGGGTAGTCGCTGCGTCCTTCGACCGTCGAATCGACGGCCATCACAGCTTGACCTGCCGTGCCACGGTTGAGAGCATCGTGGCATGGGAAGCCCGAAGGAAGCTGCCGCACATGCCATCGCGGCACGGCTGCGCGCCGACGGTCACACCGCCTACTTCGCCGGCGGTTGTGTGCGCGATCGACTGCTCGGCCGCGAGCCCAAGGACTTCGACGTCGCTACCAGCGCCCCGGCAGCGCTGGTGCAGCAGATCTTTCCGCGCACGGTCCCGGTTGGCGCGCAGTTCGGCGTGGTGCTGGTGCTGCACGACGAGCAGCCGGTGGAGGTCGCAACCTTTCGCGCCGACGTCGCGTACGTCGACGGACGCCACCCCGTCAGTGTGCGCTTCAGCTCGCCGCAAGAAGATGCGCAACGCCGCGACTTCACCATCAACGGCATGTTCCTCGATCCGACCACGGATCAAATCATCGATTACGTCGGCGGTCAGGCGGATCTGCGTGCGGGAATCATTCGTGCCATCGGCGATGCCGCCGCACGTATCAAGGAAGACCGCTTGCGCATGCTGCGCGCTGTCCGCTTTGCGGCCCAGCTCGGGTTCACCATCGACCCAGCAACCTTTGCGGCGATTCGCGCCGCCGCCGCGTCGATTACGGACATCGCCTGGGAGCGCATCGGTGATGAGATTGTTCGTATGCTGACCGAGAGCCGGGCCGGCAGTGCGCGGCGTGCCTTTGAGCTTCTCGATGACAGCGGACTTCTGCCGCATGTCCTGCCGGAGGTCGACGCCCTGCACGGAGTCGAGCAGTCGCCCGACTTTCATCCCGAAGGCGATGTCTTCGTCCATACCCTCGGTTTGCTCGAGCAGCTCGACCAGCCGACGGAATCCCTGGCCCTCGGCGCCTTGCTGCACGACGTCGCCAAACCAACGACGGCGGTAGCCGGCGAAAAGCGCATCACCTTCTATGGTCATTGTGAGATCGGTGCCGACATGGCTGTGGCCGTTTGCCAGCGTCTGCGGCGTAGTCGTGAAACCTGGGACCGCGTCGCCTATCTCGTCCGCGATCACCTGCGCCATGTGAACGCGCCTGAGATGCGTCTGAGCACGCTCAAACGCTTCCTCGCCAGCAACGGTATCCGCGAGCTCCTAGCACTGGCGCGCCTCGATGCGATGGCCTCGAACAAGGACCTGAGTGCTGTCGAGTTCTGCGAACAAAAGCTCGCCGAGCTCAGCGCCGAGCAGATCAAACCGCCGCCGTTGTTGCGCGGCCGTGATCTGATCGAGCTCGGTCTAAAGCCCGGGCCGGCATTTGCAGAAATCCTCAACGCGATCGTCGATGGTCAGCTGGAAGGAACCCTCATCGATCGCGAGCAGGCGATTGAGTGGGTGAAGCAACGCTACGGCCTTGGAGAAGCCTAAGGTTACGACAATACGGTCCGGGCCGACACACGCAAGGATCGAACTCGTCCGGTTCCGTCTTGGGGGGAGTGAAGTCGCCGCAGGGCGACTTGGTGTCGTGTTCGCCCGCGAATTGATTCGCCGGGTCCTGCCGATTCAGATGGCTTGTTTCTCCTTCAGCTTGCCAACCTCATTCCAAGAGTAGCCAAGCAGCTCGGTGAGGATCTCCTCGGTGTGCTGGCCAAACTCCGGAGCCGGCCTACGAATCGAGCCGGGCGTCTGGCTCAGCCGCAACGGCATGCCGACCACTGGCCCTTTGCCGAACTGCGGGTGCTCGAAGTCGGTGATGTACTGGTTGGCTTGCACCTGCGGGTCGCCGGGCAGCTCGTCGACGCTGTTGACGATGGTGAAGATGAAATCGCCGCCGGCACGCAGGACCTTCAACCACTCGTCGCGCGGCTTGGTAGCGAACACCTCATCCAGGATCTCGATAGCCGCCGCGGCATTGGCAGCACGAACGCGGATGTTTGCGAAACGCTCGTCGTCGGCGAGCTCGGGGCGACCGAGCACTCGCACGAAGTCGGCCCAGTAACGATCCGGCTGCAGCATTCCGAGGCACAACCAACGGCCGTCGCCGCACTGGTAGTGATTCCACAGCGGGTTGTTGGCGTACTTGCGCGGCATGCGCGGGATGGCAAAGCCCATCATGCAGCGCGCCGCCACGCTCAGCCCTTGCAGCCAGATCATGCTGCCGAGATGCGACGCGTCGACCTCCTGCCCGACGCCGAAACGCTCGCGCGCCAGCAGCGCGGTCATCACGCCATAGGCCAGCATGATCGCGCCCATCTGATCGGCGATGCCGCCGGCGACTTGCAACGGCGGCATGTCGGGCTCACCGCATGCCAGCATAAGCCCCGAGCGCGCCAGGCCCATTTGATCGAACGACGGATCACCGCGCTCCGGACCTTCCGGACCGTAGCCGGTGGCGCTGGCGTAGATGAGCTTCGGGTTGTGCGGCTTCAGCTTGTCGTATCCCAGCCCGATGCGTTCAGCGACGCCGAAGCGGTAGTTCTGCACGAAGACATCCGAACGCTCGACCAGCTTGTAGACGATCTCCAAAGCCTCGGGCTTCTTGAGGTCGAGCGTCAGGCTGCGCTTGTTACGGTTGTTGGCTTCGAAGTAGAAGTTCGGCCGGTCGGTGAGGTCGACGCCGCTCATCTTGAGCATGCCGCGACCCGGGTCGCCGCTGTCGCGCTGCTCGATCTTGATGACGTCGGCACCGAGGTCGCCGAGCATCGCCGAGCATACCGGGCCCTGCTGCCAGATCGTCCAATCGATGACGCGAATTCCTTCCAACGGCATGGGCATGGCTCTTTCCTCCTGCGGCGTATCCGATGAATGGAGCCACCGCTACACGAGGAACGATGCCCGGCGCAACATCGACTCAACGATCGAGGTAGGCTTTGGTGAAGATCTGCTCCGGAAACTGGGCGTGCTGGTGAATCTCCAGGACCTCGAACTCCGAGCTGGTGTTCGTTTGCACGTCTTCCATCGTCTGATGCAGCGGCGTCCACACGCCGTCGACCTGCTCCAGGCGCGTCGGCTTCCAGACCTTCAATAGCTGTCCTTGGCGATCGTAGAACTCCGTAAACACGCTCATCCAGATGTTCGGATCGATGCAGTACACAATTCGGCCGTAGGGATACTCGCTGTCGCTCGGAATACTCTCGACCTTGCGGCAGGAACGACCGCTCACCTCGCCTTCACCGACACTACGGTAGGAGAACTTGTCCATTTTTGGCTCGGTGATGTCGATCATGTAGAAGTTGGAACCGAGGAACGGCTGCTCCAGAGTCCACTGCGGCACCTCGACACTGCGCCGCACCGCCGGCACATAGGTGAAGTGCTCGTCGGCCGCGTTGTCGTTGTCGAATGACAGGAAGCGCGTGCCCTTGAGGATGTAGGGCGACGTTATCTCCATGTAGGTCATGCTGCCGTGGCCATTCTGCGCGTGGCTGACCTCGATCTCACGCACCAGTCCTCCGGGCGCCGACAACTTCATCTTGGCGAAGAACGAGATGCGCGCCTGATTGAACATGCCGCGCACCAGCGCCAAGGCGTCACCGTCGGCGCCTCGACTGGCGTCGGGCGAGAGGGCGAGCGCCATCACCACGACCAGCGCCAGTGCTGACCCTTTGCGAGCCCAGCTCATGGCGAAAAGCAAAGGAGCAATGCACATGCCGCAAGAGCGGTGACTCTTGGGGCGGCTCGAGGCGCGCGAAGTTGCATAGCGGCGAGAACGGACGGGCGTTTGCTCTCATCGATCGGAAGCGAACCGCCGCTGCGCACCCGCAGACTCCCTGTAGGGCGCGTCCGTAACGTGGCATGGGACTCGCTCCTTTTTCCCGAACGAGGGGTGAAGCCGCCATGCAACGATCGCTGCTCGTCGGATCGTTCCGCGTCGCCGTGGCACTACTGGCGTTCAGCAGCGTACCCTTTGCGGTGTTGGGCCTGCCGGCATCGATGCAGTTGACCGGCAACGTCGAAAGCCAGACTCTCTTGCGCCACGCGGATATCGAACATTTTCAACTGGTGCAGAATCGCAATACATTTCGCTTGCGCGCCGAGTGGGATTGGTTGCGCGATGGAAAAATCCTCGGGGAGCGGCCCTTCTCGCTCGGTTCGGCGTCGCGCCTGACGTTGTCGTACCGCGGCGTCTACGACAGCTTCTACGACATTGCGCCCGGCGACCTGCAGCATGGACAAGAACGGACCGACGACTTGGTCGGCGGCTACATCGTTCGCCTGTCGCGCCGCGAGCGCGACCATCTGAAGTTCGAAAATGACTTGCGCGAAGCCTATCTCGACTTCAGCTTCAGCGATGTTCCGATCAGCTTGCGTCTCGGTCGCCAGCAGGTGGTTTGGGGTGAGTCCGACCATTTCCGTTTGATGGACATCTGGAACCCGCTCGACCTGCGCTGGCACATGCATCAGGAGCCGGCATGGGACGACATCCGGGTCCCGCTCTGGCTGTTCAAGGGCATCTGGAATGTCGGCAAGGTCGGGGTGTTGTCCGACGTCTCGACGGAAGTTGTCTACAACCCGGGGGACTACGAACCCGGCATCATCGCCGACTACCTGCCGCGACCATGGGCCTTGCCCATTCCGAACCCGTTGCGGCAGGGGCAGGTCCAGTTCGATCCGATCACCAACGCCCTCTATTCACCGCAGATCAACCTGCAGGGAACGAGCGACCGTCGTGGCGACTTTCGCCGCAACCCAGCCGAAGCCAGCGAAATTGGTACGCGTGTCCACGTCACCACGCCGCAAGGTATTGAGGCCACAGCCAACTACTTCTACGGCCGCGGACGCAACGTCGGCGCCGCGCAACCGTTTGCGTTACGTGTCGAGAGCATCGACCTGCCGGCTCTGCCCGGCTTCGGCGCCACTTCGGTAGGATCCTACCAACCCGATATCAACGATCCGGCGGCGTACGCGGCCTATCCGGTGAACGTCAAAGCCAAGGTCGTGCACCCCTACATGCACATTTTCGGCATGACGCTGAAGTACTTCGAGCGCAAATTCACCGCTACGTCGTTCCGCATGGAAACCGCGTACGTCATGGGCTCGCCATTTCAAAGCATCGAGCCTGACAAGCTGGTACGCACGACGCTCAATGGGAAGGATCTCCCTTTGCTACAGTTGCCCTATGCCCCGCTCGGGTTCACCAAGCGCGACGTCTGGGCCGGCATGCTCGGATTCGACCGTCCGACGTTGATCCGGCGCCTCAACGCCGAAGCGCCGTGGGTGTTCAGTGGCCAATTCTTCTGGACCTACACCACCGGCGGCCATGTCGACTTGCTGCGTGGTAACGCCGGCACCGCGGAGAATCCCTACTTCGGGCCGATTGGCCGTTGGGCGAGCGGCGCACATGCCGGTCAAATCGAGCGTCAGCAGAATGCTCGCATCGTCGGCGACGGCGACAACATCCGCCGCTGGGAACACCTGATCACGCTGACGATGACCAGCACGTATCGACACGGTACGATCACTCCGGTGCTTGCCGACGTCTTCGATCCGGTGAATCTCAACAACACATTCTTCTGGTCCGTCGACTACTTTCTCACCAACGAGATCATCCTCACGCTGCGCCAATCCTTCTATACGGATTTCGGCGCACGCTACCCGAGCAACGATCCGTGGTTCGCCGGCGGCCGCTTGAATCGGCGCGATGAGACGGTCGTGAAGCTGACGTATCAGTTTTGAAAGCTACCGCCGGTCGAGGCGGAAGGTTCGAAAAGAGACGGCGCGAGCTTACGAGTGTGACGTCTTTGCCGGTGCCGGCCGAGCGCCTTGCGTTGCGGCCGCCTTGGAGTCGCCCGAGGCGACAGCGCCGGTCAACGTCGCACGCAGGGCTCGCATCTCTACCCGCCGTTTGAGTTTCTTGCGGCGCTCGCGGTTGTAACGAGCCTTATCGCCTTTGATCTGTCCCATCGTGCGCTCTCCTTAATCTGTCGCCGCTCTTTCGCGCGAAGCTGCAGAGATAGCGCATCACCGACCGCGTCACCAGGTAGGTCGCACGCCAACCCGACTCTGGCTCAAACCTTCAGTACGACCTTGCCGAAGTGGGCGCTCGACTGCACGACGCGATGCGCTTCCGCGGCTTCGCTGAGCGGCAGCACCCGGTCGATCACCGGCTTGATCCGTCCGGCCGACAACGCTTCGCCGAATTGTGACATGAAGTAGGCGACGATCTTTGCCTTGTCGGCGTTGGACCGTGTCCGCAGAGTCGACCCGACGACCTGCAATCGTCGCGTCAGCAGCATCGCCAGGTTGATATCCGCTTTGGCGCCGCCAATGAGGCCGATGATCACCAGTCGTCCGTCGACTGCCAGGCAGTCGAGATTCATCGCCAGGTACTTGCCACCGACATGGTCGAGGATGACATCGACACCGCGCCCGTCGGTTGCTTTGCGTACCGCCTCACTGAAGTCGCCGTCGCGATAGTTGATCGCCACGTCGGCGCCGTGCTGGCGACAGCGCTGGCATTTTTCCGGGTTGCCGGCGGTGACGATGGTTCGCAGACCGGCTTCGCGCAACAAGGTAATCGCCGCCGTACCGACACCGCTGCCGCCGCCTTGCACCAACGCCGTGCCACCCGAGGTCGCGCCGCCGAGCATGAACAGGTTCAGGTAAGCGGTGAGAAACACCTCCGGGAGCGCTCCGGCTTCTTCCCAACTCAATGCCTTGGGCACATGCATCGCCGAGCCCTGGTGTACGACCGCTTCTTCGGCGTACCCGCCGCCCGGTAGCAGCGCCATGACGCGATCGCCGACACGCCAGCCGTCGACGTCAACCCCGACCTCGCTCACTTCACCGGCGCACTCGAGCCCGAGGATTTCGGAGGCGCCGGGCGGCGGCGGGTACATGCCCTGGCGTTGCAGCAGGTCAGCACGGTTCACTGCAGTGGCACGCACACGGATGCGGATCTCACCGGGTCCGAGCTTGGGGGCCGGAGCTTCGCCGAGATGTAGAACGCCCTCATCGCCGGGATTGTCGAACACGATCGCCTTCATTGGGTCCCCTCATGTGGTGTACGCCGCGCCCCACCCGCTTGCCTTCTTTCGAGCTTGCGCAACAATCGTTCTTTGCGTTCGCGTACGGCTGCCAACTTTTCTTCCACCGTTTTGGTTCGGGCATGCAGGTCGTCGAGCTTTTGCAACAGCAATCGCTCACGCTGGTTGATCTGTTCCAAAGGTGAGGGCGGGCTCTCGACGAAGCTCGCGTGGCGCAACGACGCGGACGCTTGCAACGTTGCCATCGGCACCAGGCCCCACAGAAGGCTGAGCACGACGATCACGGCGATTTGTCCGCCCGGCGTCGCCGCACGCTCGTCGGGGAAGCGCCAGAAGTGCAAAACCCGCAGATTGGCTAGCTCGTACGCCAAACCGATGGCCGCCGCCGTGGTGAACATTCCCATCGTCCCGAGCTGCCGCGCCTGCGCAGCCACGCCGCCCATGATCAATCCGTACACAACGACGGCATTGAAGATCGCCAGCGACCAATGACGGAACAGCCACAGCCGCAAGATGCGCGCGACGGCTTCGGCAACTACGCCGATGCCCGTGGCGATCAGGATCAGGTGCGGCGTCATCGCGGCACCTTTGCCGGAACGGCTGGAGAGTTACAAGGCAGACGCTGAGCCCGCCGAAAGTGTATTCCGTCCCCTCGCCGGAGCTCCGGAAGGAATCATCCTGTCGCCCCTCGCTCCCCGCTCAGCAACGCAGAAATGTTTGCGCTTCGAGATCGAGAATCTGCGCACCGTGTCGACGTGCCATGGTCATGAACATTTCGTCGCCACGCTCGGTCTGCACGACCATCATCGACGCACCGATCGCCATGAGCAGACCGGCAAAAGCGTAGCGGCGATAGTCCGACCAACAGCGATCCCACGATAGATCGATCCCAGCGGCGCGCAGTGCCTCGTAGTACAGTTGCAACAGCGGCCGTTCGTGCTTGCGGCGATCCTCGACGGTCAACCCTGCCCCGAGAAAGTAGGAAGCGTCGGACAAGGGCGGTCCCCAGGTAACCGTCTGCCAGTCCACCACGGCCAGCGGATAGCCGCCTGCGACAGTTCCAAAAAGCATGTTGTCGAGCCGATAGTCGCCGTGCTGGACCGCGTTGGGCTCGGCACGCAACGCGAACCATTTGCCGATGTTCTCCATCAACAGCACCGCCAGTTGCTGATATTCCGGCTCGAGCCGCGTGCCGTAGCGTTCGAGAAATCCCGGCAGTAGACCGGGTAACATCTGCGAGGTCATGGCCAGGGCTTCGGGAGTGTTGCGGTTCAACCACTCGAGCTTTGCCAGTCGAGGGTCATTCCAGCGCGGAGCGTGCAGCTTGGCGAGCTCTTCCATGGCCAGTGCCGCCTGATCGGCGCCACAACCCGCAAGCTGATCGCCTTGCTGGCATGGCGTGAGATCTTCGAGCACCAAGACAAACTCGCCGGTTGGCAGGTCGATGTCGGCGAAGTGGCACACCGGGGTGCGAATATCGACGGTGCGGGCCAGCTGGCGATAAAAATTGACCTCCACCTCGTACGTCCGCAATGCGACACCGGTGGCGCGGCTGGTCGGATTGTTCGAGGCAAACTTACAGACGACCGACCGTGGAACCGTCGGTTCCGCCGGGTCGTAGGTCAGCGCGTAACGCACGCTGCTGCCCATCTGACCGGTACCGACGGTCTCGGAATCAATCGCCGCGACCCGGCCCCTTTGCATCAAGCCGGCATGGTACAACACCGACGTCAGCCACTCGGGTGTAACCTCCGCGGCGCTGCGGATCAGCTGCGGTTGCGAGCGGCTCATTTCACGGCGCTGGTCAATCGGCGCCCTGGTCGCCGGTAGGAATTGGTTTGTAGTAGGGACGTCCGGCTTGAATCCATTCGCTGAACAGATCGGCGAAGTCGGCACCGAACGGGTCCATCCCGCGAATCGGCATCGAGCCACGACGAATGGTAAAGTCAAACGGCGCCAGTTTGTCGGCTTGCCGAAAGTGCCGCTCCGCGGCCTCCGCCTTGCCTTGCTGGTGCAAGTACCAACCAAGGGCAAACTCGGCGCGTGCCTGTTGTTCTTCGAGCGTCGGCAGGATCTGCAGATCCTTCACGTCCTCCTGGCGTAGGGGCGGCGTATTCTCTTTCACCCAGGCACGAAGAGCCGCGTGGTGGACCTCGCAGTCGATACCGTGCATGTCCTTCAACGCGTTGTTGGCGAAGACTGCGTCGTTCGGCCGCACGACCTGCCCGTTTTCGCCGATCCACAGAACGGTCGGGACGTTGATGACGCGATACAAGTCGGCCAGCGTGTGCTCGGTATCGACCAAGCAGGGATGGGTTGCTTGCGCCGCTTCGACGAACGGACGCGGGTCATCGGCGCTGCAATCGAGAGCGACGCTGATCAACATGAAATTGTGTTCCTTGAGCTCATCGTAGATTGTCTGCCACACGGGCAGATCGTATCGGCATCCTCACCAGGAAGCGTAGGCCAGCAACAGGATCTTCTTGCCGCGATAGTCGGAGAGCGAGTGCGGCCGGCCGTCGAGATCGGGAAGCGTGAAGTCGGGCGCTTGCAGCGACGCCAATTGCTGCGAGCGTTGCGCGACCGATGCGCCGAGGTAGGCAACCCTCTCTTCCAGGTCGAGAGCCAACGGTCGCTGCAACAAATCGGCAAAGGCGGCGAGGTCGACGCCGTCGCTGTTGACCAATGCGCTTCGCCCTGCCACCGGGATGCACACTTCATCGCGACACAAGCCTTGTGCTTTCAGCTCCCACCCCAGGGTCGTGTGCAAGGTATCGGGCGACAGGCGGACCCCGTTCGAGTCTACCGTCGCCGCGGCCGACGTCAGGCGCCCGTCATCAATGATCGTCAAGCTCGACATGCCGGCTATCTCGACCCTGAGCCGTAGCTAAGTCAATCGGATGGCAATCGGTAGTCGACTCTTCGACTTCATGACTCATCGACTGTTGAACCGTCTTTCGAACTCCGCCCGCCACGCTTCTACCCACCACAGCCGCCGTGATATGCGCCAACACAACAGGAGGCGCGGATGTCGATCGTGAAGGGAATCGTGGCGATTGTCCTGCTCGTGGTCCTTGCTGCCGGCGCGTATGTCGTCGGGGCTTGGCGCAGTTTGTACGGCGAGCACGAAGGGGCCGGGGCGATCAGCGGAAAAGGCGTCCCGGCTGCAGCCATCGAAGCTCGGCGGCTCAGCCAAGCGCGCGCCGCCAAGACGCTTGCGGAGAACCAGCCCAAGCAGATCCTGTTCGGTGACCTGCACGTCCACACGACGTTTTCGACCGACGCCTTCTTGTGGAGCTTGCCGATGATGCAAGGCGACGGCGCACATCCGGTCGCCGACGCCTGCGACTATGCGCGTTTCTGCTCGGCCCTCGATTTCTGGTCGATCACCGATCACGCCGAAGCGAGCTCACCGCGCCGCTGGCAGGAAACACGCGAAACGATGCGGCAGTGCAACGCGCTGGCCGGCGACCCGAACAACCCTGATGTCGCCGTGTTCCTGGGTTTTGAGTGGAGCCAGGTCGGCCGCACGCCCGACGACCACTACGGCCACAAGAACGTCATCTTCCACGGCTTGGCGGATAACGAAGTCACGGCGCGTCCGATTGGCGCATCGGGCATCGCCACCGACGGCTTGCGTTCGTCGGTCGGACAGATGTCACCGCTCGCCGGTCTTGCCGATTTTGTGCATCGCCAACGTTACTACAACTTCGTCCAGTTCATGCAGGAAGTGCGTGAGGTCCCGCCTTGCCCGGCGGGCAACAGCCGCGAGTTGCCTGGCAACTGTTACGAGTCGGCGGCGACGCCCTCCGACTTGTTCGAGAAACTGGATCAATGGGGCGTCGATTCGATGGTCATCCCGCACGGCAACACCTGGGGTTACTATTCGCCGCCCGGGATCACGTGGGACAAGCAGTTGGTCGGGAGGATGCACGACCCCGACCGGCAGTTCCTCATCGAAATCATGTCCGGGCACGGCAGCTCGGAGGAGTACCGCGACTGGAAGGAGGTTGCGTACGACAGCGACGGCAAACCCGGTTGCCCACCGCCTTCAAAAACCTACCTCCCAAGCTGTTGGCGCGCCGGACAGATCATCGAAGCACGTTGTCACCAAGAGGGCGGATCCGACGCCGATTGCCTGAAGCGTGCCGCCGACGCGCGGCAGCTGTACGCGCAGTTTGGAATCGTCGGACACCTGACCGTCCCGGGCGTCAACTTCGAAGAATGGTTGGATTCGGGACAGTGCAAGGACTGCTTCATTCCGTCGTTCAACTATCGACCGGGCGGCTCGACACAGTACGCATTGGCGGTCACCAATTTCGACGACCCGGAGCATCCGCGCCGCTTCCGCTTCGGCATCATTGCCTCGAGCGACAACCATCGCGGCCGTCCCGGAACCGGGTACAAGGAGCTCGATCGCTTCGGAACCACGGAAGCCAACGGCGCCGCCAGCGCGGCCTGGCGTCAACGCATCCGCGGTGAGGAAGAGAAACCAGAGGCGCGGTCGCGCGAGCTCAATCTCGACCAAATCGGCAGCCGCGGTTTCAACGCGCTCGAAGCCGAGCGGCAATCGTCGTTCTTCATGACCGGCGGCCTGGTAGCGGTCCACTCCGAAGGCCGCAGTCGCGACGCTGTGTGGAATGCTTTGAAGCGTAAGGAGGTGTACGGCACGAGCGGCGATCGCATTTTGTTGTGGTTCAATTTGCTCAACGGCGAGGGCGACGACGCCACGCCGATCACCGTACCGATGGGCGGCCAGGCGCAGATGAAGCAAACGCCGCGCTTTCAAGTTCGTGCCGTCGGCTCGTTCAAGCAGAATCCCGGCTGTCCGGACTACAGCACGACGTCGCTGCCGCCAGAACGTTTGCAATGGCTGTGCAAGGGCGAGTGTTACAATCCTGCAGAGGAACGCAAACGCATCACGCGCATCGAGGTCGTCCGCATCCGGCCGCAGGTGAAAGCCGGAGAACCGATCCGGCAACTGATCGAAGATCCTTGGCGGACCTTCACATGCGAACCGAGCGCCGCCGGCTGCGTGGTGCAGTTCGAGGACCCGGACTTCGTGGCATCGCAGCGACCTGCGGTCTTCTATGTACGAGCCATCGAAGAACCGAGCCCGGCCATCAACGCCGGCAACCTGCGCTGCAAGCTCGACGAGGCCGGCAACTGCATCGAACCGCATCCCTGTTATGGTGACTATCGCACGGCGAGGAACGACGACTGCCTGGCGGCGATCGAAGAGCGCGCCTGGTCGTCGCCCATCTACATCGATCCGGTGACGCGGTGATTTCGACGGATCGGTGACACGCACCGGACGTGTACTCATCTGGCCCTGAACGGTTCGCCATCCGTGGATCGCAATCGCTCACCCGGCCACCCGTCATCACCTTCGACATGTGCGCCTTTGCATGCGCACTTTGGCTGCATGTGCAAACGCACCTCGTTGCTTTCACGCTCGCTCTTCGATTCGTAACGGCGGTGCCGTTTTTCGGCATGTGATTCGGCCGCAATCTGTCCAAGTTTCGTAGATGGGCGAGAAGTGGCATGGCACTGGCTTCTTGTCGCATCGCTGAGCGGCTGTGGTCGCGGCGGAAAGGGACAAACGATGCAAATTGAGTCGATGGTAGACAGTAGAAAGCAGGTATTCATTGCGATCCGCTACATTTTGATCCTGGCGGCGTCGGCGCTGGTGATCGTCGAGGGACGTGGTTTGGCGTCATTGCTGTTGATCACCGTGCTGACCCTCGGTGCCCTCGCATCCAACGTCGTCCTCAGCCGACTCCCGGCGCGACGTTTCTTTGATCCTTCGCTGCAATCCGTACTCCTCGTCGGTGACGCGGCAATGCTATCGGTCATGATTCTCTTCACGCACGCGAGCGGGGAGTTTTTTCTACTGTTCTTCGTCGTGCTGGCCATGGCCGCAAAGATCGACAATCTGGCGATGCTGGCGATGGGAGGCGCTACCGTCGGCCTCGCCAGCATCTTCCTACCGGGCAGCGGCGACTTCCTGCCGGCGTTGATGCGGGTACCGTTTTTCTTCGCGGCCTCGTTGTTCTTCGGTTACGTGGTCGTTCCGGAACGCGCCGGCGACGTGCGCTCGCGCCCCTTACGCGAGTTGCGGCCGCGCAAGCTCGCGCCATCGTCCGCGGCAGAGCAACCCAGCGGAATGTTGCAGGTCAGCTATGAAACACGATTGCACACACCGCGTCTGCGCTGACCCGGGATGAAGTTACCGCTCCTGACCGGCGAGGGCTCAAAGCATCTCGATCGTCATGGGCGTTCGCCGCGTGAAGCGGTAGAGCTGAGCCGGGCGGTGAGCCCCGCGACGCTGGCGGTGCAGCGGCCGCAGAAGAGAGAGTGAAAGGATCTTCTTGCGAAAGTTGCGGCGATCGAGCCAGCGTCCGAGGATGATCTCATAGACCTCCTGCAGCTCACCGAGGGTGAACTCCGACGGCAACAGGCTGTAGACGATGTTGGTGTACTCGAGCTTTGAACGCAGCCGTTCAAGAGCATAGGCAGCGATGGCGTTGTGGTCGTACGCCAGCGACGGCAGACGGGGCACGGGGAACCATCCGAGCCGCGTGTACTTTGAATTGCCTTGCGATTCACCTTTGTCGGAGACGAGGGCAAAGTAGGCAATCGACACTACGTGCGCGTTCGGATCGCGACGCGGATCACCGAAGCTGCGCAGCTGCTCCAGGTAGACGTCGTGAATTCCGGTTTGCGTCAGCAGCTCGCGGGTAGCCGTCGCTTCGGGAGCCTCGCCGACCGGCACCAGGCCACCGGGAAACGCCCAGCGCTCGGCAAACGGCCCACCCTTCAGTTGCACGAGCAGCGCCTGCAACTCGCCATCGGCGATCGTGAAGATGACGACGTCGACGGCAACCAGCGGCGATCGCAGGGTCTTGGAGCGCGATGGCGCCACGATTCGGGGATGGACGACAGGATGACGTCTCACTGCTGGAGTCCGCGATCGCCGATGGTCGCGTCCCGAGTCGGGGTCGCGGTCTAGCTCAACTCCAGCATCCGCCGCAACGAGCGCTCGGCGCCGACACGTACGTCTTCGTCGAGATCGACTTGGAATTTCATCTGCTCGAGCGCCACCAGGGTACCTTCGAGAGTAATCATCTTCATGTACTGGCAGAGTTTGCAGGCCTTGTAGAACTTCTTCTCCGGCACTTCGAGCAACAAGCGATCGGAGAGACCGCATTCGGTGACCACCACGAACTCTTCGGCGTCGCTCTTCTTTGCGTAAGTCACCATCCCACTCGTGCTCAGCACGGCATCGGCGAGGGCAACGACGTCGGCGCGGCATTCGGGATGCACGAGAATCTTGGCGTGCGGCAGGGCTTCTTTGACGCGCGCGATGTTCTCCGCCGTGATCTGGTGGTGCACGTAGCAGTTGCCGTTCCACGAAATGACGTTCTTGCTGGTCTGGCTCTGCACGTAGGCGCCGAGGTGTTCATCGGGAACGAACAGTATGTTTTGCGTCGGCAACGCGTTGACGACTTTGACGGCGTTGGACGACGTGCAGCAAACGTCGACCACGGCCTTCACATCGGCGGTCGTGTTGACGTAGGCGACGATCTGCAGGTCCGGGTAGGTCTTGCGCAGCGCGTCGCGCCGCTCGACCAAGGCGTCGGCGGTGACGCTCTCCGCCAGCGAGCAGCCGGCCCGCAAGTCGGGAATCAGCACTTTCTTCACCGGGTTCAAAACTTTGGCTGTCTCTGCCATGAAATGTACGCCGCAAAAGACGATGACGTCGGCGTCGACGGTCGTCGCCTGGCGTGCCAGCTCGAGCGAGTCGCCGACGAAATCCGCTACTTCGAAGATCTCCGGCCGCTGGTAGTTGTGCGCCAGCACCACGGCGTTGCGTTGCGCCTTCAACACGCGGATGCGGTGGATGATGTCGGCGAACTGGCGGCATGACTCGTCACTGTAGGTCTGCGGCGCATCGAGGCGCGCCAAGTAGTCGTGCAGTTGTGCGGCACTCTTCTCGGTGACTGTTTGCATGGTTTCCTCGCTCTCTCGGTCGCCGGCAGCGGCGCTCGACGGGCTTCTTTGTGTATGGCATACGCATACTAAAGAGCTCCGTCAACCACCCTGCGTGCGCGGCGCGCCAGGAACGATCTTACGGTTTGGGAATGCGAATCGTCTTGCTGATCATCAAGCTGCCGGAAACGACAAACAGCAGGGCGCTGAGATGAAACGGCAAACCGAACAGAGTCGTGGCCCCGAGGCGGTTCGAAGTCGCGGCAAACAGCAAGATCCCAAGGGGAATGACGCTTGTCGGAATCGGTGTGCCCTCGAAATACTGCACCTTGTCGGTGCCGGCGGAAAGTTCCTCGGCGGTGATGTTATAGCGCGCCAAGCGGCTCAGACCGCATACGGCAAAGTAGGTGAGCATCACCTGATCGAGAGCGGTGCGCAAGCCGACCGAAAAGGCAATCGCGGCGGGAGCCACGCCGAACGAAATGACGTCGGCCAACGAATCCAGCTCGCGTCCGAGCGGCGATGCCTTGTGACGCATGCGCGCTACGCGGCCGTCGAGAACGTCGAATACGATCGCCAGAGGGATCAGCGCCGTCGCCAAGTACAGATGCCCAGGCTCGAGGCTGTCGACGTAGCGCATCGAATGAAACATCGCCGCCAAGCCGCAGCAGCCGTTGGCGATGGTGAACAAATCGGCCAACTGAAAGCTGCGGATCATCGAGAAGTGCTTCTTGGAAAAGTGCTTCTTGGAAAAATTCTCCCTGTTCGGTTTCACCGCAGTCTTCCTATCGGCTCAGGCCAAACCAGGGTCTAGCACAGAGTCATCGCCGGTAAACGTCAACCGGTGAAACCAGAGTGGGAGGAGGGAATCTAAGGATATGGATGGAATCACATGACCTGCAACCAACTGACCGATCGACTCCTCGACTATCTGTCCGATGATTCCAGGGCGCCGACGCGCATGGCAGCGCGGGCGCATTTGCGCCGGTGCCGTAACTGCCGCGTCTACGTCCGCGGCTATCGCGCTGCCACGGCCCTCGTGCGACGATTCTGCATCGACGACGATCCGCCTCTATGCGTGCCCGATGATCTGCTGCATTGCGTTCTCGCCGCCCTGCCCCAGGCGTAGAGCGGGTCAACGGACCGTCGACCGTCACTGCGAGATTCGGATGATGATTTGCGCTGTGGGTCCGGGGTTCCCCTGCGTATCGCGCAAGCGCGCCGTCACCTGCGTATCGCCAGCCGGGAAGTGCAGCACCGCATCGACAAACCCGCAGAACTGCGTCGTCGACCCCTGGCCAGCGAAACTGAAATTTCCGTCGGGGAACAAAATGCAGGCATCCGCCTTACCCCGAGAAAACGGCTGATCGCTGCCATCGACAAAGCGACAGGCGAGATCGTTGACGGCGGCGATCACAGATGGCGCTGCGTCAAAGCTCGGGGGATCGATTGCGGGAACTCCACCCGCCGAAGGCGGCACACGATCACACACGGTTGGACTACCATCTCCGAGAGCTCGGGAGACGACGATCTGCAGATCCGGGAAGCCAGCCCCGGATTCATCGTACGACGAGCGCCCGACCTCTACACCGTTGGCCCCCGGGCGGCCTTCGACGATCAACGAGAATCCGGCGCCGGCGGCGCGGGTGAAGACATCGACCCCATCTTTGTTGTCGCTCGCTGGGACCAAAGTGTCATCGGCTCGCGTGATGCCGAAAAAACTGATGACCGGACCGCGGACCCCCGTGGGAGTCGGCTTCGGTGAAACAACGCGTGTTGGCGTCATCGTTGGCGACATGGTGAACGTACGCGTTGGCGGCGCCGTAGACGAAGCCGTGCGTGTCGCGGTCGCCGTGCGCGTGCGAGTGGCTGTCAAACTTTGTGTAGGCGTAAACGTCGCGGGTCGCAGCGTCGCCGTTGGGCTGAAGGTCAAGGTACGTGAGGGCGTGCGCGTCGCAGTGCCGCTGCGGGTGACGGTACTTCCCGGCGTCGTCGGGGTAAAGGTCGCCGTTCTCACGGCGGTGTCCGTGCGCGTCGGTGAGCGCGAAGCGGTGGCGGTCGCCGGCGGCGTACGCAGGGTCGGCGTTGGAGTCTCTGTCGGCCGGGGTGCCGTGCGCGACGGCGTACGTGTCGCCGTGTTGATGATTGACGGGCTCGGAGTCGGCGAAAGTGTCGCCGTTGAGGTAAATGAAAAGCGCGGCGTTTGGGTTGGCGATGGTGTCCGCGTCGGCGTGAGAGAAAACCGCAGAGTCGGAGTGCGCGACGGTGTCACGCTTGGGGTAGTGGTAAATTGCTGGGTCGGGGTGGAAGATGGCGTCCGTGTCGGTGTCGACGGGGTTTGGAACGTGTAGGTCCTCGTCGGCGTAGACGTGCGCGGTGGGCTGGCCGTCGGCGTTCGCGTGGCGGTCGGGGCGCGAGTGATCGTCCATGTCGGGGTTCGTGACGGGGTATGCGTCGGCAGGTTGTCGCCGACGCGCAAGATGAGCTGTTGAGCCGGACCGAGGTTTCCAGCCACGTCGCGTGTGTGTACGGTCAGGATCGTGTCACCTTCCGGAAACAGGAGCGAGCGTGACACCAGCAGACAAAACTGAGCCTGTGTGCCGTTGCCGACGAAGACTGGCTGGCCGAACTCGTTTTGTACGCAACTGCCGTTCACGGACAAGGCAAAGTTACACCCCAGATCGTTGATCGCGTCGGCGACTCGCTGCGATGAACCAAAGTCGGGTGGATTGACGGCGGGAACCCCGCCCAGGCAGACGTCGCGGCTTCCATCGCCCAGCGGGTTGCTAACCTCGACCTGCAGGTCGGGGCGTTTGCTGGGGTCGTGCGAATCGGTGTTGTAGGTCGTGAGACCGGGCAGGCGACCGTTCGCCCCGGCTCGCGTTTCGACGACGACCTGAAACCCCGCACCGACTCGACGTGTGAAAACAGGAAGGCCGTTCTCACTACCAGCGGGAAGGATCACCGAACCGCCGGCATTAGCGAGGCCAAAGTAGGTGAGCGTCGGACCAAGCGCTGGCGGCGCGATGAGCCGTACGACGGTTTCAATGTCGGCACCGGTAAGACGTTGGTCGCCGTTGGCGTCAGGATTGGCGCATGCCGGTATCGTTTCGCCGAAGACTTGTTCTGCCAAGCAGGACAAATCCGACCCGTCGATGACCGAGTCGCAGTTGCAGTCACCCGGGGTCTGGGCCCTGGCCGCGGCTACCACAGTCACGAGCCAAAGCGCACACCCAAGCCACCATCTTCCCCGCCAGCAGTCAGCCACCCGTAGTCATCCTCGCTGCAGCGGCGGAAGTCTATCCTCACGGGGTCGAAAAGGGCAACTAGCCAAAAGCCCCATCTAGGATAAGCGAGCCATCAGAGGCGAATCGGCATCCACCGCTTTGCTTGTCCCTTTTCCGGCATGTCGCTATAGACTCGTCTTCCAGTGAGTCACGAACCCAGCCCTTCGACCTTGAAACCTGTTTCCGACGAACAACCCGTACTGTTCGACCGCTTCGATCTTCCCGCGACCGTTCGGCAGGGCATCGAGGCTGCGGGTTTCACCCAGTGTACGCCGATCCAGGCACGCGTCCTGCCCCTGTCACTCCAAGGCAAGGATGTTGCCGGGCAAGCGCAGACCGGCACCGGCAAAACGGCTGCATTTCTTATCACCACGTTTACTCGTTTGTTGCGCCACTCGACGAAGTCGAACGACAATCCGTCGCCGCGCGCGTTGATCATCGCCCCGACCCGCGAGTTGGTGATGCAGATCCTGCGCGATGCCGAAACGCTCGGGAAATTTACCGGCCTGTCGTTACACGCTGTTTTCGGCGGCATCGACTACCGTAAGCAGCGCGACATACTGCGTCAGGGATGCGACGTTCTGGTCGGCACGCCCGGTCGCTTGATCGATTACTTCAAGCAACACGTCTACACCCTGCAGCGTGTCGAGGTGCTGGTCATCGACGAAGCGGATCGTATGTTCGACATGGGCTTCCTCGCCGATCTGCGGTTTCTGTTGAGGCGCCTACCGCCGTACAACAAACGCCAGTCGATGCTGTTTTCGGCGACTCTGTCGTACGCAGTCATGGAGCTCGGCTACGAGCACATGAACGATCCCGTCAAGGTCGAGGTCAGCCCCGAACAGATCACCGCACAAAACGTCGAACACGCGCTTTACCATGTCGGCAAGCACGAGAAATTCCCACTGCTGTTAGGCCTGCTACAACACGAACAGCCGTCGCGAACCGTCATCTTCGTCAATACCAAGCGCGGCGGAGAATGGTTGGCGCATCATCTCGGCGACAACGGGTACCACGCGCGGGCGATCACCGGCGACCTCGATCAAAAGGTCCGCCTGCGGCTGGTGCGCGACTTCCGCTCGGGTGAGTTGCCCATCCTGGTTGCCACGGACGTTGCCTCACGAGGGCTACACATCGACGACGTGTCGCACGTCATTAACTACGACCTGCCGCAGGACGCCGAGAATTACGTGCACCGCGTCGGCCGAACGGCGCGCGCCGGCGCGTCGGGCAAAGCCATCAGCCTGGCGTGCGAGGATTTCGTCGAGTCGCTTGAGGAGATCGAAGCGCTCACCGGTTTCAAGATACCTGTCGCCGAAGCCAGCGATGAGATGTTCGTCGAGCCCAAACATCGCGAGCGTCCGGTGCACCACAAACCCCATCCGCGCCCTACCGATCAACGACGCGGCAGCGGCGGTGGGGGTCGCAGTCGAAGGCGCAGCGGGCATGCCGCGCGTGCTTGACGTGAATCGTCGCGCCGCCCCCCACCGCTCACTGTTCTCGCTCATACTCGTGCTGACGCTTCTCGCCAGCAGCTGCGCTGGCCGGCGCTCGGGGTCGGATGAAGCAACGCAACGACTACGTGACGCGCTCATCGACGGGCCGGCGCGCAGTGTCGTCTTGTTGATCGGCGACGGTATGGGCGACTCGGAGATCACGCTCGCTCGCAACTACTCGGCCGGCGCCGCCGGACGACTGGAGATGGATGCTTTGCCCCTGACGGGAAGCTACACGACGTATGCGGTGCAGGAAGCAGAACCGTATCTTCCCGATTACGTCGTCGACTCGGCCGCCTCGGCAACCGCCTGGGCGACCGGGCACAAAACCAGCAATGGGCGCCTCTCGACGGCTGCAGGAAGCGACGAACCGCTGCAAACGATCGCCGAGCTGGTGCAACAAAAGGGACTGTTGGTCGGTTCGGTAACCACCGCCGATCTCACCGACGCCACACCGGCGGCGCTGGTCTCCCATGTCAATTCTCGCCGCTGCCAGGGACCGCGCGATATGGGCCAATGCCCGAACCGGCGCAAGGCGGCCGGTGGTCCGGGATCGATTGCAGAACAGGCGATCGACCACGCTGTCGACGTTCTGCTCGGAGGCGGTAAAGCACGCTTCGATCAGCCGATCGATGCGGGTCCAGACGCCGGTCGAACGGTGATCGAATCGGCAGTACGTCAGGGGTACACGGTGGTTACCGACGCCGGCGGACTCGCTGCATCGACGCCTGGCGCGAAGCTGCTCGGCTTGTTCGCGGCTGGCGACATGAGCGCGGAATGGAGCGGCGCCCGCGCTGTCACGTATCCGGGCAGCGGTCCGCAGCGTTGCAAAGAGGGACAGCGTCCGGCCGCAGAGCCCAGCCTGGCAACCATGGCGCGCAAGGCGCTCGACCTCTTGGACGAGCGCGCTGCCAGCCGCGGCTTTTTTCTGCAAATCGAAGGCGCGTCGATCGACAAGCAAGACCACGCTGCGAACCCATGTGGACAGATCGGCGAAACGGTCGCCTTTGACGCCGCCGTGCGCGTCGTTCTCGACTACGCAGCAGCTCACCCGGACACCTTGGTGATCGTCACCGCTGATCACGCACATTCCAGTCAAATCGTTCCGGAACCGTTGCTCTACGGCTACGGTGGCCTATCCCCTGGCCTACTCAGCACACTCATCACAGCCGACGGTTCGACCATGACGGTGAGCTACGCCACGGCGGCCCCGTTCGGCGTGCAGACCCACACCGGCACACAGGTTCGCGTCGCGGCACAGGGTCCGGGTGCAGCGGACATCGTCGGCGTGATCGACCAGACGGCTTTGTTTCATACGATGGCAAGAGCCCTCGGGCTCCCGACAAGCGTTCGATCAACCAAGCCGTAGCTTGTTCAGGATCAATTCGATTTCGATCGACTGTGCGGCAACCTGCGCTAGTCTGCGGCGCTCGTCCTCGCGCATTTCGACTTGGCCCAGATGAGGTACGCTGCCAAGTGCCGGGCCGAGCCATTGGTGCAAGACCGCCCGATTGGTCTCGGTTACTGGATCGCCGTCCGGGCTCAACGCGTTGACGATGTAGCCGACGACCTCCAACCCCTGCGCTCGGGCGGCGCGGACGGTAAGCAGTGCATGGTTGATCGCGCCAAGACGATTGCCGACAACGAGCAGTACCGGTAACTGCAGGCGCAGTGCCAGATCGGCAAAGGTCAGCGAATGCGTCAGTGGAACGAGCAGGCCGCCAGCACCCTCGACCAAGGTGATATCGTGCGCCGCTGCCATCGTCTCGTGTGCTGCGACAATCCTCGATAGCTCGATACGAATCGCGTCGCGGTCGGCTGCGACGGCCGGCGCCAGAGGGTCGGTCAACGCGTACGGGCAAATCTCCGCCAGCTCGCGGTCGTTTGCGGCAAAGAACGCCAAGCGCTGCGCGTCATCCGGAGCTCGGCAACCATCGGCATTCACCGGACAACCGGTCTCCGCCGGTTTGAACACACCAACACTCAGACCGCGGCTGCGCAACACGGCCGCCAGACAGCAAGATACCGTCGTCTTGCCGACGCCGGTATCCGTCCCAGTGATGAAGAGACTTCGAAAATTCTGACTGCGCCGTACCAACTCAGCGCTGTATACGCCGCTCGTTCGAAAGCTCAAGCAGCCGGAGCAGCTGCGCGCCGGGCAATCGGTAGAACCGGTCTTCCGCTGCAATGTGGGCGAGCTACAGGGATGGTGACGCGCTTGGTGTTTCTTTGAGGGCAGGGGCTACGGAAGCGGAAACGACTAAGACGCCAAGCGCCACACACCGTAAACGATCCAGCCCCAGAGGTTGAGGCTGATAGCCGCGGCGGTTACGAAGCGATAGACAGGAACCCGAAACGGGGCCGTCTCTTCGACTCGCGGCAGGGCAGACGGGATCGTCTGGCTGGTGGATGTTGCGTGCATTGGTCACGTAATGCAGCAATCGTTGTGCCCTTGGCGAAATCCGGCCTCAAGTCAACTTCGTTGCAAATGAAACCGGGATCTTTCGATTCTCGGCGACGAAATTGTACCACAGCGGCGACAGCATGACGGGGGGAACCGCTTCGCCAAACCCCGGGGCTGGGCCACCGCCGACAGGCTTGGTGAGAAGATCGATGCGCGCGGCTCAGCCCGGGCGCAGCCAGCCGGCCAGGGGTGCTGCGTTGGAATCGTGGTCGGCGTTGGCAAGCGCCGCCAGGACATCGCCGTGACAGGCAAGCGGCGCACAACGGCAGCCAAGCGCCTTCCCGCGCAGGGTCCAGACCTCACGCAAGAGCCCTGGTGAGCGAATGATATGCCGGCAGTACTTGACGATCACCTGGTTACGATTGCCGTCGCGGCCGATGTGATAGGGGTTTGCCCACTCTGTCGGCCGGCCAATGAAGACGTCGAATGGCTCCCGCCGGCAGTGCACAACCCGTGTCGGTGGCGGTCTGTCGCGGTTGCCGCGACGCGTTGCTTCCAACCAAGCTTCCTCGAACGCCCGCCAGTAGCGCGGAATCTCACGGCTCCACGCAATCGGAAGGCGATGCTGAACCGCCGTCTCTGCTTCACGCACGGTGAATCGCATGCCGGCAAAATATCCTGCGGGCGGTTCGTCGGGAGTGACATGAGGCGCATACGTCGGATCGATCACCCGGCCATCGACCTCACACCAACCGTGCTCGATCACGTGCGGCCGCGTTCCCGCGCTAACGATCCAACCTTCGACATACTCGGCGCCTAGACCAAGGTGGCTGACGGCTAACGCCGCGTTCCGCCAGCAACGCCTATTCTGGGCGCGGACGCGCCGCGCCAGCCAGAGAGACGCCTCGTGATCAAAAGCCTCGTCGGCAAGCATGCGAGCTTCGCTGTTCCCACAGCCGGGAAGGTTCGTCAAGTCCAATTCGCCTCATATCCACCGGCCACATCAATCAGCTCCCAGAGGTTCGCTCCAAAGGCGATTGGTCACTTCCCCCCGACTTGGGCATTACCAGCGACTCAGGACTCAAGTTCCGCAACCTCCGGCGCGAAAGGTCTCCGTGAAAGGTCTCAATGACGCGAAGCCGAGAGCGCTCGTGACAGGTCTTCGTGTGCCCCGGCAATTAATCCGTGACCGGCACATTGATTGCTCTCTATCTCGGCTTGAGCTGCAAATCATGAATCGACCAAGAAACCCGCTGATGTTTGTCGTGCTTGGCGCTCTGATGTTGACCGCAACCACGGTGTCGGCGCAAACAACCTTTGGAACGTTGAGCAACTTCGACGTCTTCAACGATACGGGTCAGGAGTGCCATGGGTTCGAGATCGAGCTCGACGGCATTTCGACCGCCGACATTTCATTCACCTTTGGCAGCCCGTACCAACGCTACGGCAATCCGATGCTCGTCGACTTCGGAGGCGGGGTCTACGTCCGTTACGAAAGTCCGTACGACACGAGCAAACAGGCATTTGCCGAAACCACTCCATTGGCGCCGAGCGTGATCACACCAACCGGCGGGCACGCCTGCTGGACAGGTGGTTCGGCCAACTACTTGACCAGCGGCTGTGAGCACTTCGGCGTTGGCTTCAACCGCAACCCGACGGCTACGGTGTATCGCTGGCTGATCGCCGATCCCAACAATGTCGGTTCGTTGCAACCGTCGGGCACGAAGGTGAGCATCCCGGCGCCGGTGTGGAGCGTTTCGCCGCCGCCTCATGGTGCGGGACCGCCGGTGGTGCAGGCTGTTCTTCCGGCCGAGCCGCCCGAGGTGAATCAACAGTACGGCGACGCCCACTGGGTCAAGGTCTTCGTGACCGAATCCGCCGACCCGGTCGAGCTGCATCATCTCGTTACCGACGACCCAGGTGTACCGCAGGAAGCAAGTGAAACCGAAATCGAGTGGGTCCTGCTGCAGTCCGGCCTCAATGGCGCTGGAAAAAACGAGCTGGTCAACGAGGCGCAGATCGGTGCCGGCAAACAGTCGGTCACTCGACGCTACGAATTCTATGAATACACCGGAGCGTACGATCCGGAGAGTCACGAGGCGCTGTGCGGAGGTGGTGGCGCGGCCGCCGGCGCCAAGGGCAGTTGCGATGTGCCGCAACCCGACGAGATCGGCAACTACATCGGCGCACAAATGGCGGCGGTCAACTTGGAACCCGTAGCGCCGACGCCGACGAGCACAGTCGGTCCGACACCAACTCCCACGCCGCCGGCAGCGTGCGCCGGCGACTGCAACGGCGATGCCAGCGTTACCGTCGACGAGCTGATCACGATGGTCAACATCGCCTTGGGCAACCGTGGTCTGGCGTCGTGCACTGCCG
>JACQEN010000295.1 GCA_016200585.1 Deltaproteobacteria bacterium
CCGGCAGCGGCTGCCAAGCCGCAACCAGCCAGACAAGCAACAGCACCGACCGCGGATAAGGGCGTGCTTCGGTTCCTACGGTGCCTTTTCGAGGTCCGGTATAGGCGTTCCTTCTCGAGCTCATCCGCTTCTGTTGTTCTACGTAGATTGCCGCAGGACGGATTTCGGCCGCGGCAAAAATATCTGCCCTCGCCGGCCGCTTGGTGACGTTTGCGCAAAGGTGTCGTGCGCAGAAATCCGTTCGCCGCGCTGCTGCGTAGAGCGTCGTGAATGGCGTTTCACCAAACAGCAAACCGCACCAGCCGGCCGGCGCGACGATAGAAGGTGCGGCGCGCATCAACTCAGCAAGCTGGAGAGGACACGTATGACGAAACCCAAGCATTACCCTAGGAGAGGATTCACCAGTCTCGGTCGATGGGCGGCAACGCCGCTCCTTCTGGCCGCGCTCGTTTTTGTCACCGGCTGCGGCGCCAGTGACAACGGACCGCGCCAGGCGACGCCGACGTCGCGGCCGACAGCGAGCGCCACAGCGGTTCCCACAGCCACGCCCAACGTCAGCCAAGAGACGGCTTGCACCAAACTTCAGGGCTGCGGCCAGTGTTTCATCAATGCCGGTGGCAACTGCTTGAGCGTCAGCGACTGCGCCCAACGGCTATCGGCCGACGAAGCGGCCTGCCTCAACGGTGTTTCCGGCTGCAACGCGAATGAGCTTGGCAACTGCTTTCCGCCGGGCTGCAGCGTCAATGGCAGCAGCGACTCGTGCCAGTGAGGGGCGCGATGTTGAGCCCAAGAAAAGACTCGAAGATCGAAGAGATTCGCATGCACAACCTTAGTTACGAGAGGAGCAGCAACATGAGAAAGTGGATGAGCTCGATCGGTATCGCGGCGGTACTGCTCGGCGCGACGGCGATGGCGCCGCGGGCCCATGCCTCCAGCCATCGCGAGGCCTTGGCCATCTTGAACGATCCGTGCGTCGACAACACCGACGTGTACGCCTGGGTGACTCCGGGGACACACGACAAGCTTTATCTGATCGCTGGCTACAACGGCTTGCACGAACCGGGACAGGGCAACCAGCAGACGCGTCTCTGCGACGACGTACTGTACGAATTTCACATCGCGCGGGGCATCGGTGTTCTTGACGATGCGGTCACCTACCAGATCCAGTTTAGTTCGACTCCGCCGACACAGAACACCCCGGGACAGCCGTGCGCCGACATCACCAATTGTGGCACCGAGCTGCTCGTTCAACAGGGCGGTGTGAAGCAAACGTACACCGTGACCAAGGTCGAGAACGGGGTTTCGACAGTGCTCGGTAGCGGGTTGTCGGTGACACCTCCGAACGTCGGACCGCAGACCGATCGTCTCATCTATGGTCTCGGGCCCTTCAAAGGCTACGACGCCAACGACCCGGCCAGTCACGAAGAAGGCCTCTACGACGACGCTTTCGCGGCCCGCTACATCCACGCGCTGGGAACCAATGGTGCGGAGGGGCGGGCTTGGACAGGAACACGTGACGATGGCTTTTATCTCGACGAAAAGGGAATCTTCGATGTCATCAACCTGGCTGGTTTGCCGGGCGGACGGCGCAGTCCCGGAGAAGACGTCTTTGCAGGGTTCAATCTCAACGTCATTGCTCTGGAGATTCCGACCAGCAAAGTCACCGGCACAGGGCAACCTCCGGCGCACAATAAAACGCCGGGTGACGACACGCTTCTCGGCGTGTGGGCCTCTGCGAGCCGCAAGCGCGACCGTCGGCTCGAGCCGAATGGCGAAGTGACCTCCTGCGGACCGTGGGTGCAGGTGGGCCGTGAGGGGTTGCCGCTGGTCGATGCCGGGCTGATCGGAGTGCAGGACCAGAGTAAGTACCTGCGCACCACTCCGAGAACCGATGTCGAAAACTTCGCGCCGTATTTTCTCAGCCCGACGCTCGTCCGCGATGCCGAAGCGCTGGGCATCTACAAGGCCCTTGGGGTGCCCGACTCAACCGTTTCGAGCCTGAAGAACAACCGTGTCGACATCCTCAAGACGATCAATCTCGATGACATTCCAACTCCGGGAGCGCACCATGTGCCGATCGAGCCCGGCAAGACGGGGGATGTTTTGCGCGTCGATATCGCTACCGATTCACACTTTCCCAACGGCCGTTCGATTCCAGGTGGGTCGACCTCCAACCGCGAGCAGGTCGACGTCAGCGATACGCTGTTGACTGTCATACTGTCTGGCGGAGCGATCCTGGTTGGGGACGGTGTCAACCACAACGACAAGGACTACCTCACCGAGTTCCCCTGGTTGGCCTTGCCGCACCAGGGATTGAACGAAGGGCACGGCGCGGTCGCTCCGTAAGCCTCCTCAGTCAGCCAGTACCAACGACCTCCGGCAGCAATCTGCCGGGGGTCGTCTGCATTTCGGGCTCCGTGGCTGGTTCGAAAAAGTCCGAACCACGAAACGTGAAGACTGGCAAGCCACAAACTTGCACTAGAATGCTTCCCGCATTTTTCTGTCTTGCCACAGTCTGATCACCGCTCGTACGATTCTTCTCACTGGAAGAGATCGGACCGGGGAGAACTCATCGAATGCTCAGGGAGCTGAAAATGAATCACGATGCCAGTCTTCTGAGGATATCCGCCTTTTCGCTGTGTTTGTTGGCTGCTGCCGCGCCAACGGCAACCTATGCATTGCGTTGCGGTGGTGACCCTGGAGATGCAGCCAAAGTGGCCGCTGTACGAGGTGGTTTGAAAACGACTTGCAACTGCGGCGCAGTCGACACGCACGGGCACTACCTAAAATGCGTCGCTGCGACCCTGAAAGCGGTTTTGAAAGCCGGCCAGCTGCCGAAGCGTTGCCGTTCTCAGGTCGCCAGGTGTGCAAGCCGTTCGGTGTTTGGCAAACCCGGCGGCGTCGTATGCTGCCGCACGAACAGCTCCGGCCTGACTACCGGACGGGTTGTTCGAGACGCCAATTCCTGCCGAGCCCCCGTCGGTGGAAGCTCTTGCGTCTCCGCCGCCGACAACGTTTGCGACGGTTGTGAGCCCGGTGGCTGTGTACCTCCGTCCCCCACACCGACGCCCGAGCCGACCGCAACCGCGACTCCGGAGATCTGCCCACAGGGCGTGAACGGGCCGCCGCTGGCACACGTACCCTCGACGACGCTTCCCGGCACGATGGATTGCGGGAGCGCCCAACTGCAAAGCAACGCTGCACCGCCGTACACCGGTGCCGTCTACGATGGCACTGGCAACAAGCTCGGAGACTTGGGCTTGGGTTGCCAGTACGCAGGAGCCCTGGCGCCGGTCAAGCTACCGGATGGCGCGACCTCGATGATGGATGTTGTCGGCATCTCTTCCGCCGGAATTACGGTTGCCGGCGGCGGCACCGATCGCAACAGTTGTACGCGTGGCTCCGAAATGACGAAGCACTGCATCAATGGGCAGCTTGGACCCAACGGCGACGGATCCTGCACAGCGGATGCAGATTGCGCCGGCTCCGGAGGGGCGTGCGCGCGCGACGCCAACTGTTTCTTTGGTGCTCCGATTCCCGTACCCAACGGGCTGCTGTCGGCGTGCGTCATGAATGCCTTCCTCGACGATCTCTGCGGGCATGTCGACTTCTCCGGCACCACTTCTTTGAAGATGCGATTGGCATCGAGACTTTACGCGACAAGCAACGCGACTGAACCGTGTCCGCTGTGTGTCGGCGGCCAGTGCGACGGCGGACCGAACAAAGGCAACGCGTGCACGGCGATCGGCTCGGCCGGAACATCCGCCGATTGCCCACCGGAAGCGAAGAAATTCCTGGTGACCTTGGATGTTCCCATCGGCGATCTATCAACCGGGGCTAGCGAGATGTTCGCCGACGCGGGCCATTTCTGTCCCGTGCCGCCGACACCGACCCCGGATGATGCGCATCGCTACTGCGTTCGTATAGCGCCGACTCCGAGTGCCTTCGGCATTCCAGGAGCGGCCCAACTCGTCGAGAACGGCGCCGGTGCGAGCTCATCGGGACTATCATTGGACATGACTCTGGCCGGGCTATTCTGCATCCCGTCGACGGGGTCGTTCCTGGACCAGGCTGCTCAAATCGTTGGGCCCGGTGCCGTCAGCGTCCAGGCCAACATCGACTTGACATCCCTACTCGGCCTCCCCGGTTTACCTCCGCTACCCTGACCTGGTCTTTGTGAGAGCTGCGTTCTTGAACGCAGCGATTCAGTAGTTGCAGCTTGACCGCAAGTGCCACGACTGCCAATCGTCGGAGCCAATGCGACGCTCGACACATCCGACCATGCAGGAGGTCGGCGAATTCGGCTTCATCGATTCGATCTTGCCGAAGCTCGGCAAGCGTCGTGATGTGCTCGTCGGGCCGGGACACGATTGTGCCGTTGTGCGTTCGCCAGGGCGTGCGTGGCTGGTGACCGTCGACTCGCTCGTCGAAGGCGTGCATTTCAAGCGCCATTGGCTGTCGCCGCGCCAGCTCGGTCGCAAGAGCTTCCTGATCAATGCCAGCGACATCGCGGCGATGGGTGGCCAACCGCGGTTCTGTCTGGTGAACTTCGGCGTACCACCGACGTATCGCTCCGCCGACTTGGTGCGCGTGCAGGCAGGAATCGTCAGCGCTGCAGACGAGCTCGGGGCAGCGGTTGTGGGAGGCAACCTGTCGCAGGCGACGCAATTGAGCATCACCATAACCTTGTTGGGGGAAGCCCCTTCGCGGCTGTGTACGCGCGCCGGTGCACAGCCGGGCGATCAGATTTTTCTCACCGGGACGATTGGAGCGGCTGCCCTAGCCGTGCATCAGTGGCTGCGAGGAGGAACACCATCCGGGGCTGCCGTTCGCCGTTTTCGCGAGCCGGAACCAAGGGTGCGAGCCGGGAAAGCGTTGGTTGAATCGCGATTGATCAGCTCGATGATCGACGTCAGCGACGGCTTGGTCCAGGACCTGGGGCACGTCTGCAAGGCGAGCGGTGTCGGGGCACATGTCGAGCTCGAGCGTATCCCGATTGCGCCGGTTTGCCGCAAACTGCCGAACAGCGCTACGCGCCTTGCCTTGAGCGGAGGTGAGGACTACGAGTTGCTCTGTACCGTGCCCGCACACAACCTCACGCGATTGAAGCACCTGCAGGCGGCTTTGGGTTGTCCGATTCATCGTATCGGCGAGATCACCCACGGTCGCGGCGTTAAGGTGGTCGATGCGACCGGTAAACGGCTGCGTTTCGATCATGGCGGGTTCGACCATTTTGCGAGCAGGCGTTAGCCGTGGACCCTGCGAAGCTCAGAGCGCTGCTCGACGACGTCAGTGCCGGCAAGGTCAGTGCCGATGCGGCCGTCGATCTTCTGAAGTCGTTGCCGTTCGAAGATCTGGGGTTTGCCAAGGTCGACCAGCACCGTTCGCTGCGGACCGGCTTTCCCGAGGTCATCTACGGCGCCACCAAGAGCGCCGAACAGATCGTCGAGATTGCACGCAGCTTGCGCAATCATTCGCACAATGTGCTGATCACGCGCCTCAATGCCGACAAGGCCGAGCTCTTGCGGCGCGCCTTTCCGGAGGCGACGTACTCGGTGCAGGCTCGGGTTGCGACTCTGATCCATACGCCACCATCGATCATCGGCTGCGGCAAGGTTCTCATCGTTGCCGCCGGAACCGCGGATCTGGCGGTGGCGGAGGAAGCGGCGATTACGGCAGAGCTTCTGGGAAACCGGGTCGAGCGCATCAGCGATGTCGGGGTCTCCGGCATCCATCGTCTGCTCGCACATCACGAGCAGGTGCGCGATGCGGCTGTACTGGTCGTCGTTGCCGGCATGGAGGGAGCGCTGCCGAGCGTGGTTGCCGGCCTGGTCGACAAACCGGTGATCGCTGTACCGACCAGCGTTGGCTACGGTGCCAGCTTCGGCGGGCTCGCGGCTCTACTCGCCATGCTCAACTCGTGCGCAGCCGGCGTGACCGTCGTCAACATCGACAACGGTTTCGGCGCAGCAGTCGCGGCGAGCTTGATCAATCGGGGCTGAGGCAAGGTTGGGGACGCAACCTGCTGCCCTTGCTGTCGCGTGCCGAAGGTTGTTCTTCGGTTCTACGCCTCGATGACGACGCCTTCGGCCGGTGCCAACGAAAGCTCGCGTCCTATCTCTTGCGCTTCGCGTTTTGGATCGCTCGCAACCTTGATCGTGGTGCCGCGCCATTCGGCGCATTGGACGACACGCGGTTCATCCGCGAAGTTCAGCGCGATCATGACGCGCTGCCGGTTGTGCTCACGAACGTACACGAAGGTATCGGCAGGACTATCAAGCGCACGGTATTCTCCTTGCGTCAGAGCTGGAGTTTGTTTGCGGTAGCGCAGAAGCCGGCGATAGAAGCTCAAGTGAGAGCTCGGATCGTCGACCTGTGCGGCGACGTTGACGGTCGTGTAGTCGTCGGCCAGAGGCAGCCACGGATCACCGTTCGTGCTGAACCCGGCGCCCGTGTTGCCGTTCCACTGCATCGGTGTGCGTTCGGGGTCGCGCCCGAGACCGGGGAAGCGTTTTCCGACCGGATCGCAGATGCGATCGGACGGGATGACGACGTCGGCCATTCCCAGTTCTTCGCCGTAGTAGAGAAACGGTGTGCCGCGCAGTGTCAGCAGCATCATGGCAGCGACGCGTGCTCGCGCTGCTCCCAACTGCGGATGATCGAAGCGGCTGCGGAAGCGTGGTGCGTCGTGGCTCGAGAGTACGTACGTCGGTTGGGCGCGCGGCGGCAGCAAGCCTTCGACCTGTTCCACCTGGGCGCGAAAGGCGGCGGCATCCCAGGGTGTCCACAGGAAGCTGAAGTTGAAGGCCAGCGGTAGCTCGTCGTCGCCGTTGCCGTAGTAGGGAACGATGCGTAGCGGATCGAGAATGTACACCTCACCGACCATGGCACGCTCGCCGTATTGGTTGAGGATGCGGCGCCAGCTGCGGATGATCTCATGCACGCCGGGTTGATCTTCGTCGTAAAGATGAACTTGGCCACCGTAGTGCTTGATTGGATGATCCTCTTCCGGCGTTGGCTTGGGGTTGTCGCGCAACGCCTCGTCCTTGATCATCTTGTGGATGACGTCGACGCGAAAGCCGTCGACGCCGCGCTCGAGCCAGAAGCGCAGGACATTCTCCATCGCCTGCACAACCTCCGGATTGCGGTAGTTGAGGTCGGGTTGTTCGGCGAGAAACGAGTGCAGGTAGTATTGACCCGTGCTCGGATCGAGGCTCCAAGCCGGGCCGCCAAACGAGCTCACCCAGTTGTTGGGTGGACCACCGTCGGCGCTCGGATCACGCCATACGTACCAGTCGCGTTTAGGACTGCTACGTGAAGCGCGTGATTCCTGAAACCAACGATGCAGGTGCGACGTATGGTTGGGAACCAGGTCGAGGATGACGCGCAGGTTGCGGCGGTGCGCTTCGACGAGCAGGCGATCGATGTCGGACAGCTTGCCGAACAACGGTTCAACGTCGCAGTAGTCGCTGACGTCGTAGCCGAAGTCGAACATCGGCGATGGGTTGATCGGTGTGAGCCACAGTGCATCGACACCCAACGAACGGGTCGTGCCGTCGTTGAGGTAGTCCAGCCGTTCGATGATACCCGGAAGGTCGCCAACGCCGTCTGCGTTGCTGTCCTGAAAGCTGCGGACGTAGATTTGGTAGAAGACTGCGTTGCGCCACCATTCCATGGGGTTTCCGTCTTCGTCGTGGCTCGCAGCTAGTGGCTCGTTGCTCGATTCTTGCGGATGCTCTTTCATGCGAATTCCATCCAGATCACTCCTTCATGCGAGCCGCGAACGACGAGCCACGGGGCACACCTCGGCGTGTGCGAGCCCCGAGTCTCCAGCCCCAAGCCCCGGAGCTACTCTTCGATCACCGCATTCGGCGAGCTCAATCGACCCAGCTCCCAGTCGGCGCGGGGTTGGTAGGCTTGCGTCGCTTCGAGATCCTTGATGTCCCAAACGACCTCGGCGTGTGTGTGCTCGGCGGCGCAGCGTGGATCGCCGCACGTGACCTGGGCGACCAGGACATGGTCGTCATCGACGAACTTTGTGACGCGTCCGTAGCGCGGATAGGGGGCGTAGCCAGGTAGCATCAACATCGCGTCCATCTCGACTTTCATCAGCCATTGGTATGCGGACAGCAATCCGGATTCAAGGCCGGTGCGTGCAGGAGAGTGGATCACTTCGAGACGGCCCCTGACAATTCTTCGAGACGCTTCGCCACGGCTTTGCAAATGAAGCCCCTCGGGACGATGAGAAAGTTCTAATCCTGGCTTAACCCTTCTCTCACTTCGAAGCGCTAACTCTGTCGTCGTACTTAGCAACAGCATCGGACGAGGAGGAGGATTTCAAATGACACGACGAGCAAACAAACTTTCGATCGGCGTTGCCGTGCTGGCGTTCACCGCTTGCGGCTTCACGGCAGGCCGCCTGACGCGCGAAGCCAAAGCCGCGGATGGCGACGACGCACAGATCACCCTCGGCGCCGACTCCGCGAGGGACGCAGCGGCAGTCGCCGCACCGTCGACGCGCCGCGATCATCCCGGCTCGTTTGCCGACCTGGTCGACCGCGTCGCTCCGGCCGTGGTTCACATCAAGGTGGTTTCCGTCGTCAAGGCCGCCAGTCCAATGGACGGAGCACCCGAGCTCTTCGGGCGCGGCGGACCCTTCGGCGAAGACAGTCCGTTTCGCGGCATGCCGTTCGGCCAACCGCCCGGCGGACGCCAACGCGGCCAGGGATCGGGATTCATCATCCGCAAGGACGGCATCATCCTCACCAACAATCACGTCGTCGATAACGCCAAGGAAATCACCGTGACACTGTCGGACAGTCGCGAGTACAGCGCCCACCTGGTGGGCCGCGATCCGAAAACCGACCTCGCCGTCCTGAAAATCGACGGCAAGGGCGACCTCCCGGTTGTGCCGCTCGGCAACTCGGAAGCCCTGCACGTCGGCGACTGGGTGGTGGCGATCGGCAACCCCTTCGGCTTGAGCAACACGGTGACGGCCGGAATCGTCAGCGCCAAAGGACGCGCCATCGGTGGGCCGTACGACAACTTCATTCAGACCGACGCGTCGATCAACCCCGGCAACTCGGGCGGCCCGTTGTTCGACGAACAGGGCAACGTCGTCGGCATCAACTCGGCCATCTACAGTCAGAGCGGCGGCAACATCGGCATCGGCTTTGCCATCCCGATCAACATGGCGAAGGAGCTGGTACCGCAGCTTGAAGCCACCGGACACATCACCCGCGGCTGGCTTGGTGTTGCGATTCAGAAAGTCACACCCGACCTCGCCGACTCGCTCGGGGTCGACGCCGGTCACGGCGCTCTGGTGGCGCAAGTGAACTCCGGCGGCCCGGCAGAAAAGGCCGGTTTGAAAGCCGGCGACGTCATCACCAAGTGGGACGGCAAGAGCGTCGACAGTCAGCACGACCTGCCGATGCTGGTCGCCTAGACGCCGGTAGGCAAAACCGTCGAGACGGAAATTCTACGCGACGGCAAGACAAAGACCGTCGCCGTGACGGTTGCCAAGATGGCCGATGAAACGGCCGACAACGAGCCGGTATCTTCACGCGCCAAATGGGGACTGGCACTGCGCGACCTGACGCCCGCGGAGCGCGCGAAAAGAAAACTGGATGACGAGCAAGGCGTGCTGGTAACCGGAGTTGCCCCGGGGAGTCCGGCTGCCGAAGCCGGCATCAAGCCGGGCGACGTGATCATCGAGGCCAATCGCCAGCCGGTGGGCTCGGCCAAAGCCTTGCACGACCAGGCCGCCGGCGTCGCCGAAGGCAAGCCCCTGCTCCTCCTCGTCCACCCCGCCGACGGCAACGATCGATTCGCGGCGCTGACTCAATGACGAGAATGCAGAACACCGCAGCTCAGGCAGGGCGGGCGCCGGTGCAAACCGGCGCCCGCCCGCTCACGATCACGGCCTGTCCGCTGTGACCTTCGCAGATGTCAGCTGCGCTTTAGCCCGTCGCGCCAGGCCATGGCTTCGAGCTCGACCCGAACTGCGTCTTCGACGGGGATCACCGGCCGCGCCTGCATTTCGAAAGCCGGGTACGTCGAGCAGAACTTGTGAACGGCCAACGGATCGTCGCAGTCCACCAACAAGTGCCCACCCCACTCGCCGACTCGCACCACGAACACCTCGATCTTGAAACCGGCGGGCGCCTTCCATTGACGGAACACCTCAAGGATCCGCTTCTGAGCATTCTCGTATTCCACAGGTGAACCCTGCGGGCGTTCGAACCAGCTGATCATGTACTTCATCGTCATCCTCCTAACCCCTAATTTCGCGGCATCTCCGACATCTCGGACCATGTCTGGAAAAATGGAAAATCGCAGCCGGTAGACGCGATTGCCGGTAACAGTGCCACAGCCTCCCGCATCGCGGCTTGCGCTTCGATTCTCCACCTTTCCACGGTCCGGGAGCACTAAGCAAGCTGCTGACAAACCCTCAGCCGGACTTCGAGACGGCCCCGGAGAGAACGGGCCTCCTCAGCCCGAACGGGTGTTGCTCTGACGCATCTTCCCCGTCCGATCTGAATAGGCCGCATCGTCTCGCGACCGTCTCGAAGGCGGACTCGGGTCTTTCAAGCACGCCTCGGCCTTTCGTTGACTTGGCGCGCGCCCCGCGACTATGACCGCCGCAACTCGTTCACGGAGGAGCTCACCTATGCGCGGTCGCAGGTACCTGTTGGTCCGATCGGTTCCATTCGTCGTCTCGACCCTGCTGGCCGTGGGCGGCTGCGATCTCCTGCACAAGGAACCCTCCTCAACCGTGCCGGCGCCCGCCAAGGACTCCGAGCGACGCGCCGCCGCCGACAGCATCGACGCCGCACGCCTGCGTGCCGCCGCCAGCGAGCCGCAGAACTGGCTGACCCACGGCGGCACCTATGCCGAGCAACGCTTCAGTCCGCTCGACCAGATCAACGACGGCAACGTGCAGAAGCTCGGGCTGGCCTGGAGCTACGACACCAACACCACACGCGGTCTGGAAGCGACGCCGCTGGTCGTCGACGGAGTCATCTACACAACCGGCTCCTGGAGCATCGTCTACGCCATCGACGCGCGCAACGGCAACGAGCTGTGGAAGTACGACCCGCAGGTGCCACGCGAAACCGGGCCGAAGGCTTGTTGCGACGTCGTCAACCGCGGCGTCGCCTTGTACAAAGGCAAGGTATTCGTCGGCACACTCGATGGCCGTCTCGTGGCCCTCGACGCCGGCAACGGCAAGCCGGTTTGGGAAGTCGTCACCGTCGACCAGAGCCGCCCGTACACGATCACCGGCGCGCCGCGCGTCGTCGAAGGCAAGGTCATCATCGGCAACGGCGGCGCCGAGCTCGGCGTGCGCGGTTACGTGTCGGCCTACGACAGCGACACCGGCAAGATGGCCTGGCGTTTCTACACCGTACCCGGCGATCCGTCGCAGCCGTTCGAGTCGCCGGCACTCGAACGAGCGGCAAGGACCTGGAAGGGCGGCGAGTGGTGGAAGGTCGGTGGCGGCGGCACGGTGTGGGACTCAATGGCCTACGATCCCGACCTGCACCTGCTCTACATCGGCACCGGCAACGGCTCTCCGTGGAGCCGCTTCGTGCGCAGCCCCGGCGGCGGCGACAACCTCTACCTGTCGTCGATCCTGGCGTTGAACCCGACGAACGGCGAGTTGGTCTGGTACTACCAGGAGACGCCGGGCGACACGTGGGACTTCACCGCGACGCAGCACATCATCCTTGCCGAGCTGCCGATCAAGGGCCGCTTGCGCAAAGTCATCCTGCATGCCCCGAAGAACGGCTTCTTCTACGTCATCGATCGACAAACCGGCGAGCTGTTGTCGGCCGAGAAATTCGTCGAGGCGACGTGGGCCGACAGAGTCGATCTCAAGACCGGGCGGCCGGTGTTGGCGAAGGGCACCGACTACAGGGACAAGACCGTCGTGGTCAAACCGTCGCCGCACGGCGCGCACAACTGGCAGCCGATGTCGTTCAACCCGAAGACCGGGCTCGTCTACATCCCGACGCACGACATCCCGATGATCTTCGGCGTCAACCACAAGTGGAAGTATCGACCTGGACATTGGAACACCGGCACCGACTTTACGCTCATCAAGGAAGTGCCGCGCAATCTGGTCGCCGGCGCGTTGCTGGCCTGGGATCCGGTACGGCAAAAGGAAGTGTGGCGGGCACCGTACAAAGGTCCGTGGAACGGCGGCACACTGACCACGGCCGGCAACCTGGTGTTCCAGGGAACGGCCGACGGCCGCTTCGTCGCCTATCGCGCCGACAACGGCACGAAGCTTTGGGAAGCGCCGAGCGGCAGCGGCATCGTCGCGGCGCCCGTGACGTACAGCGTCGACGGCGAGCAGTACGTCGCGGTGATGGCCGGCTGGGGCGGAGCGTTTGCGTTGGCGGCCGGCGACGCCGCAGCCGCCGCCGGCAACAACCATCCGATCGGCAGGTTGCTGACCTTCAAGCTCAACGGTGCGGCGACGCTGCCAGCGGCGCAGAAACCGCGTCCGCCTCTGCCCGCCACCGCAGCCCCCAAGGTTGCGCACGCGGTCATCACCAAAGGCGAAGATCTCTACGCCATTCACTGCCAGGTATGTCACGGATCAGGCGCCACAAGTGGAGGTGTCCTACCCGATCTGCGTTACGTCGCCCCGGCGGTTCAAGCGTCGATCAACTCCATCGTTCTCGACGGCGCGTTGCGCGGCAACGGCATGCCGGCATTCCGCGACGTCATGAACGAAGACGACGTGGCGGCGATCCTGGCGTACGTTCAACAGCGAGCCGCCGACGCAGCCAAATGAACGAGACCTGCTCACCCACAGTCCCTCCCGTCGGAGGCTCCGCCTCGCCACGCTTCACCTTTGGTCGGTTTCCGGGATATGCAGGGCCCCATGAAAGCATTCGTGCTGGCGCGTTATGGGGGACCACGGGAAGCCTTTGAGCTGCGGGAGCTGCCGACACCGGAGCCGGGGCCGGGACAGATCCGCATCGCCGTCGAGGTCTTCGGGTTGAACTATGCCGATATCTCGGCGCGGCAAGGGACGTATCAGGATGCTCCGCCGATTCCCTGTGTCATCGGTTACGAGGTGGTCGGTCGCATCGATGCAGTCGGTTCCGGAGTCAGCGGCTTAGCGACCGGGCAGCGAGTGGCATCGCTGACCCGATTCGGCGGCTACGCGACCGCGGCGGTCACCGATGCACGGGCTGCGGTGGCGATTCCCGACGACATGGATGCCGGGATCGCCGCGGCGCTGCCGACCCAGGGTTGTACGGCGTACTACTGCGCCGAGGAAATGGTTCGGTTGCATCCTGGCGATCACGTCCTCGTGCAAGCCGCTGCCGGTGGCGTCGGTACGCTGCTGGTGCAGCTGTGCAAACGACGCGGCTGCGTCGTCTACGGAACCGCCGGCTCCGATCGCAAGCTCGACTATCTGCGCCAGCTCGGCGTCGACCATCCGATCAACTATCAGCGTGAAGACTTCGCCGAAGCGGTGCGGCGGATTCGCGGCAAGGAAGGTCTGGACGTCGTTTTCGACTCGCTCGGCGGCTCGGCGGTACGCAAAGGGCTGGCTCTGCTGTCGGCCGGCGGCCGCATCGTCTGCTTTGGTGCAGCCGAGCGTGAGGCCGGTTCGTTGCAGATTTTGAAGGACGTGCGTTTCGCCCTCTCCTTCGGATTCATCCACCCGATCCCGCTACTCATGAAGAGCAAGGCGATCATCGGCGTCAACATGCTGCACGTATCGGACGAGCGTCCGGAAGCGCTCAAACGCGCCATCCAGGGGATCGCCGAATTGGCGCTCGACGGCGAGATCAAACCGGTCGTCGGCGGGCGCTTCAAAGCGGATCAGTTGGTCGAAGCGCATGAGCTGCTCGGCGGACGCGGCTCGACGGGCAAGGTCGTTGTCAGCTGGTAGGACGGACGCATTGACGATTGGTGATTGGAACGGTCGGCGCAGGAACCGAAATCGTCAATGACTCGATCGTCAATCGTCGATTTCATCGCAGACCGGTCATTTCCCCGCTGACCTTCCACAGCCGCTGTTGCGCGGCGACGTCGTACGACGCCTTCGAAGTCTTGCGCTCGCGGCTGTTGAGGAAGTACTTGCCGGAGACGCCCTCGACCTGCGGCGAGGCGGCGACGTAGATCGACGTCGCCGCTCCCTGCTCCGGTGTCTTGAAGAACAGACCCAGCGCCTTGATCAGCCCTTGTGCCCAGCGGCCATTGTTTTTGCCGAGGCCGGTTGCAACCGCGCCGGGGTGCACGCCGTTGACGGTTACGCCGCTGCCCTCGAGCCGGCGCGCCAGCTCGTAGGTAAACATGATGTTGGCAAGCTTCGACTGGCCATAGGCGCGCATCGTGCGGTAGCGTTGCGCGCCGCCGAGATCGTTGAAGTTGATCGGACCGACCTTGTGCGCTTCGGAAGCGACGTTGACGATGCGCGACGGCGTGCTCGCCTTGAGGCGATCGAGCAGCAGATTGGTGAGCAGGAAATAGGCGAGGTGATTGACGGCAAAGACTTCTTCGATGCCGTCGCTGGTCAACTGGCGTTGCAAGTTGACGACTCCGGCATTGTTGATCAGCACGTGCAACGGTTGGTTTGTCGCCAGGAAGTCGGCGGCGAGCTGGCGCACGGCGGCTTGCGATGACAGGTCGGCCAATATCAACTGGACATCTTCGTTGCCCGTCTGGTGCGCGATCTCCTGTTGCGTCGCCGCACCCTTTTTGGGATGGCGGCAAACGAGGATGAGTTTTGCCCCCAGGCGTGCTAGCGCCACGGCCGTGGCCTGGCCGATCCCCGAGGTTGCACCGGTGATCATGCATGTCTTGCCCTTCATGGTTGCGTCGGCTTGTGTCATGTCGGCTCCGTTGGCGAACACAGATAGCATCGATGATTGACGAGGAGAAAATGCCCGCGTCCGAGCGCTCGCGGGGCCGTGCACCGATCGGCGACAAGGTCGCGGCGCAAGCACTGCCACTGGCACGAGACTGCCTGACGGCGGCGGCGGCGCTGACAGCCCTGCCGCTACGGCGCCCCGATCCGCGCAGCCCGGAGCTGGCGCGCAGCTCGTTGTTCTTCCCGCTGCTCGGGTTGCTCATCGGGAGCGTGTTGCTGGCAGTGAACGCACTGATAGCCTGGCACCTTTCGGGTCCAGCCGCCGCGCTGTGTCTGGTCGTCGTCTGGGCCGCCATCGGGCGCGATTGGAGCGGCGGTGCAGCGACGTGGCCGGTGGTCATCTTTCTTGCGGCCTTGAAGTGGTGGTGCCTGTGGCGCTCTCCGGCGATGCACACTGCGGCGTTTCTGTTCGCGCCCCTGTTGGGTCGCTGGAGCATGGTCGTGCTGGCAACCGGTGCACGCGACGCCGACAATCCCGGCCGCAAGTTCAACCCCGGGATTCGCTTCCGCGAGTTCGCGCTGACCAGCGTCATCACCGCCGGCGTCCTCATGACCCTGGCGCAATTTCTCGGGATCGTCGTCTTCGTCGCGGTCGCGGCCGTGGTCTTGGCAGCCAGATTGGCCGTACACCGCTGGCTCGGTGGTATACGCTGGTCGCTGCTGCTGATCGCCAGCTCCACCGTCGAGCTGCTGGTGCTCTGGCTGTTGACGTTGCTTGCCGGTGGTGTTGCCTGATCCCGAAGCAATCGGCGGTTCAGATCGGCGCAGCGCAGCTCAAACATGACCGACGTCAGTCGTGTATGGCGTCGCGACAAACCGATTGACGCAAAGAAACCGCGCCCAACCCAGCCGGAGTCGCGCTTTGACTGTAGACCCGTCGCATCGCCTCAGTTAGTCTGCAGCGCGTGAAAAATGTTGTCGCAGTGATTCTCGGCGGCGGGCGCGGCACCCGCCTGTATCCCCTCACACAGTTGCGCAGCAAACCGGCTGTGCCGCTGGCGGGGAAGTATCGACTCGTCGACATACCGATCAGCAACTGCATCAACAGCGGGCTGCGCCAGATCTTCGTCCTGTCGCAGTTTCAGTCGGCGTCGCTGAACCGTCACGTTTCCCGCACCTACCGTTTCGATCCGTTCTCCCGCGGCTTCGTCGAGATCCTCGCCGCCGAGCAAACCGAAGAGAGCATGGACTGGTATCAGGGGACGGCCGATGCGGTGCGCAAGCAGCTGCATCGTTTTCTACGCCACGACACCGAGCACATCCTCATTCTTTCTGGGGACCAGCTGTACGTAATGGACTTCCGCACCATCCTCGAAACGCACATCCAGAGTCGCGCCGACATCACGGTGGCAGCAACGCCGGTGACCCAACGCGACGCCACCGAGTTCGGCATCCTGCAAGTCGACGCGGACCAACGCGTCGTCGACTTCGTCGAGAAGCCGCGCGACGTTTCGCTGCTCACCCGGCTGGCCTTGTCGGAGCAGGCTCTCGTGCGCCAGGGCATCGCCCGCGACCGTCCCTACCTCGCGTCCATGGGCATCTACGTCTTCCGCCCGGAGGTGTTGGTCCGCGCCCTCGAAGACCCGAATCAAATCGATTTCGGCAAAGAAGTCATGCCGCGCGCCATCCACAGCCAGCGGGTGCACTCGCACTACTTCTCCGGCTACTGGGAGGACATTGGGACGATTCGCACCTTCTACGCCGCCAACATCGACCTCGCTTCGGACAACCCACCGATCGACCTCTTCGACGAGCACAACCCGATCTACACGCGCCCGCGTTACCTGCCGGGGTCGCGCCTGCGCGACGTCAAGCTCAACGACACGATCGTCTGCTCCGGCGCGCGCATCGAAGCGGACTCGATCGAGCGCTCGATCATCGGCATACGCGGCATCGTCGGCCGTGGCACGCGGCTGTCGCATGTGGTCATGATGGGCGCCGACTATTACGACGATCAGGCAACCTACCAAGCACCGGTGGAAGGCGTACCGCTCGGCATCGGCCCCGGTTGCGTCATCGAACGCGCCATCATCGACAAGAACGCCCGCATCGGCGAAGGGGTGATGGTGCGCAACCACGAAAACCTCCAGCACTTCGACGGACCCGGGTACTACATCCGCGACGGCATCGTGATCATCCCCAAGAATGGCGTCTTGCCGGCGGGCACGGTAGTTTAGCCAACAATTTTAGGTTGACTGCGCCGGGCGGAGATCGGACGATGGCGTGATGCACAGCCTCCCCGTCTTCGCACAATTCGGTCGTCGCTGGACCCTCGGCCTCGCGGTGATGATCGTCACGGCTGCCGCGCCGTTGCAGGCGTTGCCGCGTGGCAAAAGGCCGCCGCTGCCGTCAACCGATCAGCCAGCCGCATTCGAAACGAACCAGCGCAGCGCCGCCAGTCACGCCGATGCGGTCAATCGACCCGACCCGCAATGCCGTCCGCGCGATACGCTGGTTTACCATGGCGGCGCGTTGATCAAGAACCCCGACGTCTTCCTGATCTTCTGGGGAAACGAGTGGCAAACCGATCCCGAACAGATCGCGGCAAGGAACGCGCTCGTCAGTTTCTACCAGGCCGTCGGGAGCAGCGAGTACGCCTGCGCCTGGCAAGAGTATGCGGTTGCCGGCCAACCCCTGGGCAATGGGACCTACAACGGCGCGGAGGTCATCACCAACGAACCTGCGTTACTCCTGACCGATGCCGCCATTCAGCAAAAGATTGTCGACGAGGTGATGGCAGGCCACGCGCCGCCGATCAGCGACGATCGCGTCTATATCGTCGTCCCAAAGCGCGACGTCGTCGTCGAAGCGAGCGACGGCACGACCGGCTGCGGCGGTTCGAAGTTCGTCTTTTGCGGTTACCACGATAGCTTTGCCGATCCTGGCAACCCGAGCGGTTACGTCCGCTATGCCGTGCTGCCCTACCCCTGCACCACCTCGAACGGTTCATGCTTCAGCGAACCCGACGCAAGTGGGTCGCTGCAATCCGTAGGCTCGCACGAGCTCACGGAAGCGGTCACCGATCCGGACAACCAGCCCGGCGGATGGTACAGCGACCGCAGCGGGAATGAGAATGCCGACGTCTGCGCCAGCGCCGCGTGCGAAGATACGATCACCGTCGGGATGCAAACCTTTCCGGTCAATCCGGCTTGGTCGAACCTAGGACGCGGCTGCATCACCGGCGTATCGTGCTCGGCCCCGCCGCTGGAGTGTACCGACGGCGCGCCGGGGATCTGCGTCGGCGGAACCTCCCAGGCCAAAGCCTGCCAGGTAGAGTGGCTCGCCGATCCGAATCTGACCCTTGCCGCACAGGGCCTGCCGGGCAGAGCGATTCGTTGCGGTGACGGGCAGCCGTTTTGCGATGCCGATGGCGTGGCCAACGGCGAGTGCACGTTTCGCCTTGCCGTGTGTCTGAACAATCAGGACCCGCGCCTCACCTGCTCGCCTATGGCAGTCGACCGCCTGGCGCTGACCAGCCCGCTGCCGACATCCAGCGACGCCTTCAACCTGGCGAATGCCACGACGGTCCTCAACGCCCTGGCGGGCATCGATCCGATGTCGACGGGGACGCTTTCGGGAAGCGTGGTGTCGTTCGCGCCTTCGGCCGCGACGGCTGACTCATGCACTGGATATCTCAATATCAAGGTCCCTTTGCGTCCCAACGGCAAGAGCGGCCGGCGGCGATTTGCGCTCACAGCCCTGACCGCTTTCGGCTCAGCACACAATCGACTGACCCTGTCGTGTACACCGGCGCCGTAGGCGCGAAATTCTTCCGCTGCTCGGTACGGCAACCCGTGATAGAATCGCCGGTATGCGGCGGTCGTTGGTTCGTCTCGCAATCGTTTCACTGCTGATGACGGCGCCCCTTGAGGCTCGGGCACATGACGGCATGACGATCGGCGGTGGCAGTACGACCGGGGCGCAAAGCTCGCCGCAATCGTATACGCCATGCGCCAACGGCTTCGCCGGCATCTATCCCTGCCGCAACGTCGATCTGCTTTCGTATATGCCGATCAGCACGATCGGCGGCGGCGCCAGCTTGAACGACATGTGGGGCTGGACCGATCCGCTGACGGGTCGTGAGTATGCCCTCGTCGGCCGCGACACCGGCACCGGCTTCGTCGACGTCACCGATCCGCAGAATCCGGTGTACTTGGGAAACCTGCCGACCAACAGCAGCAACTCGATTTGGCGCGGCATCAAGGAGTACGGAAATTTCGCGCTCGTCATCAGCGAGGCGCCGTTCCACGGCATGCAGGTGTTCGACTTGCGGCGGCTGCGCAACGTCACCGTACCGACGACGTTCACGGCCGACGCCACGTACAACGGCTTCAGCAATTGCCACACGCTCGCCGTGAATCGCGACACCGGCTACGCCTACGCGGTCGGCACCAACACCTGCTCGGGCGGCTTGCATATGATCGACATCCACGATCCGCTGCATCCGGCCTTTGCCGGCTGCTTCAGCAGCGACGGTTACACGCACGAAACGCAGTGCGTCGTCTACAGCGGCCCCGACAGCACCTACGTCGGTCGCGAGATCTGCATGAACAGCAACGAAGACACACTGACCATCGTCGACGTCACCGCCAAGGCGCACCCGGTCATGCTGTCGCGCACCGGCTATACCGGCCGTGGTTACACGCACCAGGGATGGTTCACCGCCGACCAGAGCTACTTCCTGCTCGACGACGAGCTCGACGAACGCAACTTCGCGCATCCGACGCGCACCTACGTCTGGAACGTCGCCGACCTCAACGCACCGGCGGTCGTCGGTACGTGGGACAATACGACGCTGGCGATCGATCACAACCAATACATCCGCCAGTTTACCTACGGCGAGTTCACCTTTCAGGCGAACTACCGCAGCGGACTGCGCGTCCTGCGCATCGACAACCCGGCAACCGCGGCGCTGCACGAGGTCGCCTTCTTCGATGTCTATCCGTTGGACGACAATCCGTCGTTCAACGGCGCGTGGAGCAACTATCCGTTCTTCGCCAGCGGCACCGTGCTGATCGGCGGCATCGAAGAGGGGCTGTTTGCCGTTCGACCCTACTTGATCGAGCAAACACCGACGCCGAGTGCCACGAGCACACGCAGCGCCACGCCCAGCGCATCACCGAGCCAGACTTCGACGCCGCAGCCGAGCCTTACGTCGACGCTCACGCCGCCGCCGACCGCGACATTGACGGCAACGCAAACACCGACACAAACCGACACCGCTCCACCGACCGCCACCTTCACGCCTGGGCCGCCCGGCTTCGGCGGCCAGATTTTGTACCGCGGCAACGGCAGCACGGTAAATGACGTGAGCGTGCAGCTCAGTGGTCCGGCGCCGGCAGCCGCGATGACCGGCGGCGACGGCAGCTTCTCGTTCACCGGGCTCAGCGCCGACCGCTGGCAGATCGTGCCATCGAAGAACGGCGGCACGAACGGCGCCATCTCCGCCATCGACGCAACGCTGGTCTTGCAAACCATCGTCGGCTTGCGCGGTGCCGACGCGTTCGAGCGGTTGGCCGGCGACGTCAACGGCAGCGGCACGCTGACGGCCATCGACGCGACACTGATCCTGCAATTCGTCGTCGGCCTGACGAGCCGGTTTCCGGCCGCGGCACGCTGCAACTCGGACTTCGTCTTCGTGCCCGCGGCGACGGGCATGCCGGGGCAGCAACTGGCCGCGCCGAATGTCACCACCGACACCTGCCGGCCGGGTGCCATCGCTTTCGATCCGCTCTCGCAGTTCGCCTACGGACAAAACTTCACCGCAGTCTTGTTCGGCGACGTTCAACCGAGCTGGAAGCCGCCGGGTGGTTCCTGCGCCGCATGCGGCCTTGTTCCCCAGCCAGCGCTGCGAGCCGGCCGCGTCCGCCGCAGCCGCGGCACACGCATCGTCGTGCCGCTCTACCTCACCAGCGCCGACGCCGCTCTCGGCTTCGAAGGCGAGCTGCGGTTCAAAGCGTCGCAGATGCAGTCGCGCGGTTTGCGCCGCCTACCGGCGGCGCGCGGTGCTTTGGTTGCGACGCACAGCCCGGCGGCGGGGCGCCTGCGCTTTGCCGTCGCCAGCGCCCTGCCGATGGACACGACCCAACCCGTATTGCTGGCGATCTTCGAAGCGCCGAACGGAATCCCCGGGCACAGCCCGGTGCGCGTCGAAGCATTGAGCAAGCGCTGATCTCAAGGCCGGTAAGTCGACCGTCGGTGCCATCGCCAACGCACTTCGGAGCGAGCCGCCGACCGTTCCATTTTGCTGCTGGCGATCCGCCGACGATTGGACTCATTCCAAATTGAACCCTAACACTCGTTAGGATAGAGCGAGGCGTGCCTACAGGAGGTTTGTCCGTGAGTGATCCGCAACCGTCGATGTTCGACGGCTCCGTACTATCCGATGTCCGCGACCCCTACCCGATGTTCGCCGCCATGCGGCAGGCGCAACGGGTACCGTCCGTCGACGTGCAGGGGCTCACCTTTCATCTGCTGCTGCGTTACGACGACGTGGCGGCGGCCTTCAAGATGCCCGACGTTTTCTCGTCGAAGATCATGCGGCAGGTCATGGGACCGGTGATGGGCCGCACGATCCTCGAAATGGACGGGCGCGAGCACACCATGCATCGTGGCTTGTTGTCGCACGCCTTCCGTCCGCAAGCCATCGAGCGCTGTCGCACGACCATTGTCGAACCCCTGGTCGACGATCTCGTCGGACGCATCCGCCGCAACGGCAAGCGCGCGGACTTGGTAGCGCAGTTGACCACCACCTATCCGCTGATCGTCATCGCCAAGCTCGCCGGCGTGCCGATCGACGACTACGCGCAGTTTCAACGCTGGTCCCTGGCCATCATCGGCTACCGCAACACCCACCCCGAGCCCGGCCTTGCCGCTTCGCGCGCTCTCAAAGAATATCTGGCGCCGGTGGTGGCGCAGCGCCGTGCCGAGCCGAAGGAGGATCTGATCAGCGACCTGGTTCAGGCGGAGGTCGACGGTCACCGCTTGAGCGACGACGAAATCTTCGCCTTTCTTCTGCTGCTGTTGCCGGCCGGGGCCGAAACGACTTTCCGGCTGCTCGGCAACGTGTTGTACGCCCTGCTCAGACATCCCGAGGCCCTCGATCTCGTCCGCAGCGATCGTTCGCATCTACACTGGGCGCTCGAAGAAACGCTGCGTTGGGAACCGCCGTTGCTCGGCACCGCGCGCATGACGACACGTGCCGTCACCGTCGGTGACACGGAAATCCCGGCCGATGCGCGCGTATCGATCATGATGGGACCGGCCAATCGCGACGAAGCGCACTATCCCGACGCCGATCGTTTCGACATCCACCGCCATGCCGACGATCACCTGTCGTTCGGCCTCGGCAAGCACTTTTGTCTCGGCTACCATTTGGCGCGCCTCGAAGTGACCAGCGCGGTCAACGCCGTTCTCGACCACTTGCCGAATCTCCGGCTCGATGCGCAGGAGGAATGTTGGATCCAGGGCGTCAGCTTCCGCTCGCCCAACAAGCTGCCGGTGGTGTTTGATGGCTGAGAAGCGGAGAGTTTAGCTTCTGGTTGGCGATGGACTATCGAGGCAAGATCGCATTGATCACCGGCGCGTCCTCGGGCATCGGGCGGGTAACTGCCGTAGCGATGGCGCGGCGTGGTGCCACGGTCGTTGCCGTGGCGCGTCGTGAAGGTCTGCTGCAGGAGCTGATCGACCAATGCCGGCCATACGCGCCCAAGTCGGTCTACTACTGCGGTGATCTCGGCGAGCGCGAGTTTGCCGAGGGGATCGTCGACACGACGGTGCAGCGTTTCGGACGCGTCGACTTCCTGATCAACAACGCCGCCATTTCGAAGCACAAGCAGATCTACCACATGTCGGCCGACGAAGCCGATCAGGTCATGCGGGTCAACTTCCAATCGACGGTGTGGACGACGCTGGCGGCAATCCCGGCCATGCTCAACAACGACGGCGGCACGATCGTCAATATCTCATCCTTCGCGTCGAAGGTGTCACCGCCGCGCGAGGTGATGTACGCCGCATCGAAGGCCGCGATGAACGCCTTCAGCGAAGGTCTGTGGAACGACCTCGCCGGCTCGAACATCCACGTCGCGCTGATCAACCCCGGTCCGATCGACACCGAAATCTGGCTAAAGGAAGACGAGCCGCCGGCCTACAACGGCAAAAAATATCCGCCGGAAATCGTCACCAACGCGATCTTCGAGGCCATCGAGAAGCGGCGTTTCGAGATGACCATCCCGAAACGCAATCCGATGCTGATCACAGCCCGAGTGCTGCGCTTGTTCTTTCCGTCGCTGTTGCGCTTCGGCATGCGCAAATCGGATCCCATCCCTACCGACGTCATTGACCGGGCACGGCAGCGCGCCAAGCGTGGCAAGCGCCTGGGCGACTTGAACGACGAGTAGCGCCTTCGCCCCTTCGAGGAAAAGGGCGAAGCGCCGACCGCCGGCACGGCGCCGGCCGGCGCCGGCTTCAGACGCGCCAGCCCATGACTTTGGGCGCCTTTTTTCTTGACCAACGTCTACAGATTCGTGTTAGGGTGGTGCCATTGCACATGCCGTTGGGTTGCACGAGCGCACGGCATCTCAAGGGGGCATCGGTGACCACAAGCGCGCGCATCAGAACCTGGGGGACGACGGGCTGTGCCATGGTAATGCTGGCGTTGGTGGCAGCGCCGGTTCCGGCACAAACCTGCACCGGCAGCGCGCCCGGCAACGATTGCATTCCCGGCGGCGTCGGCAAATGAACGGATTGCTTCATCGAGTGGCTGACGACGCCCGTGCCGGTGAGGAAGAAGACGAGCGGAATCCCGAAGAATGTCCTCAACTGCTACGACGGCGACCCCAGCTGCGACCTCGATGGCAGCTTCACCAACAACAGCTGCAGCGTCCGCGCTCAGCTGTGCATCAACAACACCGACGCACGCCTGCCCAACTGCGACCCTTCGAGCGTGCATACCGTCGAGATCATCAAGCCGAATCCGAACAGCCTGGACCCATCCGACTCATTCGATGTCACGGCGCTCGAAGCGGCGTTGGGAATGGGTGGATTCGGCGTCACCGTCGCCCGCAACGGAATCATCGTCCAAAGCGGCATGGCCAATGCGACCCCCAATCTTTGCGGGGCGCCTTTCATGCTCAAGGTACCGCTGCGGCTATCACCCGCCGGCAAGGCCAAGAACGGACAGCGCTCGTTCAAGTTGCGGGCTGCGACCTCGTTCGGTTTTCTGGATACCGATTCCGTCAAGGTCCGCTGCCTCGCCAGCACCTGCGGCAATTCGCGAATCGAGGCCGACCACGAAACCTGTGATGACGGCAACCGCCTCGACGGTGACGGCTGCGATCACAGCTGCCACATCGAACCACACACCCCGACGCCGACACCGACGCCGACGCAGACGCCGACACCGTACAACTGTCCGCCGGGCGTGGATTGCGGTGTCTACGAAGTGCAGCCCGGAAGCGGCCTTCCCAAGCCCGTCGACGACGGGACGAGCTCCTATTTGAAGCTCACCGACGTCAGCGGGCTCAATCTGATCGACAACGCTACCAACGGCGCGTTCAACAACGCCGCGGTGATTCTTACGAAGCAAGCCGAAAACGTAGACGGCATCGCCCCGCTGATGCTCGCCGAGACCATATTCGTCGGCGCACCATTGCCGGCCCTCGCACAGAG
>JACQEN010000291.1 GCA_016200585.1 Deltaproteobacteria bacterium
ACATGTTCACCTATCCGTGGTCGAAAATGGTCGGCGGCATCTTCTACGAACACACCCACCGACTCCTGGGTAGCGCCGTAGGCATGCTGACTATCGGCCTGTTGGTTGCGATTTGGCGCTACGAAACGCGTTTGTGGATGCGCCGTCTCGGTTGGGTCGCGCTGGCAGGCGTGATGACCCAGGGGATCCTCGGTGGCTTGCGGGTCATCTTGCTCGAGCACGATCTGGCCATCGTGCACGGGTGTTTTGCCCAGGCGTTCTTCGGCCTGACTGTCAGCCTGGCCGTCTTTACTTCGCCCTTCTGGCTGCAAGCGGAGGAGCACGGTGCTCTGCGCGATCCTGCCGGTCTTCGAGTCGCTGCCATTCTCAGCGTCGCCCTGGTGTACGTGCAGATCGTCTTTGGAGCCTTGCTCACACACACGGGAGCTTTTCTGAGCGCTCACGTCATCGGCGCCGGCGCCGTCACCCTGGCGGCGACATTCATGGGGGCTCGCGTCCTGACGCAAGCTTCTGAGCGGCCCGAGCTGCGTCGCCCTGCAACCCTGTTGTTCGGCTTGTTGGGTCTGCAACTGAGCCTCGGACTTGGCGCCTACCTGTGGCATTTCACGCGCCTCGCCGAGGTCTGGCCGTTTGCGGCCGGTCTGGCGCTCTTGGCCGCTCACCGTGTCACCGGAACCGCCGTCTGGGCAACCACCATGGTTCTGGCACTCAGGGTGATGCGTGCGAGTCGTGTCTCTCCGGCAAAGGTTCGAAGCTTGGGCGAGGCACTTGTCGAAACCGCACAACCGCAGGTGGCGCTATGATTCCGCAACCACGCGCGATCGACGTCGATGCTTCCCGCCTGCTCAAGCGGGCTGCGGATTTTGTTTCGTTGGGCAAGCCGCGGGTCGTGTCGATGGTTTTGCTGACGACGGCGGCGGGCTTCTACTTGGGCAGCCAAGGCTTCGTCAACTATGTCCTCTTGTTGCCTGCCTTGCTGGGTACCGGACTCGCCGCATCGGGAACGCTGGCACTGAACCAGTACATGGAGCGCGACGTCGACGCGCTCATGCAGCGTACACGGCAGCGCCCGTTGCCGGACGGCCGCTTGCAACCAACCGAGGCGCTGCTCTACGGAGCCTTTTTGACGCTGGCCGGGTTGGTGTATCTGGCGCTTGCGGTCAATCCGCTGTGCGCCTTGGTCACCGCCGCAACGACCCTCACGTACTTGTTCCTCTACACTCCGCTGAAGCGGCTAAGCCCCTTCTGTACCGTCGTGGGTGCGGTTCCCGGCGCGCTGCCGCCGGTGACCGGCTGGACGGCAGCACGTGGCGACGTCCATTTCGAAGCGTGGATCCTGTTTGCGATCTTGTTCCTTTGGCAACTTCCGCATTCCCTGGCGATCGCTCGCTTGTATCGGGAGGACTACGCACGCGGCGGTATCCGCTTGTTACCGGTGGTCGAGCCCGATGCCCGTAGCACCGGAATTCAAGCCGTCGCCAATACCCTGGCACTTCTCGTTGTCGGCCTGTTGCCAACGGCAATCGGAATGTCGGGAGGAATCTATTTCCTGGCGGCGCTGGCCTTGGGTCTGGCGTTCCTCTGGTATGCCGTGGCTTTTGCTTGGATGCGCACGATTCCGTCGGCCCGCCAGCTCTTGTTTGCTTCGCTCGTCTATTTGCCTGTCTTGCTGCTGGCAATGACGCTCGACAAAGTTCCGCACGGAATCCTCTTGCCGTGAGCGTCATTGGCTCCAGCAACGTCGCGGAAGGTAAACGCCGTCACGGATTGGTCCCCTTGCGGTCCTAGCCCGTCGCCAAGCGAGCCGGCACATCATGGCGCAGCCTGCGGTCAAACGGCCCGTCGGCAATTCGCGCGAGCGCAATCTGCGCTTGGTCCCAGGCTTTGGCGGTGGGTCGCCACCCCCAGGCCCGCGTAGTCTGCGACTGGCCAACGCGCAAATCGGTGTGCTTCTGCTCATCGCCTCCGAAACGACGATGTTCGCCGGATTGCTGGCGGCGCACTTCGTTCTTCGTTCCGGTAGTGCGGCCTGGCCGCCGCCGAATCTCCCGCGCTTGCCGTTGGCGATCACCTGCGTAAATTCCGGCATGCTCATGCTCAGCGCGTTTACCGTGCATCGCGCCCTATCGGCGGCGCGATATGGCAGACAGCAGGGGTTGATGGCCGCGCTTCTGGCGACGGTCGTCCTTGGGATGGCGTTCGTGGTTGTCCAAGGGACAGAGTGGGTTCGCTTGATTCGCCAGGGACTGACCCTTTCCTCCGGTCTCTACGGGGCGACGTTCTATACGATCATCGGCCTACACGCGGTCCACGTCGTGGCTGCCGTCATCTGGTTGAGCTTGGTTTTGCGTTCGGCGCGTCGCGGACGCTACATCGCCTCAAACCACGTCGGTGTATGGGTGTGTGCCGTCTACTGGTACTTCGTCTGCGTCTTGTGGTTGGTGTTGGTCGGTGCAATCTATCTGAATTGAGATCAATGCTAAACACGAGCGACGTACCACCGGGCGATACCACCCGCGCCAAGGCGATTCCGATCATCATTGTGTTGTCGACGTTGCTGCTGGCGTTCGTCTGGCTGGCGTTTCGAGTCGGGCTGTTCGGCAAGCCGCATCCGCTGCCGATTCTCGGCAGTCTTCCGGCCTTTTCGCTCACGGCGAGCAACGGCAGACCGTTTACCCAGGGCGATTTGCAGGGCCGCGTGTGGATCGCCAACTTCATCTACACAACCTGTCCGTCCGTTTGCCCGATGCTCAGCGGCCAGATGCTCAAGGTCGAACGAGCGTTGGAGCGAGCTGGTCGGACCGATGTTCGCCTGGTTTCCTTTTCCGTCGACCCGAAGAACGACACGCCGGAAACGTTGACGTCGTACGGCCAGCGCTTCAGCGCCGATCCGCAACGCTGGTTTTTCGTGACCGGCGAGCATGCGGCGCTGCACCACCTGATCATCGATGGGTTCCACCTCGCGGTTGCCGAGCGCTCGGCCGAACAAAACACTGACGGCGAGGGCTTGATCACGCATAGCGATCGTTTCGTGCTCCTCGACAAAGACATGCAAGTGCGCGGCTACTACCGCGGCAGTGAAAACGACGAGGTCCAACAACTGCTGCATGATGCTGTGACATTGCAACCCGAACGGTGACGGCGTGAGCGAAATCGCCGGAGTCCATCAAGACAATGTCGAGCGCTTCTTCGCCGCGCATGTGCCAGGCGGGAACGGAGCGTTGTCGTTTTCACTCATCAGCGGTGGGCGCTCGAACCTCACCTACCTGGTACGCTGCGGAGATCGGAGCTGGGTGCTGCGCCGCCCACCGCTCGGCCACGTGCTGCCTACGGCACACGACATGGTGCGCGAGCATCGAGTTCTTTCCGCCCTTGCCGATACCGCCGTTCCTGTGCCGCGGCCGGTGGCCTTGTGCGACGATCCGACAGTCAACGATGCGCCATTCTACGTCATGGAGTATCGCCCCGGCATCGTGCTCGGCGATGATATTCCCGCTGGCTACGCGACGACTGCCGAAGAGCGGCGGCGCATCAGCACCGTCCTGGTCGACACGCTGGTGCAGTTGCACGCCGTCGATTACGCCGCGGTCGGTCTTGCCGACTTCGGACGTCCGGACGGCTACCTGGAACGTCAGGTTCGGCGCTGGGCGCAACAGTGGGAACGCTCGAAGACGTCGGAGGCGCCGGCCATCGACGAGCTCAGCCGCCGTCTCGCCGTAGCGCTCCCACAGTCGCCGCCGCCGACCATCGTGCACGGTGACTATCGGCTCGGCAACGTCGCGCTCGATCCGAATGACCCCGGACGCATCGTCGCCATTTTCGATTGGGAGATGGCGACGCTCGGTGATCCGCTCGCCGATCTCGGATACACGCTGATCTACTGGACCGAAGCCGGCGACGCTCCTCTCGGCCGCGGTGTCGGTGCGGCATCGAGCTTCACCAGTCTTCCGGGGTTCTTCACGCGTGCCGAGATCATCAACGAGTACGCGCGCCGTAGCGGCCGCAACCTCGACGCCGTCGACTTCTACCAGGTCCTCGCGCTCTACAAGCTGGCCGTCATCAGCGAAGGCATCTACGCCCGCTACCATATGGGCAAGACGCTGGGCGACGGGTTCGAGGGTATGACGCGCACGGCTACCGACCTTGCTGCACGCGCTTTGTACATCGCCGACTCTTCCAGCGACCGCCGGTTGAAGGCCGGCATCTAGAACCCCTGATCAGAGCCGCAACGTACCGGCGCGAATCTGCTCGAGTCCTTGCAGCGTTAGCGGAACGTAGAGCTTCCGCACGTCGTCACGCAGGTAGAGAGGGTCGCGTATGGCGCTCGGATCGTAGCCTTCGCGTTGCAGCTCGAGCTTGCGTTGCTTGAGCGTACCGGTGACGTCCATCGTCGCTACCAGACGGACAAACACCGGGCGCGCGTAGGCCGGGAGCTGCTCGGCGTGGGCGTAGAACGACGTCGGGTCGAATGGCCGACCGGGCAACACCACGACGGCGGCCATCCCGGCGCGACCTTCGAACGGCGGCAGGTCGACGCCGTAGACATTCGTTTCGGCGATGCCGGGCGCGGCATTGAGGAGCTCGGCGACCTCTTGGGTCGCAACGTTTTCACCCTTCCAGCGAAAGGTGTCGCCGACGCGGTCGACGAAGTAATAGTAGAAATCCTTGTCGCGCCGCAGAATGTCGCCGGTGCGAAAGTAGGCGTCGCCCTTCTTGAACGCATCGCGCACCAGTTTGGCTTCGTTGGCCGCGGCATCGGTGTATCCGTCGAACGGCATGGTGCCGCCGCGCACGACCTTGCCGAGCAGCTCGCCCGGCTCGTCGACCGCACACTCGATCAAGCGACCCCTGGAGTCGCGTACCAACTCGCCTTTGGCGAAGTCGTATCGGGCCAGACGGATGAGATGGTGTTGGAACGGATGGGCGCGACCCACGGAGCCGACGCGGCCTGTGCGATTCATCAAGCTGACGTTGCCTTCGGTGGCACCGTACATCTCGACGATGCGTGCAATGCCGAAGCGTTCTTGGAAGCTCGACCAGATGTCCGGCCGCAACCCGGCGCCGACGGCCAGACGCAGGTTGTGATTGCGATCGTCGGGCGACGGCGGCTGGTTCAATAGATAGCGGCAGAGCTCGCCGACGTAGACGAAGGCGGTCGCCTGGTGGCGGCGCACGTCGTCCAGGAGCTCGCCGGCACTGAAACGACGGCGCGACGCAAAACAACCGCCGGCACGAATGGCGACGCTGAAGCCGACGAAGTTGCTTTCGCCGTGATAGAGCGGCAGCGGCGCGTAAATCACATCGTCGGCCTGGACGCCAAGCAGAGCCGACAGTCCGAGACCGGCCATGGTGAAACGAGTGTGGCGGATGATTGCAGCCTTCGGGTACCCGGTCGTGCCCGAGGTGTAGATGTACAGCAGCACATCGCGTCCGCGCAGGTCGGGAATTGCCGGTTCGCTGCGCGGTGCAGCGGCCAGCGCCGCATCCAGTGGTTCGACGTGCGGCGGCAGGCTGCCGGAAGGTCCCTGGCTCCAAAGCGTCAGAGTCACGGCTTCGGGCAGATCGATGATTTTTGGAAGACAGACCTCGTCGACGAAGAGGTGGCGCGCTTGCGAGGTTTTCAAAACATGGCTCAACGGCGGTCCGCTGAGATGGGTATTGATCAACGCCGCGACCGCACCAAGCTTGGCCGCCGCTCCTTGCGCCATGAGCAGGGCGGGACTGTTCTCCATCATCAACGCGACGGTCTCGCCGCGTGAGATGCCTCCCTGAGCGAACACGGCGGCGAAGGCGTTGACGCCGCTGTTGTACTCACCATAGGTGACGATCTCGTTCTCGAAGCGCAGCAGCACGCGCTCGGACATGCGTTCTGCTTGCTGGCGGATGAGCACCCCGAGTGTTTCGCGCCCGTCGGCGGAGGCCTGGCGCAAAGCCGATCCCATCCGCAGAAACATCGGCAGGTCGCGCAAGTCGTCGAGTAGGAGGCGCAGGCGCATCGCGCCGCAAATAGCCAGCTCGCCTCCTGCAGTGCAAGGCAACGCACCCAATTGTGGTTTACATACTATGACGGCCGTGCGTATATCTCGACGATCAAGCCCGGACGATTCATGTGCGACCCCAGGTTGCCTGGTCGGTTTTTGCGGCTAATTTCGGAGTAGCATGACGAATATGCATTGTCTTTCGGTCAAGTCGGGTCTTCTGCCCATAGGATTGATTGTTCTAGGCCTCGCGGCGTGCGGCGGCGGCGCTAGCAGCGGCTCGGGAGGAGGAGGTCCGACCAATCCGACGTCGGCTCGTACGGCAACGCCGACGCGCACGCGGACACTGAGACCGGGCGAGGCAACGTTTACGGCGACCGTACCGCCAGCTACCGAGACCGCGACTCCTACCGAAACACCCATCCCGACATCAACCCCAATCATTGCCGGCGGCGATCTGGTTGAGGCGATCCGCCATGCCCCCGCGGGGGCGGTGATTCTCGTGCCTCCGGGTGTTTACTCACCGTTTACGCTGCAGCCCTCGGACGTGAACGGGCCAATTACTCTCTTGGCCGACCGCGCCGACGTGCGCGTGGGCGCGACGGGTGCCTTGGTCACGGTGAACGGAAACGGGGGTAGTGCGGCGATCACACTTCAGGGCGTTACCGACGTTACGTTGGACGGCTTCACGCTCACGGGAGCTACGCTCGCCGGCATCCGGGTTACCGACGGTATCCGTGTGACAATCCGCAACAGCGTAATTCGCGACAATGCCCGCGACGGCATTTCCTTTGTCCGTTCTTCTTCGATGCTGATCTTCAACAACCTCGTCATTGGTAACCGCGGCTCCGGGATCAATCTCGTTGGCAACGACGATACACGGGTCATCAACAACACGATCTACGGTAATACCAAGAGTGGGTTGAACGTCGGCGATAGCGTGCTGCCCTCGTCGAACCTCTTCGTGCGCAACAATATCTTCAACGCGAACGGTGAAGCCGGTTTGAGTGTGCATTCAAGCACGACCGGCTTCGACGGTGACTTTGATCTGAACACCGATGGCTACAGCCCTGCGGAGCTGGTGGGCGCCAACGACAAGAGCGGCGATCCGCAGTTCAACCTCCCGGGCACGGAGGATGGGTTTCATCTGCCGCCTACCGACGACAACTGCGACGGCGGGAGTGTTGCAACCGATGCGGCGGATCCGAACACCGATCCGGGACTGCTCAACGAGCTGATGATGTTGACGACACAAACAGATCAGAAGCTCGACTGTCTCGGTGATTTCTGTTGTCCGATCGGTTGCAACGGAGCCGACATCCCATGCACCAAGGCAGGGCTGCCCGATATGGGTTTCCACTACATTTCGTCGAGAGCGCTGGCAACGGCGACCCGAACGCCGCGGCCGACACGCACGCGCGGCTCGGGAACCACGCCAACGCCTGGAATCTCGACGACTCCTGGGATCAAATTTCAGGGGTTTCGATGTCGCTCTCCAAACCACTCTCGACTTCTCCATCGTCCCCGACCTTCTTCTCTTCTTTACGCTGTAGTTTCTTGCGCATTTTTTCTTCTTGCTTGAGCTTGCGCGCCATTTCCTTGCGGCGCTTCTGGTCGCGCTTGAAAGTCTTACCACCTGCCATGGCCGGGACTCCTCTCCGCTATATTCGAGGCGCTCGCTTGACTCGCGACAACCACCGCTCGAATTGGGAAACGCGGGACTCTTACCACCTTCCCGGAAAGCAGGCAATCTGAGATCGGTTGAGGTCGCGGGCATTGCTGTGGGTTGTCCTGCCAGTATGGCGCGCCTATAACGGTTGCCCAATGCACTGCGGCTCTTCGGCAGGAGGACCCGATGACGACCGATGAGAAGCTCAAGCTGGCTGTCAGTGTGGCGCGGGCCGCAGCGCGCTCCGGCGAGTATCGGCGTCTCGACAAACTGATCGAAGTCGTCTTTCACAAGCTGAACGAGCTGTCGCCGCCGGAAAGCGCTGAGAGTGAAGGCGATCGCGATTTCAAGCTCTAACGCGGCACGGGATTCCATTGGCTGATCGTTTCTCGTTTCGTGCTTCCCGATGGGAGCGCCTTGTGCTCGCCGGTGGTTGCGGCGTGTTGTGCTTTGCAGCAGCGGCGGTCGTCGCGGCGCTCACCGCCGGTGAGGCGATCGATGTCAGTGTTGCCGGTTTGTACGTCGGCGAAACAAAGATCGTCGAGGCGCAAGTCACGGCGGCGCAGCGTGACAACAATGTCGTGCAGCTGCGTCTTGGGGCCGCGCCGCATACGCTGACCGTTTCGTTGCTGCAAGGTCTGATGAGCGACTTTCCGCCTTCAGCGGAGAAGTTCTATGCCGGCAAGACCGTGCGCGTCGTCGGGCCCATTCGCAGCTTTCGTGGCGGACTCGAAATCACCCTGCACACGGCGGCCGACATCCAGGTCGTCGAACCAGGAACGGCCTCCACGCGTGGCGATGTTGCTCCGGTGGCCGCTCCTGTGGCCGCACAACCGACGATTGCGGTGCCCGCCGTCCCGCTGCCAATTATCGCTCCCTCCGATTCGAAGGTCCGCCAACTCGAAGAGCGTGTCCACGAGCTGGAGGGATCGCTCCACGCGACGCCGACAGTTACGGCGCCATCTGTCGACGACGCCAAGATACAACAGCTGGAAGAGCGCCTGCATCAGCTGGAGGCTGCGACGCAGGCGCGGACCCCGCAAGCGCCCGAGCCGGATGCGGCAGCCCTGAAGATGCGACGGATCGAAGAGCGCTTGCATGAATTGGAAGCCGGAGGCGTACCTCCCGCTTCTTCGGAGAGCGCTCGGCAGAGTACGCGTGCTCCCGGCGATGCTCCGGACGATGACCTCGATCTGCGTCTGCGCAAGCTCGAAATCCGGCTTCGACACGTAGAGCAGTCAGACAAATCCGGGAAGCGGTGAGACGATGACCGCTGCGTCGGTGCAGCCTTCCGCCGTGCGACGGTTGCTGTCGTTTGCCGTCAAGCTGTTGCTGACGGCGGGAGCCATCTACTTGTTGCTGACTCATCCGGTGCGCAACAACAGCGGTGAGTCGGTCATCGCCCTGCGCGCGATCCTCGATTACCTGCCGCAAATCGATTCAAGAACGTTTTGGTATTTTGCTTTTACCGCGTTTACGGTTCGCGCCTGCGGCATCGTGAGTTCGATGTTGCGCTGGAGTTGGCTGCTGCGCGGGCAGGGAATTCATTTTCGCGGCTGGCACATCGTCACGACGTTTTTGATCGGCCGTTTTCTGGGTACGTTCTTGCCGTCGACGATCGGACTCGACGGCTACAAGCTCTACGACGCAGCCCGCTTCTCGGGCCGTACGGTCGAAGCGACCGCGGCGACGGTCATCGAAAAGGGAGTCGGCATCATCGGCATGTTCCTATGCTTCCTGATCACGCTTCCATTGGGCTACACGATCCTCGGCGAGCGGGCGGCGCTGATTGCGATCGTTACCGTGCCGGTTGCACTGCTCATCATCGTGATGTTCTTTCTGATCGCCTTCCAACCGAGCATCATCACCGCAGGTCTGGAGCGGCTGACACCCCTGCAAGGAGGGCGCGTGGCTGGAGTGCTGCAGCGCGTCAACACCGCAGCGGCCGCCTATCGCGGACAAAAGCAACTGCTGATCGGGGCCGTGTTGCTGAGCTTTCTGGTTCACTTCTGTACCGCAGCGACCTACTACTTCACGGCGATTGCGGTCGGCGCCAAGCATGCGGCGTTTTGGGAAGTCGGCTTTGCCTCGACCATCCAGATTTTCGCCACGGTGATGAGTCCGTTCACCATAGCCGGCGAGGGCGTCCGCGAAATCGTCCAAGCCTTGCTGCTGGCCCACCGCATCGGCATGGAGCAATCGATTCTCTCGGCGGCACTGGGATTCTGGGCCGCGGAAGCGCCGACGCTGATCGGCGGTTTCTTTTACTTGGGACGCAAGGCCGACTACCGGCCGGTGGTCGAGCTGATGCCGCTGGTGAACGCCGAGCGGTCATAATTTGGGGCTGAATTGTCTTTTTGCTGCGCCTCTGGACTCGCGCGGCGGGACCGCATAGACATTTTGCCGCATGAGCACACCGACGCCGACCGAGCTGCGCAACCTCGCCCGATTTCGCCATGCCTTGCGACTCTTGCTGCGTGCCGGCGAGGACGCAGCCCGCGAGGTCGGTCTGACCCCGCAACATCATCAGCTGCTCCTGGGCATCGCCGGCCACAGCGGCGACGGCAAGCTGACCATCACCGACTTGGCGGAGTTCATGCAGCTGCGGCACCACAGCACCGTCGGCCTTGTCGACCGCGCCGAAGCCCTGGGCTTGGTGCGCCGTCTTCAAAATCCCGACAACAAGCGCGAGGTCATCATCAATTTGACCAGCGACGGTGCACGCAAGCTGCGTCAGCTCTCCGACCTGCACCGCAGCGAGCTCAACTTCATGCGCCGGCGGATGGATATCCTAGGCGTGGAAGAAACCTCACGCCGCGGTCCGGGGATGCGCGGCGCAACGCGCGCCAAGAAGTAGCGCGGTTGCAGGGCGTTCTTCAACCGGCGGTTAACCTCTTCCTAGCTCTTCCGAACGCCGCGTTGCCGCAACCACGGCGCTGACGATCGCGTCTTTGAATCCACGCCGGTTGAGCTCTCCCAGGCCGGCGAAGGTCGTGCCGTTGGGAGAGGTGACCTGAGCCCGCAAGGCTTCGGGAGTTTGCCCGGTTTCCTGCATCATCGCTGCCGCACCGGCAATCGTCTGAAACGTCAGCTGGGCCGCCATCGCGGCGGTCAGCCCCGCGGCGACGCCGCCGGCGATCATGCTTTCCGCGAACAAATAGACGTACGCTGGGCCGCTGCCACTCAAGCCGGTGACCGCATCGAGCATCCGTTCATCTTGTGCCGCCAGCGCTTGTCCGACCGCTTGCAGCAAGCGCAGGCCAAGGCGTTCGTCGGCGGCAGTCGCGTACTTGCCGCGCACCAGCACCGACATACCCTTGCTCAAAAGCGCGGGCGTGTTGGGCATGACCCGTAGCGCGCGCACCTTGCCGCCGAGTCCGTTTTCCAGCCGCCGCGTCGTTACACCGGCGGCAATTGAAATGAACAGGTGTTTTTCACCCACCGCCGGCCGCAATTCGGCGAGAACGGTTTCGATGATCTGTGGTTTGACGGCGAGGACGATGATCTTGCAGTCGCGCACCAGGGCTGCGTTGTCACGTGTGGTTCCTACCTTGAAGCTCTTACGCAGTTGCGCCAGCTTGGCGGATTCGACGTCGCTCACGAGAATCTGCTGCGGTTTGTAAACGCGAGTCGCGATCAAACCGCGAATCAATGCCGTGGCCATGTTGCCGCCACCGACAAAACCGATATCGCGTACCTCGGCTTTCGCCGTTGGTGACTGCGATCGTTTGCGCGTCGTCTTCATCCTGGCCTCCAGTAGACTCTCGCCGCAGCAATCTCCCCGCCTGCGTTCTTTGCCGTCGAGAGTGGTAGTCGCACGGGCGAAATCGTCAGCAACGCGGCCCGTGTTTGGGCGCGCAATCTGACACCTTTGGCGAACCGGGTCCAGCGATCGGGGCGCGAAGAATTCTTGCAGCGACGCTTTGAAAACGGGGGCAGCTGCGGGCGCCGCAAGGTTGCACCATGCTTGCTCTTGCTTCAATCTCAAGCCCGACATCATGGATCTCGCTCTCGATACGAACGTAACTCGATTGCAGGTGGCACCCGGTTGGTACACCGCGCAGCTCTCCGACGAATGGAATTTCCGTACGCCCTCCGGCGGCGTTCTGATGACCATCGCCATGCGGGCGATGCAGGAGGAGCTCGACGACCCGGCGCTGCGTCCGGTCTCGGCCAACACCCATTTCTGCTCGCCGGTACCGGCCGGTCCGCTGGAGATCCGTGTCGAGGTGCTGCGTCATGGCGCCGCCGCGGCGCAGATCCGCGCGCAGCTTTCGTCGACGAAGATGCCCGGACCGGGGCTCGAAGTCAGCGCGACATTCGGCCGCGACCGCGACGGCA
>JACQEN010000292.1 GCA_016200585.1 Deltaproteobacteria bacterium
ACGGCTCGTCGCGCCACATGCGCGGGATCTGCTCGAGCGACTCGCGCCACATGGGCTTGGTCTCCGCCGCGCTGGGAATCGCAAAGCCACCCCATTCCGCCGACGAGGAGCCGCGTCCGGTGCCGAACTCGACGCGCCCTTCCGACAAATGGTCCATCGTTGCAATGCGCTCGGCGACCCGGGCCGGATGATTGACGGCGGCGGTGATATTGGTGATCGCCGTGCCGACGTGGAGGCGCCGGGTGCGCGCCGCCACCCAGCTGAGGAAGACTTCGGGCGCCGGCTGGTGCGAGTAGTTTTCCAGGAAGTGGTGCTCCGGGGCCCAGTTGTACTTGAAGCCGGCTGCTTCCACAGCCTCGGAAACCTCGAGCTCGCGCATGAAGCGATCGTGCTCCTCATCCCATGGCGGCACGTGCATCTGTGAAAAGATCCCGAACTCCATGAAAACCTCCCTGGGCGAAAGACGGCCCGCTTGAGCAAAAATTCGAGTTGGCGAATTACCATTCGAATTTACGAGTTGTCAATCTATTTATTGAATGGTAAGGGCCGCTTCATGAAGGTCGCACGCCGCCAGCCGCGTCACGACGCGCGCCGAGCCCGCAACGACGTCTACCGGCAGCACATCTTCGAAGCGGCGGAGCAGGTCTTTGCGGAGCGCGGCTTCGAAGCGGCGACGCTGCAGGAGATCGGTAAGCGTGTTGGTCTGTCCATGGGCACCATTTACGGCATCTTCCCGAGCAAGGCGGAGTTGCTGCAGGCCATCCTGGACGCGCGCGGCCAGGCGCTACTCGATCTGGTGCGCGACGTCGCCGGGCGGCGCTCCGATCCGGGCGCGGCGCTCAAAGCCTTGCTCGAAGGGTACATCGACTTCTTCGTCGGGCGTCCGGCGTTTTTGCGCATGCACCTGCGGCAGGGATCGTCGTGGATTCTCAGCCCGGGGAACGGTTCGGGCGGGTCACGTGCGGAGGTGTGGGCAGAGATCCACCGCCTGCAAGCGGATGTCTTCCGCCGCGGGATCAAGGACGGATGTTTCGTCGACGAAGACCCGGGGCTGTTGTCGAAGCTCTTCAGCGCCTTCGATCAGGTCGTGCTTTCCGAATGGGTGGCGGGTGGGATGAAGGCGCCACGCGATCAACTCGTGCAGCGCTTCGAGGCGATCGTCGAGCGCACGTTTTGCAGGAAGGTGTCGGCGAAGCGCGCACGGGCGTGAAGCTCGGTGCCGTGCGCTTGCCGCTTGCAGGCGAGCACGATACTTCGAGACGGTGTGGCGGTTTGAGAGACTGTGGAAGGGCGGGGCGCCGATCGTCATCATCGCGGCGCTGTACACCGTTCACTTCGAGCTTGAGGGGCTCTCCAACTTCTGCCTAACGGTGATCTATGGATATCCGGAGAGCGCTCTGGCGCTTCCGCCGCTGTCGATCCCGCGCTCGGGTGGTTACGCGTGGTTTGCCGTCGGGCTTGGCGGTTCGTGGCTGTACGCGTACGCGTTGTTCAGCGTTCTGGCGGTGCGTCGAGGCTTGATCAGCGCGGTGCTGCCGCTGTGTTTCGCGGTCACCGCCCTGGGCGCCTATTACGTGAACCGAACCGGAGTGGCGCTGAGCCCCAGTCTGATGGAGGCGGTGTTCGAGTCGAATACCGTTGAAGCCGGCGAGGCGGTCAGCTGGCGGTTGCTGTTGTCCATCGTTTTCGCCGTGGCGCTAGCGGCGACGCTTCTGGCGGTCTTCTGGCACCAGCTCGACAGCAAGCGGGTGGAACCCGGTTGGACAAGAGCGCAACGCTGGGGTCGGGGGCTGTTCGGTGCGGCGGTGGCGACGTATGCGCTGTGGGCTCCGGTGGAACAACCGCTGGCGGTCTATCCGTTCAACTTGCTGCGTGCCGCCGGTACGTACGTGCACGAGCGCATCGCCATGCAGTCCTTGCTGGCGCAGCGGGTCGACGTGTCGAGCGCCGGCATCGGTTGGCAGGACAAGCCGGCACAGGATCTCCTCGTCGTCGTCGTGCTCGGCGAATCGGCGCGCGCCGACCATTTCTCGATCAACGGATACGCGCGGTCGACGACCCCGAAGCTGGCGAGGATTCCGAATCTCGTCAGCTTTTCCGACGCCGGAGCGTGTGCGACGCTAACGCGCACGGCCGTGCCCTGTTTAATGACGCGGGCCACACGCGCCACCTTCGATATCACGTTGAAAGAGAAATCGGTGATCAGTGCGTTCAACCGTCTTGGCTTCAGCACCGCCTGGCTGTCGATCAACGGTGTTTACGGGAAATACGACAACGCGATTTCCGCGGTTGCCAAGGAAGCTCAGCTACGCGAGTTTCGCGGCTCGATCGTACCGGTCGGCCGCCTGCTGTACGACGGCGAGCTGCTGCCGGCGTTCGATCGCTTCCTGGCGACGCAGCACGGCAATCGTTTCGTCGTTGTGCACACGATGGGCAGCCATTGGTCGTACGATCGTCGCTACCCGAAGCGTTACCGGCGCTTTGTGCCGACCTGTGACAATGTGGCGATCGAAACCTGCGATCGCCGAGCGCTGGTCAATTCGTACGACAACAGCATCCTCTATGCCGACAGCGTGCTGGCACGGATCATTGCGCGCCTGAAACCGTTGAACGCAGTGCTGCTGTACGTTGCCGACCACGGCCAGCTGCTGGGCGAAGACGGTCGCTACATGCACGGCCAAGATCGTCCGGAAGTGCTGCACGTGCCGATGCTGTGGTGGGCTTCGGAGCGTTTCTTGCTCGAGCACCATGCCAGTTTTGCGCGGCTCGCCGCACGGCGCAGCAATGCGGTGTCGCACGACTTCGTCTTTCACAGCCTGCTCGACTGCATCGGCGTGAGCTCACCGATCATCGATCCGTCGCTGAGCTTGTGCAGCGCGGACGAAATTGCGCCGCGGCTCGAGCTGGCTACTTCACCGCCAGCGGATTGAGCGGCGAACCGACGCCGCCACTGACTTTGAGGGGCGGGGCGGTGAAGAAGAACTCCCAGACTCCGTCGGCGGCGCAGTCGGCGGCGAGATCTTCGAGATAGAACATCTCACCGAGGGTCAGTCCCATGTCGCGGATGCACAGCAGGTGAATCGGCAGCGGCGTGCTCGGATCCTCGAAGGGAATGACCTCGACGGCGTTCGTATCGGTGGCCACTGCCGCAACCTGGCGTTCGTGTAGCCACGGAACGCTGGCGAATCCGAGCCCCGGCATCTGGCGCATGTAGACTTCCCGATTGCCGTCTTTCGTGAAGACGGTGATGTGGCCGGTACGAATCAGCAGCACGTCGCCGCTTTCGACGCGCACGCCTTGCTCTTTCTCGGCCGCGGCGAAGTCGTCGGCGGTGATGACACGGCCAGGCGGCAAACGCTCGACCCCGGCGGCGCGCGCAACGTCGAGCAAGACGCCGCGCGACACGATGCCGTTGGCTTGCTTGTCGATGGCGTTCTTGGCGGCGCCGGTCGACGATACGCTGGCCTCGGGATAGCCGTTGTACAGCTTGCCGCCGTAGTAGACGTGTGCCAAAGAGTCCCACTGCGTGGCACACTGCAGCGGCATGACGACGACATCGTCGTTGTAGTGGAAGCCCTCGGGGTTGGGTCCGTAGCTGCCATGCAAGGCGCTCATGAAGTGCTGCGGGTTGACGCGCCCGCCTTGGCCGATCTGCGGACCGTCGCTGCCGAAGCTCAAGCCGAGGCTGAAGACTTTGCCGCGGCGGACGCAAGCGGCGCCGCGTCGAACGACGTCAGGAGTGATGAAGTTGGTGGTACCGCGCTCGTCGTCGGCGCCCCAGCGGCCCCAGTTGGAGACCTGCGCAGCGAGAGTCTTGAGCTTTTCCATTCGGGAATTCGAGCACGGGAGGATGGGAGCCGAGCTAGCTCCGGGTGCGGCGTAGGTCGGATTCTCAAAGCCTCCAGGTCGCCGCTCCTCAAATCGCTTTCAATCCTTCAAGCTCAAAGCCTGCCGCGGGCAGCGACGCACCGCTGCTTCGATTTTCGAGCGCAAATCTTCCGCGGGGTTCTCATTGATCACGCGGGCTCGGTCGTCGTCGCCGACGGTGAAGACCTCCGGCGCAACCTTCATACAAACCGCATTCCCCTCACACAGGTCGTAGTCGATGACGATCTTCATCTGCTTCACTCCCGATTCGGATTTCGGCGCACCTTGTCGCGATCCGGCGGCAAGGTCAACCGGGGCCGATCAAGCGTTCGCGGGTGTGCGCGCCCGCTCGGGGCTGAATCGAACATGATGCTGCGTGTGCGCTCGTTCTCAGATTAGGTGCAAGGGAGCTTAGAAGTTTGGCGGCGGGCTGCGGCGGACGCCGCGCAATGGCATCACGTGTGCCGGTGACGACCGCAAGCCGATCAATTGCGCAACGGCGGATTTCACGAAGCGACGCTGGCGTGCCACGGCAGCGGAGCTCAGGGGGTCGGCTTGCGTGACGAGCTCGAGCAGCTGCGCGTTGGCGAAGTAGCCGAACAGGATGTGATAGAGGCCGGCGCCGAGGTGCGGCAGCTCTTCGGCCGACCATTGGGCGCCGCTCAAGGCCAGGATCCCCAGGCCCTGTTGATACAGCGGGCGCAGCAGGCGGGTGACCGCGCCGCGCAAGTGGCGGATGTCGTCGATACCGGCGCGTTGAATCAAGCGCGGCAGCTGCGGGTGTTCGACCAGATAGTCGATGACGCGATCGAGTGTCGCATCAACGGCTGCGGTAGAGGCGGCTGCGGATGTCGACGGGGGAGCGCTCGCTACCAGATCGACGATCGCTTCGACGCCGCGTGCCAGTACCGCTTCGTACAGAGCTCGTTTGTTGCGGAAGTGATGGTACAGGCTCGCCTGATTCTTCAAGCCGACGTCGCCGGCAATTTCGCGTACCGATACTCCCGTGAAGCCGCGTTCGGCAAAGCGTCGCTCGGCCGCGTCCAAAATCGAATCGCGAGTGGATTTTTGGGCCGGCGTACCTGCAACCGAACCGCGTCCCTTCATGTGCGGTGGCTATCGCACCAAACGTTTGTTTGTCAACGCAAGCGGGGAAAGAACCCGAATCGAAGCGTGTGGCAGGCTTACCTGCCGGATCGGTTTGCGTCGGCGGCAAACTTTTTGGCCCAGGCGTAGTCGGGCTTGCCGCTCGGGCTGCGGACGATTTCCGGAGCGACGACTAGGGCACGCGGCAGCTTGTAGTCGGCGAGGTGTGTGGCGCAGTGCGTGCGGAGGTCCTTCACCGAAGGCGCGGCTTCTCCGGGGGCGAGGGTGACGACGGCGGTGACCTGTTGCCCCCAGCGTTCGTTCGGCACACCGACGACCAAGGTGTCGACGATCGCCGGGTGGCTCTTGACCACGCGCTCGACTTCTTCGACGTAGACCTTTTCGCCGCCGGTGTTGATGCACGACGATTCGCGGCCGAGGAACAGAACGCGTCCCTCCTCACTGAAACAAGCGCGGTCGCCGCCGACGCAGTAGCGTTTGCCGTTGATCACCGGGAACGTTGCCAGAGTCTTGTCGGGATCACCGAGATAGCCGAGCGGCAGGTTGCCGCCGGTGGCAATCCAGCCGACGTCGCCGTCGGCGCCGCGCCGGGCCGTCGCCGGATCGAGCGTCCCGCTACGCTCGTGGTTGAGCAGCACGGTGCCTTCGCGCAGGTCGTACGCCGGTATGCCGGCGTACTTCGACTGCGTGTCGTAGCTCATCGCTTGCAGGCCGGCTTCGCTGGCGCCGACGCTTTCGATCACCATGACGCCGTCGGGTAGGTAGGAGAGCAATTCCTTGCGGACCGATGCCGAGAGCACGGCGGCGGTGCTGACCAGGATGCGGATGCTCGAGGTGTCGTACGACTTTTCCTTCAACGCCTGCAGCAGCGGCAACGCAAAGGAATCGCCGATCAGGCCGAGCGCGTCCACCTTGTGGCGCTGTACCGCTGCCCATACCGAATGCGGGTCGAGGCGCCGCGCTTCGTCGGGAAGGATCACGGTGCCGCCGCGGTGGAAAGTGTTGAAGCTAGTCCAGTGACCCGCTCCGTGCATGAACGGCGAGCACACGACCGGCCGGCCGCCGAGTCCGGCATTGATGTGGTCGCGCAGCATCTCCTCGCTTTCGATGCGCGGAAAGCCTGGCAGGTGGCCGCCGAGGCCGTTGTAGTAGACGTCTTCCTGGCGCCAGACGACGCCCTTCGGCAGGCCGGTCGTGCCGCCGGTGTAGAGGATGTACAGGTCGTCGGGCGAGTAGGGCAGGCCTGGCAACATCGTGCTTTGGGCCGCCAGCCAGCTCTCGTACTCGACGGCGCCTTCGAGCAGCGGCTCGCCCGAGCCGTCGTCGACCTGAACGAAATGTTCGAGCTCGGGTAGCTGGTCGCGAATCTCACGCAGGCGCGGCGCCAGACTGGCGTGAAAGACGATGGCGCGCGAGTTGCTGTTCTTCAGGACGTAGATCAACTCTTCGGCGACGTAGCGGTAGTTGACGTTGATCGGCACGGCGCGGGCGAAGTACGCGCCGTAGGCGGCTTCGAGATATTCGTTGCAGTTGTACATGTAGAGCGCGACGTGATCGTGCCCCGACTCCCACGGCTTGAGCTTGGCGGGGGCGGTATGGCGGCCGAATCCCCACGATAGAATCGCGTTGCCGGCGCGATGGCTGCGCTCCTGCAGCTCGCGGTAGGTCAAGCGCCGATCGCGCCAGATGAACGCCTCGTGCTGCGGCAGGTTATCGGCGACGAAGTCGAATATCTTTGCAAGATGAACGAGCATGCGTGGTCAGCGTCCTTTGAATACGGGCTTGCGCTTCTCGCCGAAGGCCTTCGTTCCTTCGCGGCAGTCTTCCGACATCGACACCGGGATGCCGATTTCCATTTCGAGCTCCAGTGCCTTGTCGGCCGGGAGCAGCAGCCCTTCGACCACCGAACGTTTGACGGCTTGCACCGCCAGAGGTCCGGCCTCGTTGATGATGTGGGCATAGCGCCGAGCTTCGGGCATGACCTGCTCGGGCGGCACGACCTTGTTGATCAATCCCATGCGCAGCGCATCGGCAGCCGAGACTTGTTCGCCGGTGAGCAGAATTTCCATGGCATTGCAGTAGGAGATCTGGCGCGGCAGTCGAACCGTCGAACCGCCCATCGGGAAGAGGCTCCACTTCACTTCGGCGAGGCCGAAGCGGGCGTCGTCGCCGGCGATGCGAATGTCGGTGGTGGTGAGAATCTCGGTTCCACCGGCAACGCAGAAGCCGCGCACCGCAGAGATCAACGGCTTGCTCACGTAGAAGTTCCGCAGCAGGCCCTTATAGATGATGCTGACATCGTTCTTGAGGCGTTCGTCGTATTCGGTTTCGGGCGGACGCAGGCCTTGCATCATGCGCACCAGCTTGTTGAGGTCCGCACCGGCACAGAACGCCTTGTCGCCGGCGCCGGTGAGAATGCCGACGCGCACGTTGACGTCGTCGTTGATGTCTTGCCAGGCATCCGCCAGACGACACAACATCTCCGGGTTGATCGCATTACGCGCCTCAGGACGATTCATCGTGACCACGGCGATGCCGTCGCTTTTTTCGTAGAGAACTGCGGGTTCGGACATGAAGGAGACCTTTCGTGAGAAGACGGGGGTAGGGGTTCGGGGTTAAGGGGTTAGGGCTTACAAGATCCCCTTTCCCCCAACCCCTTGTTGTTTCTTATTCCTGGCTGCTGACGATCCACATCGCAAAATACTGCGCGCCGCCGCCGTAGGCGTGGCCGAGCGCGGTCTTGGCTCCCTCGACCTGATGCGCTCCGGCACGGCCCATCACCTGCAAGGCCGCCTCGCCGAGACGGATCATCCCCGAAGCGCCGATGGGGTTGGAGCACAGCACGCCGCCCGACGGATTGATCGGCAGATGAGCACCGAATTTGGTGTCACCGCGATCGATTGCTTTCCAACCTTCGCCGACACCACGGAAGCCCAGGTTTTCGAGCCACATCGCTTCGAACCACGAGAAGGGTACATAGATCTCGGCGGTGTCGATTTGATTCCAGGGGTCGGTGATGCCGGCTTTGTCGTAGACGTGTTTGGCGCAGACCTGTCCGGCTTTCGGGCTGACCTGATCGCGGCCGGGGACCCACATGGCTTCGGCATAGGAATAGCCCGACTTCACCCAGGCCGGCTTGCGCGGCCCTTTCTTCGCCAGATCGCCCGACGAAATGATCATGGCGATGGCACCGTCGGACGACGGGCAGGTTTCGCCGAAGCGTAGCGGCTCCCAAAGCATGGGGGTGTTCATGACGTCTTCGAGCGACATCGGCTCGCGCAGATGGGCGTGCTCGTTGCGCGTGGCATTGTCGCGCGCGTTGACGACGGTCAATGGTCCGATGTGGGCCGGCGCGCCGGTGCGGGCGATGTAAGCGCGGCAGTAGGGTGCGAAGAAGCCGCCGGCGCCGGCGACGAGGGGCGCGACGAAGGGCATGTTGGGGGACAGCGCCCACATGGCGTTGCCTTCCGACTGCTTTTCAAAGGCCACCGTCAGGACACGTTCGTACAGGCCCGAAGCGACATGTGTGACCGCCGTCAGGGCGGTCGATGCGCCGACCGACCCTGCGGTGTGCACGCGCAGCAACGGTTTCATGTGCGCCCCGAGAGCTCCGGCAAGAAACTGTTCCGGTTGGCAGACGCCTTCGAGCATGTCGGGTGCCTTGCCGATGATGACGGCGTCGATGTCCTTGTGCTCGAGGCCGGCATCACGCAGGGCGAGATCGACGGCTTCGCGCACCAGCCCGGCGATGTTGACGTCGGAACGACGCGTCGTGTGATGCGTCTGGCCGACACCGACAACTGCAACCGGCCGCTTCATGACCACCTCCGCTGCGATCCGACGACCCAGAAGATGTTCGTCTGCAGGCAATGTCCCTGTGCCGCATGTGCCAGAGCGCGCGATGCGCCGGCGACGCCGTGTTCGCCGGCGCGGCCGGAAAGTTGGCGGAAGGTTTCGCCGAGACGGATCAGGCCGGTACTCATGACCGGATTGGCGCACAACGCGCCGCCCGAAGGGTTGATGCTCGGCTTGCCGGCACGCGGGTCAACGCCCAGGGCCTCAAGCAGGATGAGCTCTTCGGCCGGGTTGGCGGCCATGAGCTCGATGACGTCGACGTCGCCGGCCTTGGCGAGTCCGGCCATCGCCAATGCCCTTTCGGCGGCCAGCTTGGCTCCGGCACTACGCGACAGGTCGCGCGCGCCGAGGGTTTGCAACTCGGTGCGATGGTCGACGCCGTGAATCCAGACGGGCTTGTCGCAAAGTGTTTCGGCTTTACCTTCCGCCGCTAGGACCATGCATGTTGCGGTCTCGCCGACCGGCGGCAGGTACCCCTGACGCAGTGGTTCGACAGCCCAGGGCGACTGCGCCAGCTCGTTGGCGGTGGTCGGGCTGCGCAGCTGATTATCCGGGTTGCGCACGCCGTTGTTGCGATTACGCGCGGCGACAGCGGCGAGGTCGGCGGCGGTTGCCGCGCCGCGTGCCAGGAAGGCGCTTGCCTGGAGCGCGGCGGTCGATGTCGGATCGAGACCGAGGGGGGCTTGATAGTATGGATCGAGCTGCAAGTTGAGAACGCGTTGCGGGTCGCCTTCCGAGGTCTTGCCGTGACCGACAACGATAGCGGTGTCGCACTCGCCGGCTTGCATGCGGACCCAGGCGTAGTAGGCGCAGAACGAGGCGTCCATTTCGAGGTGCAGGTCCTGTCGTGGCGGCCAGGCTCCCATGACGTCGAGCGCGGCGACGAAGCCGAAGGGTCGCCCGTCCATGTAATCGGTCGACCCGGCGATCTGGTAGTCGATGCCGTCACGGTGGACGCCACATTCCTGCAGCGCCTGGCGCACGACCGGATACAGCATTTCTGTCGCGGTGCGATGCTCGTCGCGCGCCACCACCGGCAGTTGCGCGAACCCGACCACGGCGACGTTGCGTAGTTTGCTCATCCTCGGCTCACAATCGATTGATGTAGGTTTCAGGTGGCGCGTCGGGCTCACCGGTTGGCCGGAAGTACTGGATATCTTCATGGTCGCCCTGACGTTCGCCGTCGGGCTTCCAGACGGCTTCGACGCGCATGCCCATGTGTACGTCTTGCGGCTTGCATTCCTGGATCAACGCGAAGATCGAAATGGCGGCGCCGTCGAGAGCGACCGAGGCGGCGACGTACGGCAGCTCGAGGTTGCGGCCGATCACCGGAATGTTGACGACGCAAAACGTCGTGACGACGCCGCGATCGGCGACCTCGACGAGCTGCGAGCACGGCGCGAAGCTCTCGGGCGAGGCGACGATCGGTGGCACGAATACTTTTCCGGTCGTGTCGCACTTCGAGCCGAGGATGCGCTTCTCCTTCAGGGCGAGCAGGTAGAGTGCTTTGTAGTCGCCGGCGACGTAGTGGTACGGCAAGCGCACGGTGGTCTCGACGTACTTGATGCCTTCTTTAGGTGGTTCGTTCATCGATTTGCTCTTTCTATCCGCAAGACGTTCAATCCACGGATGAACCTGGCGCCGGCTGATCCCCGCAACCCAGCTCGACGGGCGTAGGGCGACGGGCGTAGGGGTTGAAGAAGCTGCACAGGCTGCATCGAGAGGCTGCTTTATCCGACGACGCGGAAGCTCTCGATGTCACGCAGGGTGCCGCTGCGTTTGTCGTCCGCGGCCCATACGGCCTGCACGCGTGCTCCTACCTTGGCCGTGTCGAGATTGTCGCTGACGATGTGTGCCAACGCCGTGTCGGCGCCGTCGAGCTTCACAAGGACAAAGGCGAAGGGCTTTGCCGACGGGTGCAGATCGGCGATCGGATGATGGACCAGGGCGACGGCCGTCAAGGTTCCTCTGTCGCTGACCTCGACCCACTCGCCCGCTTCCGAAGCGTCGATCTCCGAGTAGCCGAGCGGCGGCACGACGACGCCCTGACCCGCTACGCGCTGCCCCCAGATCTTCTTTTGCTCTTTCAATCCGGCGTAGAAACGGCCAATGGTAGGGCCGGTCGAATGCTTGTAGGGGAACTCCATCTTCTGCCGCTGACTGAGCGGCGCGGCGGTCGGTGCGGCCTGCGTCATAAGCGGCCGATCTATTCCGACAAACGTTTGTTTGTCAATACGAAGGGTGCTACGGCAGCCTTCGAAATTTCGCGCCGGGAGCGGTCATCCCGTGCAAGGAGCGCTGAGCGTATGAGGAATCGGATCATCGAGTGGAGTCTGGCAATCGTTCTTGCCGTTGCGTGGACGGGCACACCGGTTGCTGCCGAGGACGTTGCTGCGAGCTTGAAGGTTGGCGATACGCTCGACACGGGCAACGCTCAGCTCGCCAAAGATCTGCTGCCGCCGGAAATTCTCAAGCACTACGAGAAGGGTGACTACAAGAACAAGATCGTCTCCTACCCGCTCGGCCAGGCAAAGTGGGAGAAATCGTTTCTCGAAGCAACGGAAAAGAATGCCGGCCAACTCGACGTCGACGAGCGCGGTACCATCGTCGAGAAGGGCAGCAACAAGCAGTCGGCCTACTACTACGGTATTCCGTTTCCGGTCATCGACGAGAAGGATCCGAAGGCCGGTGTGAAGATCGCCTGGAACCAGTTCCTGGCGTACTGGTACGGTGGCTCGAGCTTCAACCGCACCCTGGTTTCGATGCTCAGCCGCAAGGGCATCGATCGTGAGATCGTCGCCAACGGTTGGTTCAATTTCCTCGACGGCCTGCCGCCGAAATACCGCCAGCCCAATCCCAACAACCTACAGAGCCAGTTTCTCGGCGTATCCCTGAAGCCGGCCGACCTCCAGGGTACCTCGTCGCTCACCTGGCGTTACCGCGAGCCCGACAAGCGCGATTCGGTGTGGGCCTTCATTCCGGCTTTGCGTCGCGTCCGCGCCGTCAGCCCGGCGAACCGCTCCGACGGCTATCTCGGCTCCGACATCAGCGGTGACGACGGCTTCTTCTTCGACGGCAAGCCGGAAGACTTCGAATGGAAGTTGATCGGCAAACACGACGCCTTGCGGATCGTCGATCCGAATACCGTTACCGGTCCGATCCCGATCCCTCCGGTTCCCGGTGGTGGATGGGTCGTGCTCACCGATCTCAATCCGCCGACCTATGGTGCCGCCCAACCGGGGTGGACCGGCGCTCCATGGGCGCCGACCGACGCGGCCTTGGCAAAGCGGCCGATGTACATCATCCAGGCGATTCCACGCGACAAGTACTACCTCTACGGCCGTATCGAGCTGTGGATCGATGCCGAGACGTGGGACGGCGCTTGGAACCGCAAGTTCAGCTGGGGTGGTGAGCTGGTGCACGAGTATCAGATGCAGGCCCGCGTCAATCACGCCGCCGGCGATCCGAACGATCCGGAATACATACCGACCAGCACAATGGTCTGGGCCTGCGCCGAAAACTTCAAAATGGATCGCGCCACCCTCGGTGGCCTGCGCGCCGACCCGCACTCACCGGCGCATCGCCGCGTTCCCATCGACGCGGCCTTGTTCGAGTCGACCTCGCTGCAGAAATACGGAAAATGATCTCGTAGGGGCGCAGGCTCGCTGCGCCCCTACTTCCTTCGCGTCAGCTCCAAGTCGATGGTGATGTCGACATCGTCGGCGACGACGACACCGCCGTTGTCCATCGTCTTGCTGAAGGCCATACCGAAATCCTTGCGGTTGATTCGGGCCCGGGCCACGCCACCCATGCGTTCGTTGCCGAACGGATCCTTGAACGGTTTCGGCGAGCCTTCGACGGCAAGCACCACGGGTTTGGTGATTCCGCGGATGGTCAGGTCGCCGGCGATATTGAACTTGTCGCCGCCAAGCGTTTCGACCTTGGTCGATTTGAAATGAATCGTCGGATGATTGTCGGCATCGAAAAAGTCGGGTCCGCGCAGGTGATTGTCGCGCTTTTCTTCGCGCGTATCGACGCCCTTGACGTCGATCGTCGCTTCGACCGACGACTTGGCGAGGTCGGATTCATCGACGTTCGCCGTGCCCGAAACCTTGCCCAGGGTTCCGCGCACCGTCGACACCATCAGATGCTTGACCGCGAACTGGGCGCTGGTATGCGCCGAGTCGATTTCAAAGGTTGCCGCGTGCACCATCAACGGCAGGGCGACCAGCAATCCTGCCGCCGCTACGATCCAGGCTTTCCGCATCTTCGATCTCCTTTCTCGAATCGAGTCTGACCTGATCGCTGTCGGACCCCTCAATCCTGGCAGCGGTTTACAATGTTTTCCAGCAGCTCTTGGCGTCCCGAACGCGGCTGCGGGTCGATACCTTTGCTACCCACCCAATCGGCCAGATCGGTCAAAGTCTTGCGGCCGTCGAGAATGCTGCGTCCGAGGTCGCCGTTCCAGCCGGCATAGCGTTGTTCCTTCCATTGATTGAGCTCACCGGACTCGATGAGTCGCGCGGCGCGGAGCAGGCTGCGCGCCAAAGTGTCGACGCCGCCGATGTGCGCGTGCAGGAGGTCGTCGGGTTCGACGCTTTGGCGCCGCAGCTTGGCGTCGAAGTTGAACCCGCCGCTGCCGAGGCCACCGCCTTGCAGGATGGTGTACAGCGCGAGGGTCAATTCGTCGGCGCTGTTGGGAAACTGGTCGGTGTCCCAACCGAGCAGCGGGTCGCCGCGGTTGATGTCGACGCTGCCGAGCAGGTCGTTGGCGATGCTGTACGCCAACTCGTGCTCGAAGCTGTGTCCGGCCAGCGTCGCGTGGTTGACCTCGATATTCAGCTTGAGCTCGCGTTCAAGATCGAACTTGCGCAGGAAGGCATGGACGGCTGCTGCGTCGTAGTCGTACTGATGCTTCGTCGGTTCCATCGGTTTGGGTTCGATCAACAGCGTGCCGCGAAAGCCGATCTTGTGCTTGTGCTCGACGACCAGGTGCAGGAAGCGACCGAGCTGATCGATCTCGCGCCGCAGGTCGGTGTTCAACAGCGTGTCGTAGCCCTCGCGTCCGCCCCACAACACGTAGTTGGCGCCGCCGAGACGGTGTGTGACCTCCATGGCTTTGGCGACCTGTGCGGCGGCATAGGCGAAGACTTCCGGGTCGGGATTGGTGGCGGCACCGGCGGCGTAGCGCGGGTGACTGAAGAGGTTGGCCGTGCCCCAGAGCAGCCGGATGCTGCTGCGTTGCATTGCCGATTCGATGTGCTCGACGATACGGTCGAGATTGGTGTTGGTCTCGGACAGCTTGCGACCCCCCGGTGCGACGTCGCGATCGTGAAAGGTGAAGAACGGTGCGCCGAGTGTTTCGCAGAGCTCGAAGGCGGCTTCGGTCTTGCGCGCCGCCAGCGCCAGCGGCTCGCCGTCGCCGAACCAGGGTCGCTGAAACATTTCAGCGCCGAACATGTCGGCGCCGCCCCAGCCGAAGGTATGCCAGTAGCAGACAGCCCAGCGTAGGTGCTCGGCCATCGGCTTGCCGAGCACGATGCGCTGTGGGTCGTAGTAGCGATAGGCGAGGGCGTTGGTCGAATCGGGACCTTCGAACGGAACACGCCCGACCGAAGGCAAGAAAGGATCACTCATTCATTGCTCCTACCGAGAGGCTGTGAAAACTCTCCTTCAGCTGTTCATAGAGGCGTCGATAGAGTCGGTGTCGTTCCGCGTAGCGATGACGCCAGGCCGGCTCTGGCTCGATGATGTGCGCCAGCGGCGGTGAGCTGCAGACGTCACCCGCCGCTTCCTTGGTGACGGCAAGCCGTGCCAGGCGCGCGGCGCCAGCGGCCGGACCGACCTCGGCTCCGCGGTGATAGCGCAGCCGGCGGTCGAGAATGGAGGCGAGGATCTTGCCCCAGAGGGCATTACGCGCGCCGCCGCCGATGACCGAAACGTCGCGGATCGTAGTGCCGCTGGCCAGGAGCGCGTCTTGTCCGTCGGCGAGGGCGAAGGCCACACCTTCGAGGACGGCGCGGCCGAGGTCGGCGCGTCGCGTCGCGTGCTCCAGGCCGAAGAAAACGCCTTTGGCCTGCGGGTCGTTGTGCGGTGTGCGCTCCCCCGACAAGTAGGGAAGGAAGACGACGTTCCTCTCGCCGTCGGTGGCGGCGATTTCGTCGAGCAGCGCGGCTTCGCTGGCCGCGCCCGTGAGTTGCGCCAGCCAGGTGACGCAGCTGGCGGCGCTGAGAGTCACCGCCATCTGATGCCACGTTTGCGGCAGACAATGGCAGAAGGTGTGGACCGCGCTCTGCGGATAAGGTTTGTACGAATCGTTGGCGACGAAATAGACGCCCGAGGTTCCGAGCGACACGAACGCCTGGCCGTCGTGAATGACGCCGATGCCGACGGCGCCCGCAGCGTTGTCACCGCCTCCACCGGCAACGGCGACGTCGGCGCGCATGCCCCAGTCGTCGGCCAACTCGCGGCGCAAGCAACCGGTCGGCTGCGAGCCCTCGACGAGGCGCGGCATCGCCGCCTCCGACAAACGTGTCGCTGCGAGCATCTCCGGCGACCAGGCGCGGCGGGACACGTCGAGCCACGAGGTTCCGGCTGCATCCGACATTTCCGAAACGTAATCCCCGGTCAGCCGCAGCCGCAGATAGTCTTTCGGCAACAGTACGTGTCGCACCTGGGCAAAGACGTCGGGTTCCTCTTGCGCGACCCACAACAGCTTCGGCGCGGTGAACCCGGGCATCGCCAGATTGCCGGTGATGTGGCGACTCGCCGGAACACGACGTTCGATCTCGGCGCATTGCCGCGCACTGCGTCCATCGTTCCACAGAATGGCCGGCCGCAAAATGTTGTCGCGCCCGTCGAGAAGAACGGCGCCGTGCATTTGTCCGGCGAGACCGACCGCCCGAACGGCGGCCAGCCGCTCGGGATAGTGCGTCCTCAACTCTGCCAACGCCAGCCGCAGGGCCTGCCACCAGTCGTCGGGATTTTGCTCCGACCACAACGGCTGCGGCCGTTGTACGCTCAAAGCGGCGCTTGCCTGGCCGACCTCGCGCTGCTCGTCATCGACGAGCAATGCCTTCAACGACGACGTTCCGAGATCGATACCGAGGTACATCTACGGCTGTCGTTTCTGGCGTTGACCTTTAGACTCCTCGACTTTCGACTTTTCGACCTTCGTCGGTGTCACTCGGCGACCTGTGCGTATCCGAGCGCACGCAACGCGTTGCGGATCGACTGCGCCGCCTGGTCGAGGTCGGCCGGCTTGGCGTTGGTATCTTGGTTGCGGAAATCGAGATCGCCTAGGCCGTCGATGGGAACGAGGTGCAGGTGCACGTGTGGTACCTCGAGGCCGGCAATCATCAATCCGACCTTGGTCGGCTTGAAGGCCTTGTGGATGGCTTTGCCAATCGACTGGGCGACCTGATTCAATTGCGCCGTCAACTCGGCGGGAAGGTCGAGCCAGTGGTCGACCTCGGCGCGTGGAACGACCAGGGTGTGGCCGGGACGCAATGGGTTGATGGACAGGAAAGCGACACACTGGTCGTCGCGCCACACGAAACGACCCGGCAGCTCTCCATTGATGATGCGGGTGAAGACCGTTGGCATCGATGGCCTCGTTAGAGACAACCATTCGCCGCGTTGTTCACGGCTGCAATGATCTCCTCGATCGTAATGGCGCCATCGTGGTTGCTGTCGCCCGCCGTGCATGTGCCGACCGCCTGCGTCTCGAGGGAGATGTTCACCATCGTCAGCAACTCATCGATCGTGACCTCGCCATCGCCGTTGCAATCGCCGGCGCACACGGGTTTTACCGTCGCAGTCGGCGTCAACGTCGAGGTAGGGGTGGAGGTGAACGTCGCCGACGGCGTCGCGGTGTTGGTGGGTGGTACCGCATCGACGACGTTGATCGCGCCGTTGAGCCCAACCGCACCCGGCACAACGTTTCCGCCGACGTCGCTCAGTGCCACGGCGCTGAGACTCAGCGGGTAGCTGCCGCGCGGCGCCGACGGCTGAATGGCGATGCGGCAGGTGTAGAGCAGCGTGCCTTCCGCAATCGGCGCGATCGGGAAGGTTTCGGCGAAGATGAAGGTGCGCAACATCGTGCAGGCCGTGCCGATGCAGCCGATCGGCCGGAAGACGACGATGAACTGCTTGTTGAGCTCGGGATTACGGGTGCAATCCGGTGCACCACCGCTGAGCAAGGCGAACGGGGTATTGATGCTGTCGAAGGTGATGTCGGCTTGGGCCGCTCCGACGACGGTGCCACCGGTGTGCAGGTGCGCTTCGATGGAGACGATCGTCCCGGGGCTGCCGCTCACCAATGACAACTCGATACCCGGTTGAGCCGCGGAGAATGTGGCCGTTGGCGTGATGGTGCCCGAAGCCGTCGGGCTGCCGGTGGCGGTGCGCGTCGGTGGCGTTACCGGCGTCGACGTCAACGTGAGGCTCGGTGTTACGCTGGGTGTCGACGTTTCGCTGGGGCTCGGCGACTGCGTTCGTGATGGGGTTTCGGTTGGAACCGGTGTTTCGGTCCGCGACGCGGTTGGCGTGATGCTTGGCATCGTCGTGATACTTGGACGTGGTGTCGGCGTCAGGGTCGGGGTCGCGGTCGGCGTACGGGTGACGGTCGCGGTCGGTGAGCTGGGGGTTGGCGTGTACGTTCGGGTCGGCGTGGCGCTGCGCGTCGGCGTGGACGTCGGTGTCTCGGTGGGGGTTCGCGTCGGCGTCTGGGACGGCGGCGGTGTGACGCTTGGCGTGGCGGTCGGGGGCGGAGTCAATGTTCGAGTCGGCGAGTCCGTCGGTTCCGGCGTGTCGGTGACGCTCGCCGTCGCGGTGCGCGTTGCCGTATCGGTTTGTGTGGGTGTGTTGGTGCGAGTCGCGGTTTCGGTCGCTGTGGGACTATCGATCGGCGTGTTGGTTACGGTCGGTGGCTTGGTATTGCTTGCCGTGGGGCTGACGGTGGGAGACGGACTGATCGTCGGGGTAGCCGTGAGCACGGTTGGTGTGATCGTCGGTGTTGCGGTCGGGGTCGAAGTCGGAACCGTCGGAGTGATGGTCGGGCTTGCGGTGCGGGTTGCGGTGGGTGAACGCGGTGCTTGCACCTCGAACGCTCCGAGGTCGCACACCGCGACTCCATCGCCGTTTCCGTCATCCGGCCGCATCAAGTCGCGCTCGTCGGTCGGCGGGCAAAGGTCATTGTCGCCGCTGTCGATTGCCGGGCTACCGGCCAGCAGTGCGTGGGTGAACGCGTGGCCGCCGTTGTACAGGAGGGCCCCAAGGCGCGGATCGGTATTGCTGCTGTCGGTGACATTGTCGAGCAGGCAAGTGACGCTGGTTTCCAGGTTGTGTCCGAGCGAGATCACCGGCACGCCGAAGCAGTTTTCGCCGGGGGAGTTACTGGCGACGATGGTGTTGACCATGCGGATCTCACCGAGGTTGTAGATTCCGCCGCCGGCGCTCGCCCGGTTCTGGGCCACGGTTACATTGGTCATGTCGACGGTGCCGATGCCGATGTTGGCCAGCCCGCCGCCCTGGCCGTTGGGCGAAGCCTGGTTGCCGCTCAGGGTCACATTGGTCATGTGCACGATGCCACCCTCGAGGTTGGCGACGCCGCCACCGGCGCCGACGGAGGCGATGTTGCCGCGAATGGTGACGGCTTCGAGCGTCAGCGTTCCGGCGTTGCGGATGCCGGCCCCGGCGGCTTGGATATTTCCGCCTTGGATGCCGAGCTCACGGATGGTTACGACGGCAGGTGCCAGCACGTCGATGACGCGATCGAGGTTGTTGCCGTTGATCGTGATGGTTCCCGCGCCGATTCCTTCAATGGTGAGATCGGCGGTAATGTCGAGATCGCCGCTCGCTGCCTCATCTTCGTTTTGGCCCATGATGCGTAGGGTGTAGGGCAGGTTGTTGGTCACACTCGGCAGCTCAATGACGTCGGCCGCAGGCGTCGCGTTGGCTTCCTGGATCGCGGCGCGCAAGGTACAAACACCGCCCTGTGCCGCAGCGCTTGCACAGATGCCGTCCCCGGGGGTGGCGTCGGCGAGATCGGCTGTCGAGTTGACGACGAAGGTCAGCGCCCGTCCAGGTGCTACGGTCGCGGCTGCGACGAATAACGAGACCGAGACGAAGCGAATCATTGTCGCGAGGGTGACCGATCGGCTCATTCCTCCATCCTTCCCCGCCCAACCTTGCCGTTCGTATTGGATGTCTGCACGCATCATCGTCCGTCGGCCCTCATCTCTGACAATGCCGCGCACACTACCACATCCGGGCGGGTCGACGGCAAGAGGCTTCGTGCGACTTGGGGCAGTAATTTGCGACCTTTGACTCCCTATCGCGGCCTTAGTGCCCCAGCATCACCGGCAGCGGGCACGACGCATCCAAGTCCTTTGAACGATACAATCCAGGCAACACCTTGGTGTAGTGCTGCTCGAGAAAGTCGATCAGCGGTGCCATGTAGTGGCGATTCTCGTAACCCCAGATCTGGCCGTGGAGATCCACGGAGACGACCGCGGGCCGGCTTTGCAGGCTGGTGATGACCTCCGGCAAGGCGACCTCGGCGATCCACGGCAGCATGAACAAATAGGGCGATGCCGGTGGCATCCGGGTGAAGACATAGTTCAGCGGGTCGGACGGATAGTACGCCAGGGCGACGTCGCTGCGTCCGCAGCCGAGCGCTCTAAGAACGTCGGCGCGCTGTTCATAGGGGAGAAAGTTGGCGGCGTACGACAAGGAGGCCCGGTTGTCGACGATTGCCTGGACGCCGGAGATGACAAGGATGATCAGAGCCAGCGCAACCAACGCACGCACACAAGCGATCGCTGCAGAGATCAGGCGTTGCCAAGCTGACGTCGGGAACGGTAGGTCGCGGTCGACGATGCCGACGGCGCGCCACTCGCCGCTGACGACGCACGCCGCCGCAAACAAGGCGGTGAGCACGAACGGGATGGCGCGGAAGCGCTCGTCTCCGAAGGCGCCGATCAAGATTGCAGCGCTGGTGTAGACGAAGAAGGACGCGACGATTCTTCGCCGTGCCAGCAAGATCAATACGGCGACGACGATCGCGGCGCGAAAAAAGAAACCGCTCGCTGGTTGTCGCCCTCGTCGATGAAGTTGTTCCAGTAGACCTGGATGCAGCCCAGTAGAAGCGACCCCGCCAGCAGGCCAAAGGCGATTGTGCGCGAATGATTGCGCCGAGACTGTGTCTCGATCGGACGATCTGGCAATGCTGGTCTCCCGCCGGGCAGGCCTATTACCAACAACGCAGCAGGCTTTGAAGCCTGTCCTCGGCGGAGCAGCGCCAGAGTATGCCGGTGCAAAAGAATGTGACTGCTGTGCGGTTAATGTTAGGGAGCCGGATGACACCCTGACGACGTCTGTCGCGAGGGTTTGACGTGAAACGACGGTCGGCAGTAGAGAGCGGCCGTATCAGGACATGAGCGGCGGTGCCGGGTTCTGGCACGTTGAAGATGGACAAAGGAAGGCAACCATGAGCTTGCGGGATTCCAACGGTACCTTCGTTTCGATTCGACGGTGGCTGGTGCGCTCGGTGGTGCTCGGCGCGTTGCTGCC
>JACQEN010000293.1 GCA_016200585.1 Deltaproteobacteria bacterium
GGGACTGATGTTCAGAACAGCGCAGATCGATTCGAACGAGAACACCCAGGCGTTTCCCTCATCCAAGAACCATTCTTCCGCCTCTTGGAAGAGCCGCTTCGATCGCGGCCGCGAGGCACCAGCGTATTTCTGGAAACACGACACAGCGTCCTCGAGGATCGCCAACATCAGCCGACGTTCTCCTTCAAGCACACTCAACCCGCGGCTGCGGTTATAAAACTGCGAGGGCAACAGAATCTCGGGTTCCACCAAACGCGGTAGAATCCCGTCGAAGCTCGTACCATCGTACTCCTTGGACCAGCGCAGGGCCGTCGCTTCCATCCAGCTCTCCCTTCCTTCCAAAAACAAGATAGTTGAGGAACGGTTGGAATTGACTGCACGACTTGTGCCAGCCGCCGGATTGCTCTCTATCTGAAAATCCCCCGTGAAATCGGGGGCGGCGGTCGCAGCTTTGGGACTGCCTTTGTCTAGGGTTGTCCTACTTTAGGACACCGCAGGGTATCAGAATGAGACGCCCGAGAAGCTCAATTGTTACCCAGAATGATGACGCACGACACCGCACCCGGCCCACCGACATTGTGCGCCAACCCCAGTTTCGGGTTCTTCACCTGGCGCTCGCCGCCCTGCCCTTGGAGCTGTTTTACGCACTCGTAAATCATGCGCACACCGCTGGCTCCGATTGGGTGGCCAAATGACTTGAGGCCGCCGCTCGGGTTGATCGGGATATCACCGCTCAACGACGTGCGACCTTCTGCGACCAAAGATCCGCCCTGCCCTTTTTCGCAGAATCCCAGATCCTCGGTGTTCGAAATCTCCGTCCAGGTAAAACAGTCGTGCACCTCGGCGAAGCTGATGTCGCGCGGTGTCGCACCTGCCATCTTGTAAGCCTGTCTCGCCGCCATCTGCGTTGAGCGAAAGCCGAGGTAGTCGAAGGTAGGATCGAAAAAGGGGCGGCCAGTAGTTACCGCCAGTCCGTATCCCTTGACCGGGATGTAGTCCGACCGAAAACGTTTGGCGAGATCGGCGCGACACAGAATGGCGGCAGCAGCGCCGTCGGTGGTCGGACAACAATCGAACAGCCCGAATGGTGACGCGATGATCGGCGCCTTCAAGACCTTTTCTTCGGTCACTTCCATGCGCAGGTGGGCCTTTGGATTGCGGGCACCGTTGTAGTGATTCTTCACGGCAACCTTGGCCAGCATTTCGCGTCCCATGCCGAACGTATGCATGTAACGATTCGCCGCCAACGCAAAGAGCCCGGGCGCCGAGTTGCCCTTCGCCAGCAGCGGATGCCCGAAACGCGGCAAGCCACGACCGCCTCGATCTTTCAACTTCTCGGCGCCGAGAACGAGAACGACGTCGCAAGCCCCGGATTCAATGGCGAGGCAACCGTTGCGGAAGGCGTCGGTGCCCGTGGCGCAATAGTTCTCGACCCGCGTGATGGGAATATCGTAGAGGCGCAAAGCGTCGCCAAGCGAGACCGCTGCTTTGCCGCCGGAAGGTCCGGGCATATATGTGCCGAGATAAGCAGCCTGGATCTCCGCCGGATCGATCCCCGCATCGGCGAATGCTTCGAACGCCGCCTCACAAATCAGCTCTTCGTAGCTGGTCTCGAAGAGATCCCCGAACTTGGTGCAACCTACGCCGATGACTGCGACCTGGTCCTTCATAACCGGATGTACCTCAGCGCAGAGGCCGCGCCTTCCAGAAGTAGTTGTGATTGCCACCACCTTCGTGCAGGCGTCGGAAAGTCAAACCAACCGTCGCCCCGACGGTCACCTCACTCTCCGAAAAGTCGGTAACCTGCAGGTACACTCGGCCGCCGCCTTCGAGGTCGACAACCGCCATCGGTAGCGGATGCTCGAGATTGGCAATCAGGTTGTCGATCGTAAACGTGAAAATCGTACCCTGCTTGCTAAGCTTGTGGTCGGTGAGTCCGGCGCGAGCTTTGCACTGCAAACACACCTGGGCCATTGGGTACTGGACGAGTCCACACGCACCGCAACGGCTGCCGTAAAGGCGAACGTCCTGCCTGAGCTCCTTAAATTCCAAGACGTTGTTGATTGCCTCGCCCGCTTCATCGATTTCGACGACGCGCCGGTATTTCAGATACTTCTCATACGACGACAGCATCAGTTTCGCTTCGAGCCATTGCTTCCAGGTGCGCCGCGGTCGGTAGGCGGTCACGGCTTCCGTCGCACGTAACAGCAAGGCATCGGCGCCTTCGCCGTACGCTCCGACGATGATCAAGTCACCCGGCTTGGCCTCCTCCAACGCAATCGCCAACGCCAGCAGAGCGTCGGCTGCACCGGCGCTACCGATGGCGGCAACCGGTGGAGAGATCAGCTGTCGCTTGGGATCGAAACCCAGTTCTCTTGCCAGGTCCGCTGCAGCGCGTGCATCCGGCGAATACAGAGCCAACCGCGCTACGGAACCAGGCTCAAGCTTCTGCCGCTCGAGAAGAATTCGAATCGCTTCGCCGAGATCCTTGTTGTAGCCGTAGGTGTTTGAGAACTTTCCGGGGAACGCTTGCACAAAACGTTGCTCGTCGGTGCGCCAGAAATGGGTGAACTCCTCCGACACGCTGGTGGCATCGACAAACTCTGCGACGAGGTCTTCGGTTCCGAGCCGCAATGCAGCAGCAGCATCCCCAAGCAGACCTTCCATTTCGGATTCAGGCTGAGCGACGCGTGTCTCACCCGCGGCCACGACAACCGACCGTAACGCCCCAGCCCGCAGCGCATAAAACCCGGCAAGTAACGCGCTCAAACTGGCGCGACTCGACCCGCAAAAGTCGCTCGTATGACAACGCCGCGGCAAGTCGCAGGCGGTGGCAGCGACACTGGCCATTTGTTTCTCTCGATACGGCGCGCTCGTGCTGGCGAAGTAGAAGCCGTCAAGCAGTGAAACGTCGCTATCCGTGAAGCAGCCCGTAGCCGCTTCGATCGCCATGGTCAGAGCGTCTTCGTCGTAGTTTGCAACGGCGACCTCGCCGGAGCTCTGCGACGTCCCCCAAGCCGCGGCGATCTTGGAACGCTCCAGTCGGTATCGCGGCAGGTAGACCGAGTAGGCCGCTATGCCGACCATCGTCGGCTTCCAAACCGGTGCAAGCCAAAGAACGCCGGAATCAGCAACCATAGCCAACCATCCGCACGCGGCGCGGCCGCCGCGTCGATGGTGCAACCCTGACCTTCGACGCACACGCCTGCCGCAAAGCACACCGATGTCGGAGTTGCCGACGCTCCAGGCGTACCGGTAGCGGTTCTTGTGTTGGTCGCCGTCTTGGTTGGCGTTTCGGTCACGGTTGCAGTGAAGGTGGCAAGCGGCGTACGCGTCGGCCGCACACTCTGCGTCGGGCTGGACGTTGCGGTCGGGGTGCTCGGAGGCGAGCCGGTAGCGGTTTGAGTCGCGGTCGGAGTTTCCGTGGCGGGAAGAGTTGCCGTCGGCGTATTGGTCGCCAATGCTGTCGGCGTCGTCGAGGGCGTGGCGCAAGCAGCAGCGCACTCGTTTGCAACTCTGGAAACGCAGGTGTCGTCCCACGACGTATCGCAGCAGGGCGGGTCGATACCGCACACGCAGCTCTGACACATTGCATCGTCGCATCCCCTGCCGTCCGCGTGCGTCGTATCGCAAGCACCACCCGGGGTACGAGTCGTCGTCGGAGTCGCGGTTGCGGCTTCACCGGGAAGCGTGTGCGTCAGGGTCGGCGTAGGGGGGGGGTTGCTGCTCAGTAGGACCGTGATGCTGTTGGAATCTTGGTTCGCCGTAATGACATCATCACGCCCGTCACCGTCGACGTCGGCCAACACCACACCACGTGGACCCGTTTGTACGCGGCAACGCTGATCCGTCAAGTCGGTGCACGGACCCGGTATTTCGGTCAGGTTTCCCTGCCCGTCACCCTCAAAAAACGAGACCGTCGCTTCGTTTTGATTTGATACCACGACGTCAGTCTTGGAGTCGCGGTTCAAGTCGCCCGCCGCCACTCCGCTTGGACCCACGAGCATCTTTGATGGCAGCGTCGTTGCGTTGGCCCCGGCAGTAAGGCCTGGTCCGGGGTACGTCTGGAGCATGCCGTCCTTCCCGCCACTGGAAATCGCAAGATCGAGGTCTCCATCCAAATTGAAATCCGCGGCTACTGCGGCGGTAGGCGAACTACCCGCTGGCACTGCCGCGAGCTTGTCGAAATTACGCCGATTCACCCCGGCCCTTTGCAGGAAGACGATCAAATCGTTGTTGCCACTACTCACCGTCGCGATATCGAGAAAGCTGTCGTTGTTCAGATCTCGAACGACGAGCGACGTGACCGCTCCATCCGCGGACATCGATGTCGGCGCTTCGAATCCACCCGACTTGCCATACAGAAGCGTAACCATGCCGTTGCCGTTACCAACAACGATATCGGCCCGGCCGTCGCCATCTACATCGGCGATGACAACCGACTGTGGAGAGTCACAGGCCACAATCGGTTGCGCCTCGGCGGTGAACTGTCCCATGCCGTTGTTACGCAAAAGCAAGATGCCGTTCGGTACCGCAACAGCGATGTCGATCGAATCATTGGCATCCAAATCGCCGGCAGCAAGAGCGGCCGGAATGCTACCGGTGTTGATCGACAGACTTTGCACGGCGCCAATACAATCACCCACGGCAAAACGCGCACTATTCGCGAGCAGGACGAGTACCTTTGACCCCATCTGGTCGGCAAGCGCGACGTCCGGCGTACCATCGTGATTGAAGTCGGCGGACACGATTGCCGACGGGGTCGCATCAACGTTCACGCTACACGCCAAGTACGTCGGGAAGCTGCTGGCAGCGAAGGCGGGGCTTGCCGATACCTCGACCAGAAGCGTTGCCGCTGCAATCAGCGAAGACAGTGCGGTTTGCCGCCTCCTGGTTGGACGCATCACGAAAATCTCCCGCGACGGCGGAAGCACAGAATTCCAACGACAGGCAGCAACCACACGAACGCGTCTAGATCTGGGGGCGATCCCCCGTCAATCGAGCAGCCTGCGCCACTCAAGCTGAAGGTACCGGGCTTCAGAGTTGCCGTCGGTATTGTGGTGGCGGCCGGGGTGACGGTACGGGTCCGGCTTGGCGTCAGCGAGGGAAGCGGGGTTTCAGTGAAGCTTGCCTCACCTGTCGCGGTCGGAGTTCCTGTTTGGGTTGGCTCGGGGGTATTTGTGGGTGGCGATGTGGGCAGCGGGGTCGGTGTTGGCGGCGGACGGCTACTCAACAAGAAGCTCACGCTGCCACCGTCACCATCGTTGGCCGTAACGACATCCGATCGGCCGTCGCCGTCGACGTCCAAGACCAGCATGTCGACGGGGTGTTTGCCGGAAAGATTGAACGGCAGTGGTTGCAATTCAAAGACTCCGTCGCCCTTCGAAAGGTACACGATCA
>JACQEN010000028.1 GCA_016200585.1 Deltaproteobacteria bacterium
CGGATGAACGCGGCGCAGGCTGACGTCGACAACTCATGGGGCGTAGGACGCTGAGAATCCGGACGCGCCGTCACCAGGCTGTCTTCTCAATGAATGGCCGTAGGACCTCTAAGGCTTCGGGTTCGGTTGTCGGGATCTTCACGTTCGGGAACAGCCACCAATCTTCCGGCAGGACGATCTCCTCGCCGGCGGCGATGGTCGTCAGCGGTCCGAGGTTTTCCAGCTCGAGGAACTCGTGGCTCGAATAGACTTCGATCGTCGCACCGCCGTCGGGATAACGACCGTTCTTGGCGTGCGCGAAGCGTTTGAAGAACAGTGTTCCGTCGACCAGGTAGGCAGCCCAGCCTTGAGCTGAGTCGCAACCGATTTTGCTCTCGTCGTCGCGACGGCCCGCCTGGTTCGGCGGCGCAGGCTCGACCTTGGAGTGATCGACTTGGATGAGACGGTCACCGAACGAATAGCGTGGATCGCTCATCTTCGTGTAGCTCCAGAGCATGTAGCGGCGCGTCGCGTCGTACGCCGTCGACGCGCCGACATCCATCGGCACAAACGCACGCCCTTTGGGGCGCAGCACCGGCAAGCTCCAAGCCGCGTACGTCAGCTCGTGCGAGGTGACGTTCTTGATGTGCGACACGACGCGCAATCGAACCTCACCGGGATTCAGAGTGATCTCGACTTGCTTCTGAATGCCGGCAACCGGTTGCGGCGGGCCGATCACGCGCAACGTCGTCGGGTTGAGAATCTCAGCATGGCAAGGCGTGTTGTCGGGGTCGTAGGTCGTATCCTGGCGCTCGGGCGCAACCCACAAGCGCCAACCGCCGCGTTGGACCCAATGATCCTCGCCGCTTTTCCCAAGCTCCGAGTCGCGCATGTAGATGACATTGGTGCCGCCGGTGTGACGGAAATCAGCGATGCGCGGACCGATGTCGGTAACGACGCGTGCCTCCACCAAACCGTTGCTGAGCCGGTAGCTGTTCGGCCAACCGTGGAAGTCCTCTTTGACGATCTCGACTTTTTCCATCTCCGACTTCCCCCGCTGCACCTCGGCAGCCAACAAAGGCCAGGGCAGCAGCAGCACCATCCAAACGGCAAGCCGACGCATGGCGGGGCTGATACTACATCCGCTGTCGCCTGGCCAAGCGGCGCTTGCGGTTGCGATGCAAGCCGAGCGTGGTTTTCGACGGGCTGCTAAGCATGCCGGGTGTGCTTTCGCGACCACTTCGTCGACCTTAATCGGCTGCGCCTGCACTATTGCCAATGGGGAGCGATCGACGCGCCGCCCGTGCTGCTGCTGCATGGCGGCTCGGCACACGCCCATTGGTGGGATCTGTTTGCCGGCGCCGTTGCCGATCGATATCGCGTCATCGCTCTTGATTTGCGCGGACACGGCGACAGCGCCTACGCCGACCCGCCGGCATACCGTATCGCCGACTATGCAAGTGACGTCGAAGCGCTGGTCGACCACTTGGGCGTGCCGGGCTTCCATCTGATCGGCCACTCGCTCGGCGCTATGATTGCGGGCGCCTTTGCCGTAGCGCGCCGGGAATGTCTGCTCAGCCTCACTCTCGTCGATGCGCAGATGCGCTTCACCGCGGCCGGAGTCCGTTACCTGCAACGGCTGGCACGCTTCCCGCGGCTCACCTATCCCGACCGCGAGACGGCGGTGCACCGATTTCGGGTGTTGCCGACGCAGACCAGCGCCACCCGCGACGTCATCGAGCAAATGGGCACCTGGGCCCTTCGAGAAAACAGCAACGGACGTTGGGTGCTCAAGTTCGACCGCGCTGCGCTTGGTCAACTGGAGCCCGTCGATCTGCTCCCCGCACTCGCAGCGCTCGATGTCCCCATGTGTCTCGTGCGCGGCCAGCACAGTACCGTCCTCACACACGAGCGTGTTTCCGCCATCCTCACTCAATTGCCGCAAGCTCGCTTGGTGGAAATCGCCGACGCGCATCATCACGTCATGCTCGACAACCCGACCGCTTTCACGCGGGCTGTCGGAGCATTCATCGACGCCGTCAAGGTCTAGGGTTGGTTTCTCGTTTCTGGTTGCTTGTCTTTGGGGGCACATCCCTTGAACCGCGCAACCGCGCGAACCTATAACCGCGCTCATGCCGCACCGCAGCGAGATGCTCAGCATCGCTGGCGTGCAAACGCACGTGCTGCGTGGCGGGCGTGGCGCGCCGCTCCTGGTGTTGCCGCCCGAGTTCGCCGCCAACCGCTGGTTTCCCTATCACGATGCGCTCGCCGCCCGCTTTCAGGTGTTTGCTCCCGACCATCTTGGTTTCGGCAACAGCGAGCGACCAGACTGGCTGGAGGGCATCGACGATCAGGTGCTGCACTACGTCGATCTACTCGACACACTGGGTCTGGAACGCGTGGCGGTCATGGGACTGTCGCTCGGAGGATGGATTGCCGCCGAGCTGGCGGTCGCCTACCCGCAGCGTGTGGAACGCCTGGTCCTTGTCGGCGCCGCCGGCTTGAAGGTCGACGGCGTACCGCGCTTCGACGTCTTCACGCATCCGATCGAGGAAACGCTGCAGACGTTGTTTCACGACCAGGATCGTTGGGTGCAGCTGGTGTCGACCGATCTTGGCCCCGAGGTCATCCTGCGCGCTTATCATGAATCGGCAACGTTGGCGCGGCTCACCTGGAACCCCTACATGTACAACCCCGAGCTCGAGCGCCGCTTGCGTCGAGTGAAAGCGCCGACTCTGGTGGTCTGGGGTGATGACGATCGCTTCCTGCCGCTACCGCACGGCGAGGCGTACGCGCGTTCGATCCCGGGAGCCAGGTTGCAAGTGATTGCGCAGTGCGGACACTTCCCGCCCTTCGAGCAGACGGATGCGTTCCTGCGCTGCGTGACTGAATTCTTACTCGCGGACAGCGATGGAGCCGAGCATCCATGAGCGGCAAGACGGGAGAGAGGAGACGGGAGACGGGGGTACGGAAGAGCTCGTTCCAGCTGAAGCCTGCAACTCCCGATTCCCGTCTCCCGACTCCCGTCGATTCCTACAACGGCAGGCTCTACCCATGATCGAGTTCTACTACTTCCATCTGATGCCGTGGCCGCATTTGCCCGACGACTTCGATCGGCAGCATCCGTCGTCGTGGGTGACGTTCTCGAATCGGCACTACGACCCACAGCGCGGGCACGATCTGTACAACGAGTATCTCGACGAAATGGAGCTTGCCGAGAAGCTCGGATTCGACGGGCTCGGGGTCAACGAACATCACCAGAATGCCTACGGCACGATGCCGTCGCCGAACTTGATGGCCGCGGCATTGGTGCGGCGGACGTCGCGCGCCAAGATCGCCATCCTCGGCAACGCCATCCCGCTGCGCGATCATCCGCTGCGCGTCGCCGAAGAGGTCGCCATGCTCGACGTCATGTCGGGTGGGCGCATCATTTCCGGCTTCGTGCGCGGCATCGGTTGCGAGTACATCTCGCTCGGCATCAACCCCACCTACTCGCGCGAACGATTCTACGAGGCGCACGACCTCATTCTGCGGGCGTGGACGGAGCCGGGACCATTTTCCTTCGAGGGCCGTCACTATCAGGTGCGCTATGCCAACATCTGGCCGCGTCCGCTGCAACAGCCGCATCCTCCGATCTGGCTGCCGTCGCAAGGCAGCACCGAAACCATCCGCTGGGGGGCGCAACGCCGCTACCCGTTCGTCAGCGTCTTCACCTCGTATGCGCAAACCAAACGACTGATCGAAGAATACAAAGACGCCGCCGAGGCCGCCGGCTACCAGGCACCGGCGCAGCAGATTGGCTTCGCCGTTCCGACGTACGTTGCAGAAACCGACGCCCAGGCGCGCGCGGAAGCCAAACCGCATATGCTTTGGCTCTACCGCCGGGGGCTGAAGATCCCGCCGAATTTTCTGCTGCCGCCCGGCTACATCACCGAAGACTCGCTGCGCAAGTTCCTCGCGGCCGGCTTGCGCACACCGAGCGACTTGAGCTTCGAAGAGCTCGAAGCCGGCGGCTACGTTCTCGTCGGCAGCACCAAGACCGTCGTCGATCGTTTGAAGGAAATCGAAAAGGATCTGGGCTTGGGCCTGTTCATCGGCGGCGGCCGCATCGGTGACATGCCGAAAGACAAAGCGTTGAAGAACATGGAGCTGTTTGCGCGCGAAGTCATTCCGCACTTCCGCGACCCTGCACCGACTGCGAATAAGCAGGGGAGCGGCGCCGTTAAGCGCAAACGAGTCGATTGAATGTGAGTGTATCAGCGCTCGGCTCGTCATTGCTCCGAGGTACCGGGCTCGGTCTATTGCTCCTCGCAGCGTTTTGCGGGGCCACCCTGGCTGTAGAATCGCCTACGCTTCAAATCCTGCGGCCGGCAATTGGTCGAGCCGCACGTTGCGGCGTATCCGCCCCACTTGGAGCGCTGCCTCCTGCCGCCGCTACGAGCGCCGCCTTTGCCGGAATCGCCGAGCGTGAGATCGAAATCCGGCGCATCCGCCCGACACCGCATGTGCAGCGAGGAGGAAAACGACGAGATCCGGTGCTGCAGGATTCGTTTGCCGCCTTGTCTGCCCCAGCCGCACCGAGCACGACCTTGAGCTTCGAGGGCATCAGCAACAGCAACAACTCGGCAACGCTGGGCCTCCTGGTGGTTCCTCCCGACCCCAACGGCGACGTCGGCGGCTCGCAGTACGTTCAGGCCGCGAATCTCCTGGTCCAAGTGTTCGACAAGAACACCGGCAATCCTCTCCTGCCTCATCCACCTACCACACCGGCACCGATCCTGATCAGCTCGCTGTTTGCCGGATTCGGCAGCCCTTGCGAAACAACCGATGACGGCGACGCCATCGTCCTCTACGACGGCTTGGCGGATCGATGGCTGATCAGCCAGTTCTCGACCACAGGCCCGCCCTACCATCAATGCATTGCGGTCTCGAAAGGAAGCGACGCAACCGGCGCCTACTACCTATACGACTTCGCCATGCCGAACTCCAAGTTTAACGACTACCCCAAATTCGGCGTGTGGGCCGACGCGTACTACATGACGGACAACCAGTTCGCATCACTGAGCGGCTCATTCCAGGGTGGGGGGGTGTTCGCCTTTGATCGCTCCAAGATGCTGGCCGGCGATCCGAGCGCTGCCTATTTGTACTTCGATCTTTCCCTCCTCGATCCGTCGATCGGCGGCATGTTGCCGGCCGATCTCGATGGGCCGGCTCCGCCGCCAGGCACACCCGGGTATTTCGCGTATTTTACGTCGACGGTGTGGGGCGACCCGCAAACCGGCCTGCGGCTCTTCGATTTTCACACCGACTTCGCCGTTCCCGGCAACTCTACGTTTCAGGAACGGCCGGAAAGCCCGGTGCTCACGGCGGCCTTCGATCCGGTCTTGAGCTGCGGCACCTCCGGCAACGACTGCATCCCGCAACCGGCGCCGGCCAACAGCAGCGCCAAGCTCGACGCCCTCTCCGATCGGCTCATGCATCGGCTGCAATATCGCAACTTCGGAACCTACGAATCGTTGGTGACCAATCACACGGTCGACGCGACGGGAACGAACCTCGCCGGCGTGCGCTACTACCAACTGCGCCGAACCCTGCCCGGCGGATCCTTCGCCGTCGCCGAGCAGGCAACGTACGCTCCCGACACCAATCAGCGCTGGATGGGCAGCGCCGCCGTAGACCGGCAGGGCAATCTGGCCGTCGGCTTCAGCGTTTCGAGCGCGAGTCTGTTCCCTTCGATCCGTTACGCCGGACGTCTGGCGACCGACCCTCCCGGCGGACTTTTTCAAGGAGAAGCCACGCTGCAAGCCGGCAGTGGGTCGCAAACCACCAACCTGTCACGTTGGGGAGACTATACGATGCTCAGCGTCGATCCCCAGGACGGCTGCACCTTCTGGTACACCAACGAGTACTACGCCGCGAGCAGCAACCGCGGTTGGCAAACACGCATCGGGAAGTTCAAGTTTGCACAGTGTACGCCACTGCCCACATGGACCGCGACCGTGACCGCTACCGCAACGCAAACAGCGACGCCGACGCCCAGTTCCTCCCCAACTCCGACAGCGCCGCCTACCGTGACACGAACGATCACCGCAACGGCATCAGCAACGCCGACACAATCAGCCACGCCGTCACCAACGTCGACCGCAACCACGAGCCCAACGGGAACCGGAACGGCAACAGGAACGGCCAGCACCAGCCCCACCAACACCCCGCCACCAAGCAATACTCCATCACCCAGTCAGACGCCGAGCAACTCGCCGACGTCGACGTCGACACTCACGGCCAGTCCCACACCGACAACAACAACGACGCCAACCGCAAGCCCCAGCCCGACCAGTACTCAGACCCCTACCAACAGCCCGTCGCCCAGCCAGACGCCGACCATGTCGCCAACACTGACGGCGACTCTCACTCCAAGCCCGACCGCAACTGCAACGCCATTCCCGTCGCAAACCGCCAGCCCGAGTCCGAGCTTCACAACGACCAATACCAGCAGCCCGCTGCCAACCGACACACCGACGCTCACACCGACAGCCTCGACCACGGCGACGCCTTCGTCGACCAGCAGTCCGTCGCAGACGGAAACCAGCACCGTCACTCCGCCTCCCAGCACGACGCCGACGCAGACACCAAGCTTCACCCAGACGAATACGCCGACAGAAACGCCGCCGGCAAACACGGTTGGCGGTCAGGTGCGCTACTACAGCAGCGCCCTGCCAGTCGCTGGCGTCAGCCTGGCATTCCACGGACCTGCGCCGATTGCCGCGACGACCGATACCAACGGACAGTATTCACAAGCGCTGGCGTCGGGGGCGACCTGGGAAGCGCTGCCCAGCAAGTCGGGCGATCACAACAACAGCATCACGGCAATCGACGCCACGCTTGTGCTGCAGGCCGCCGTCGGCCTGACGGGGTTGACGCACGTGCAGCGGTTCGCTTGCGATGCCAACGCCGACGGCAACATCTCGGCGATCGACGCGACATACATCCTGCAGCTCCGCGTCGGCTTGATCGGCCAGTTGCCGGTCGTACAGAAGTGCGGTTCTGATTGGCTGTTCCAACCGACACCAGGACCCGCCAGCAACTCGTCCGTCACCCCGCTGCAAACCTCGAGTGGCGGCTGCCAGATGGGCGCCATCACCTATCAACCGTTGTCGCAGGACGTCACGGGACAAGACTTCCTCGCAATTCTCGTCGGCGACTGTAACGGCAGTTGGCAGCCGGCAGCGGGCGGCGGTGGCAGTACCGCGCCCTCGACGGTCGTACCGCGGATGGGCCGCCCGCATTATCGCAACGATCGCATGACGGTGCCGGTTACCGTCGATTCGGCGGAGCCCCTCTTCGCACTCGAGATGGAGGTGCGGTACGATACCCGTCTGGCACGGGCCCTCGGCGTGCGACAAACGGTCGCAACGCGACGCGCAGTGATGGTGGTCAATACAACGCAACCTGGTGTCGTTCGCCTGGCGCTGGCGAGCGCTCAGCCGTTCACCGACAAGGATCCAATTCTCTTCTTGCGCTTCGAGACCCGCCACCCAAGAGCGACGTGGCGATCCGTGCGATTTGCGCGCAACGGCGAGTGATCGGTCGCCGCTGCAGAGTTCACGAGTCCAGCTTTGCTAGGCAGCCCAGAGCGCCGGCAAGACCGTTTGTGCGTCTTGCGACGTTGGCAATCCGGTCCTATGAGTCCCTGTCCATGATGGCGCAGACGACTCGAGAAGAGGAGCAACGACTCGCGGTGCGGGCCTATGGAGTGTTGGCGACGGCGCTCGGCGAAGCATTGACCGAAGCGCGCCAGGCTTTGGGACCGCATCAGCAGCACCTTCCCGCCGACACGCTGACGCAGCTCGACGACCTCATTGCTGAATTTCAACGCAAGCGCATTCGCATTGCGCTGTTCGGCGAAGTCAAAGCCGGCAAGTCGACGTTGATCAACGCCATTGCCGGCACAGCGCTGTCACCGATGGCCTTCGATCCGCTCACCTCGATCCCGGTGCGCATCACCTGGGGCAGCGCAACGGCCTGGCACGTCGCGGATCGACGACTCGAAAGCATCGACGAATTCGAGCGGCTGATGCGGCATGGCGAAATCGCTGCCGCGGAGGTCGTGGTCGAAACGGCACTCGACATCTTGCAGCTCGGCGGCCAGGTGGATCTGCTCGACACGCCCGGCGTCGGCAGCGACGAGCACTTTGATGCAGTCACCGACGAGGCGCTGCGGGCGCTCGACGCGGTCATTCTGGTCGTGCGCTACCCGGCGCTGTTCACCCAGGTCACGCGACGCCTGATCCAACGCCTCGACGCCGACATCAGCAAGCTGTTCGTCGTCTGGAACCTCGATGCCGCCAGCAACGAGCTGGCGCCGGCAGAACGCAATCGACAGGCCGCTTCGTTGAAGGCGCACGTGACCGGAGCGCACGAGCTGCACTTGGTCGACGCCCGTGCGGCGTTGCGCGGAGCAATGGATCCGGCGGTACGCACAGCGAGCGGCATGACGGCATTCATCGACGCCATCTCGCGCTTCGTGTCGTCCAGCGGCCGCGAGGTCTCGGCACTGCGAGAAGCCGCAAAGCGCTCGCAGCAATGGCTCAAAGCAACCCAGGTTCCGCTTGGAGAACGACAAGCCAAGGTCGAGGAAGCGCTGGCGGCAGCCCAAGCCCGACTCGACGCCGTCAGCGCCGCAGCCAAGAAGGAATCCGACTTGGTCGGCACTCGTCAGGCCGAGCTCGAGACGTCTTTGGCCGCGATCCGCCAGCAAGCCGGGGCCGCGGCGCAACAACGTGCCACGGCTCTGCGTGCGGCGTTGCACAGCGCACGCCGCAACTGGATACGACGCGGCGAGTTGCGCGGGCTTGAAAACGCGGTACGCAAGGCGGTTCGCGCCTATGCCGACGATGTCGTCAAAGCCGTGCGCGGCGTGCGCAACGCGCTGATGTCCCAGGGAACCGCGCTCGGCGCACAGCCGTCGATGCCGACGTGGGTACGTACCGAACCGGCAGTCGGCAGATTGACCACCGAAGATCGCAACGTCCGCGCCGGCAGCGGTAGCCTGCGCATCCTGCGGCGCGCCTTGTGGCGCAACTGGTATCTGCCCGGCCTGCATGGGCTGGAGACCGAGAGTATCGACCGCGACCTGGCGTCGCAGAGCGCCTGGGGCGATACCGCCGTGGAAGCAACTCTTGCCGCGGTCCGTCAGGTCCGCGATGCTCAACTCGCTGCGATCAGCGCTCGCGCCGCGACCGACGCCGAGCGCATCAAGGAAGAAACCGGTTTTGCCGTGCTCGCTTCCGAAGCGCACGCCCTGCGCGAAGACGTGCCGGCCATCGTCGCCCAAATCGGCGCGATCGAGGGCCTCAGCCGCGAGGCCTGGCAGCTCGCCGAACGTTCCTGATCGACGTGCCGCTGTTGTTCGGGGGACGAGGTCAGGTCGCGTTACGGTCGATCCACTTGTCCAGTTGCGGAGCGCGGTAGACTTCGAGCTGTCGGACCAGGCCGTCCGGATCTTGATCGACGAGCACCATGGCACGGTGCTGCGGTTTGAAGAACCGCTCGCCGACGGTGTGATCGAGAAACGCCAAAAGCCCGTCGAAGAATCCGGCGACGTTGAGCAGGCCGCAAGGCTTCTGGTGCATGCCGAGCTGGGCCCACGTCAGAACCTCGCAAAACTCTTCGAGAGTTCCGATCCCTCCCGGCAAGGCAATGAATCCGTCGGCGAGCTCGGCCATGAGGGCTTTGCGCTCGTGCATCGAGTCGACGATGCGCAAGTCGGAAAGTCCACGATGCCCGACCTCGAGGTCCATCAAGGCGCGTGGAATCACACCGGTTACATGACCGCCGCGTCCTAGGACGGCATCAGCGAGAATCCCCATCAGACCGACATTGCCGCCGCCATAGACGAGGCTCATACCGCGTTCGACGAGGCAGGCGCCAAGTCGACGCGCGACGTCGGCATAGAGAGGTTGGGCTCCCGGGCTCGAACCGCAGAACACGCAGACGCGCAGCATGCGCCTCTCTTTGCCTACGGATTCGCGCCGCGCAAGCGGCGGCGCGGCAACGAACGTAGCCTCGGAGCCGTACGCCAGGCTGGTTCTGCCGCGCCGACGCTGGTACACAGCGGCGATGCGCCGAATCGAAACCAAGGTCCGACCGAGCGACAGTGATTTTCAAGAAAACCGCCGGCACTGCGAAGGCCTCGTCAGCGAGCTGCGCAGCCGCTTGCAAGCCGCGCAGCGCGGCGGGCCGGAGGATCAACGCAAGCGGCATCATGAGCGCGGCAAGCTGCTGGCGCGCGAACGCATCGACGCTCTGGTGGATCCGAACACGCCGTTCCTCGAGCTGTCGCCGCTCGCCGCGTACGGCATGTTCAACGACGAAGCGCCGTCGGCCGGGATCGCCACCGGCATCGGCGTGATCCAAGGTCGCGAGACCATGATCGTCGCCAACGACGCAACCGTGAAAGGTGGCACGTACTATCCGCTCACCGTCAAGAAGCACCTGCGGGCGCAGGAGATCGCCTTGGAGAATCGCTTGCCGTGCGTCTATTTGGTCGATTCCGGCGGCGCCTTTCTACCGATGCAAGCGGAGATCTTTCCCGATCGCGAGCACTTCGGACGCATCTTCTACAACCAGGCACGCATGTCGGCGCTCGGAATCCCGCAGATTGCCGTGGTCATGGGCTCGTGCACGGCCGGTGGCGCGTATGTTCCGGCGATGTGCGACGAGAATGTGATCGTCCGCGGCGTCGGGACGATCTTTCTCGGCGGCCCGCCGCTGGTCAAAGCGGCCACCGGCGAAGAAGTCACGGCCGAAGAGCTCGGCGGAGGTGACGTGCACACGCGCATCTCCGGCGTTTCCGATCATCTCGCGGCCAACGATCAGCATGCGCTGGAGATCACGCGTTCGATCTTTCAAACCCTCGGCAACCCGCAGCGCACGCAACTCGACTTCCAAGCGCCGGAGGATCCGGCATACGATCCTTCCGAACTCTACGGCATTCTGCCACGCGATCCGCGCCGGCAATACGATGTACGCGAAGTCATCGCGCGCCTCGTCGACGGCAGTTGTTTCCAGGAGTTCAAGGCGCTGTACGGCACGACCGTCGTCACCGGCTTTGCGCGCCTTCACGGCTATCTCGTCGGCATCGTCGCCAACAACGGCATCTTGTTCTCCGAATCCTCCTTGAAGGCGACGCATTTCATCGAGCTCTGCGGGCAGCGCAAGATTCCGCTGATCTTCCTGCAAAACATCACCGGCTTCATCGTCGGCAAACAATACGAGCACGGCGGAATCGCCAAAGACGGCGCCAAGATGGTGCACGCCGTCAGCACAGTTGCGGTGCCCAAGTTCACGGTGATCATCGGCGCGTCGAACGGCGCCGGCAACTACGGCATGTGCGGCCGCGCCTACCAGCCACGGCTGCTTTTCATGTGGCCCAATGGGCGCATCTCCGTAATGGGCGGCGAACAAGCCGCCAGCACCTTGCTGACGGTGAAGCAACAGCAACTGGCCGCCAAAGGCCAGTCGCTGAGCGTCGACGAGCAAGAGAAGTTCGTCGCACCCATCCGCGCCAAATACGATCTGGAAGGCAGCGCCTACTACTCGACGGCACGGCTGTGGGATGACGGCATTCTCGATCCGGCGGAGACGCGCGACGTTCTCGGGTTGGCAATCGCCGCGGCGCGCAACGCGCCAGTTCCTGACACGGTCCCGGGCGTCTATCGAATGTAGGGCGTTGACGTTTCGGTTCACATTTGTTACAGGTTTGTCTACATGAAACGACAACGAAACTCAGCGGCGGCAGCCGTTCATGAATCACCGGCTCGCTACGTGGCGCGCCGCAATCCCAAGCTCTCACACGTCGACGACGCTCTTCACGATCCCGACAGCGGCAACCTCGACGCCGCGCGGATTGCCGTCCGCCTCGGCATTCCGCTCAAACGCCTGGCCGAAGCCGTCGGCTATACGCCGCAGGGCCTATTGCGAAATCCAACCTCGGATCGCTTACAGCCCGCGCTCGCCGAGATCGCCTACATCCTGAGCCGCTTGCGCGCCCTGTTGACTGACGAGCGTTCGATCGCCATCTGGTTGCGCGCTCCGCATCCGGATCTTGGCGGCGCGACGCCGCTTTCTTTGATGCTTTCGGCGCGCGCGGCGGCCGTCATCGCTCTCCTGCACCTCGCCGAGAGTGGGCAAACTTCCTGAGCTTGCGAGCCGCGGGACACGCCGGCTGCGCCTGGAGTCGGCTTCGGCTCGGCCGTTCTCGGGCACCGTCTTCCGCTTTATCGGTTCGCGCTTTCTGACGGCACCGCTATCCGCCGCAGGGTCACAGCGTTACGGCGGCCGCTTCAATCCTCCTGGCAGGTTCGAGACGCTCTACACCGCACTTGCCGCCGACACTGCCCTTGCCGAACGTGAAGGGATCCTGTTGACCGGGCCGGGGATCAAAGCTGCGCCGGCGATCCGTACCGGAGTGCTCTTACGGATCGCGTGCAAACTCGAGAGCGTGCTCGATCTGACGAGCAATAAGAACCGCGCCGCGATCGGGATCACCTTGACCGAGATCCTCACGCCCTGGATCCCCTGGAATACGCCGTTGCGCAGCCGCGCAGAACGGGAGCAAGTCGCGGCGATTGCGCCGAGCCAGCAGATGGGTTTGGCCGCCTACGAAAGCGGTCGGTTCGAGGCAATCCTCGCCCCCTCGGCAAAGGATCCGGCGGGACAATGCCTTGCCATCTTTCCCGATCGTTTGCATCAGAAATCCCACCTGGCTGTCGACGATCCCCAAGGAGTGATTCGTGCCGCGTTGGGGCTGCAAGAAATCGGCGCTGGCCACTAACCCGCCAACGCTCGAATCAGGCCAGCGGCCGACAACGCCATCAACAAGACTAAAACCAAGCGACGGAACACCTCCGGGTTGGTCGTACCAAAGCACCGCCGGCCGAGGGCGACACCCAACGCAACCGGGAGCACCAGCACTGCGGTCCGAGCGAACGCAGCGCCGCGAACCAAACCAAACACGCCGCCGAACGCCAAGGCGATGAGGTCGGTACCGAGGAAGAAGGCAATCAGCGATGCGCGCGACACGTCGACCGCGGACGGTGAGGAAAAGTAGAAGAGAATCACCGGCGGTCCGGCGATCGACGCTGTACCGTTGAGGAAACCCGAGAGCGCACCGGTGGCCAGCGTGAGCTTCGCACCGGGGGGTCGCTGCATGCGCCATCCGCTCCACAAAGCAGCCGCTGCCGTCACCACCAGCAACGACACCACGACACGCATCTGGTCGGCTGGCACCGACGCCAGCAACCACACGCCGACCGGCGTCGCGCCGACCATGCCGGCAAGCAGCAAACGCAGCGAGCGCCAGTCGATGTGATGCCAAACCGACGGCAGCAAATGGACGCTCGCCAACATCTCGAGCATCAACACCATGGGCACGACCTCCGCCGGCGGGCGCAGCAATGACAACCCGGTCACCGCTACCATCGAAAAGCCGAAGCCGCTGAAGCCGCGCACGACTCCAGCTGTAAAAATGATCAAGACCGCCAGTAACAGCTGCAGCGGCGAGAAGCCGGTCAGATCCCACACCTCAGTCCCCACGAGAAACTTTCCCTGGTCGGCGCAACCGGCGGAGGCAAGCGGGGCAGCGAGGAACCAGCCGCCGCCCCGGTTCATCAAGGCACGTAACAGGTATTGTCGGTATCGCAGATATAGCCTTCCGCGGCGCGGCAGTCGGCAGCCGAAGCGCAGGTCTTGTAACAAGCCGAATCGCCGTCGGCGAGATCGAAGCACACGCTACCCGATGGGCAGTCGAGCCGCGCGCAGTCGAGGCGGGTACAGTAGCCACCGGGTAGATCCATGAAACACCACGCGTCGCGGCAGTCCGTATCGAGCTGGCAAGGATCGCCTACCGGCTTCAGGTTGGGTTTCGGTGTCGGTGTGGGACCGGAAGCGGTGTAGCACGAGTTGTCGGCGTCGCACGTGTACCCCTCGGCAACGCGGCATTGGCTGGGCAACGTGCAGGTCTTGTAGCAAGCGCTACCGCCGGCGGTGAGATCGAAACAAGTGCTTCCGTCAGGGCAGCCCAAGGTGGCGCACTGCAGGCGCGAACAGTATCCGCCCGGCAAATCGGTGAAGCAGGTGCTGCCGGCGCAATCTGCATCCCTTGTGCAGGGATCACCGACACGCCCCGAATTGGGCGCCGGGGTTGGTGTCGGATTGGCGGGAAGGTAACAGGTATTGTCGGCGTCACAGATGTATCCTTCGCCGCTGCGGCACTGAGAAGCCGACGTGCAACTCTTGTAGCACGCGCTTCCACTGCCGCTGGTGTTGAAACAGACGCTGCCATCCGGACAACCGTTGGTCGCGCAATCGACACGGGTGCAGTAGCCACCCGGCAGCGAGTTGAAGCATGTGCCGTCGGCACAAATTCCATCGCTTGCGCATGGATCCCCGACCGCTCCCAGGTGACCGCTGCAACCATTCAGCGCGCTGTTTACAGCGGACAAGATCTCATCAATCGTGACTTCACCGTCGCCGTTGGCGTCGAACACGGCACAAGCACTGAGATTTGCCGATCCCAAAGCAATGTTGACTCCGGTGATGAGCTCATCGACCGTAACCTCGCCGTCGCCGTTACAGTCGCCAACGCAAACCGCCGCTATACCCGTGTGCGTCTTCCAGGCCACACGCATGACCACGGCTGAACCAATCAGAACCAGAGTTAGAGCCAAGAAACGATTCGCCACGATTTTCTCTCCTCCGCAACGGCTACGGATGCCGTCGTCGACCTTGCGTATCCGACACGTGTCACCGACGACGCTATTACGCGCCGGACGCCCAGTGTAAAGTCGCGAAGTTCAGCCCCGCCGTTTCTTGGCTGGAGGGTGGTGCTTGTTCGACTTTGTCGACGTCTTCCGAGCCTTGGCCAAGGCCACCGGTTGATCGATGCGCGCCGCCAAGGTCAGGACCGCGTCGATGTAGGCGTCGGAGCGGTTGTAGGTCCAAATGACTTGCCGCCGCTGCTTTTGCGTAATCCCGGCGCGCCAGCCGTTCGACGCCAGATAGCGGGCGCACGACGCCGCAGCGTCTGCCGGATCGACCAGACTGATCTGGCCATCGTGATCGGCGTCGACGCCATGGCGCAGGTAGCTCGTCGGCAAGAACTGTGGATACCCAAAGGCTCCGGAAATCGATCCACGCAGGTCGAGGGGCTCCACACCCAAGCGCTCGGCAACCAGGAACGAGGCGCGGGCCTCTGGGTAGAACGTCTCATCCAGGTAGCGTGCCCGGGCGCGCAACTTGGCTTCGATGCTGTCGTCGGAACTGTTTTCTTCCCGTACCCGCTGCAAGTTCTGACGGAAGTTTTCCGGCTCGTCAGCCATCGCCAGACGCGCCAGACGGTAGAAGATTCGGTGCGAGCCGGTGTTTCGGCCACAGCCGGTCTCGACATAGAGAATGGCGGCGACGACGTTCGCCGAAACCCCTTCTTGGCGTTGCGCCGCTTCCAGGGCCGCCGCATTCTCCTGCCGGCAGCGGCGAGCTCCGGCCGTGCTCGCCGGCTTGAGGAAGCGGCGATACATACTCTTCGACTCCCCGTGTGGCTTGGGGGCAAACTCGATCCCGTCGAAAGCCGGAAGACGCGGATCGTCGAACGTCTGTCGCACACGCGTCGCCGGCACGCCGTCGGCGATCAACCTCTCCATCAAATACTTCCAACCGTTGGCGTCGGCCGTGGCCAACGCAGGACAGAGGAACGCCGTCGCCACCCCCGCCACCGCAAGAAACCGGATTCGCAACACGTCGGCGATGTTACGCTCGTCGACGCAATGCCGCAACCGGAGACGTGCGGGATCGCCCCCACACGTCGGCGACGACGCTTGAGCTTGCACGCGCGTGTCAAGGCGGTTGCCTGAGCGTCGCGCTTCACTATCTTCGTCGCAAGCCTGAACATGACCACCCCGTTGCAACCGATCGAACGCCGCATCCGCACCAACGGTATCACGCTGGCGCTGTTCGAATGGCACCGCGACCTTCGCGGCCGTGATGCCCCGATCCTTCTGACACACGCCACCGGATTTCACGCGCGTTGCTGGGATCGGGTGATTCACCGTCTCGGCGAGCGCTACGTCGTCGCCGTCGACCAGCGCGGTCATGGCCGCAGTGACAAGATTTTCCCGGTACACTGGCGTGAGTTCGGACGCGACCTGGCCGACGTCGTTCGTACGCTCGATCTTCACGACGTAATCGGAGTCGGGCATTCGATGGGCGGGCACGCAACCACCGAAGCGGCCGCCGCCCTGGCCCACCATTTCGAGCGTCTGGTGTTGATCGACCCGGTCATCGGTGCACCGGAAGCCTACGCCGCAGCAGCGCATCTCGCCGAGATCTTCGCGCAGGCACCCCATCCGACTGCCAAGCGCAGAAACCACTGGGAGTCGGCGGCCGAGATGTTCAAACGCTTCGAGCAGCGGCCGCCGTTTTCGGAGTTCAATCACCAGGTGCTACGCGACTACTGTGAGTACGGTCTGCTGCCGAACCCCGAAGGCGACGGCTATGTGCTGGCATGCCCGCCGCGATTCGAGGCCGACGTCTACATGTCGAGCTACGAAAACGCCGCGGTCTACGACAGCGTGGCCGCGGTCGAGGCGCCGGTGTTCATCGTGCGCGCCATGGAACCGCCCCCCGACCGCGGCATGATGGACTTCCGCTACTCGC
>JACQEN010000289.1 GCA_016200585.1 Deltaproteobacteria bacterium
CAACCACAACCAAATGCGCGGGCTGATCTTTGTAATGGCTTGGCGCAATAGACGCTCTCCCGCGAGCAGATCGCCGTCGTCTCCGAGGTCATCTGCGCCCTCCGCGCCGTCTTCTGCACCACGGTTCACGGCCTCGGGGTCTGTCGGTGCGACACGCTCAGGTGCCTCGGCCAGTGAGCTCTTGCCAGTTTCCACTTCGGGGTGCTCCTGCTTGTGTCAGCTACAATCGTCGGCCGCGACTTCGATTGAGTCGTCGATCCGCTACCACAACCCGCCGTGCGGCTATAGTCCTGCGGCAATCTTTTCGTCCGTGCGGTTGTTGTGATCGGCGCTGCCGGGTCGATTGCTAGCACCGCGACCAGCCGGTAGAAGCTACAAAATGCCGACTGCGTCATGGACAAGTTGGAATGAGCAGTGAGGAGCAACAAGTCTAGCCGGCAGACGGCGCGACCCGCGAGCGCATTGGTTCGCCGGAGCCGTAGACGTTTCTTGCCGTCCGGCAGCGCTTCGATGAGAAGTTAGCCATGGCGTTCGTATCCTTAGCCATCGTTGTCGTTTCGGCGGCTGTGCGCCTGGGCATGTACAAGTTTGCCGATCGCTTCCGATCTGCTTCAACCACACGTGCCCGCGTCCGCCTGGCGCGTTGGTGCGCCTGGGCGCTGCCACGCCTCAGCGTACGTGTCGACATGGAGGGCCGACCCTTCGACGAGACCTGCATCTACATGGCGAACCATCGCACCTACCTCGACATCCTCGTGCTCGCTCAACTGCTGGATGCTGCCTTCTTGAGCCGTGGCGATCTTTCCGACTGGCCGGTGATCGGAGCCGCTGCTCGGTTGACCGGAGCGGTTTTCGTCGAGCGCCAGAGCGCCACGGGTCGCACCCGCGCAGTACGCCACCTGCTGCGGCAGCTGCACCGACACAGTTTCACTGTCTTCCCCGAGGGCACGACGACCGGCGACCCATTCCCTGCACCGTTTCATTCCGGATTGTTTCGCCTCGCACGGCGGGCCGGCGTACCTATCGTACCCGTGACCCTTCGATACAACGATCGGCGCGCCTACTGGGTGGAAGATCTGACCATGTGGCGGCATCTCAAGGAACGCGTCCTTGCAGGTCCACCCTTGCACGTGATCGCCCACATTGGAGAGCCAATCCACCCCACCAGCTTCGACAGTGCAGACGAGCTCCGAACGGCCGTAGATCTGGCCATCCGCCGACCGATTGAAACGTGCGGTGAGCTGGTGTCGCGTTGAAGGTGTTTCGCGTCGGCGGCCCCGGAGCTGTCGACCATAAATTGTGGAGATCTGGTCTCCAGGCCGGTGGCGACGAATTTTCGTCGTCTTGCTACAAAATTGTACGACGACGGCTCCCGAGATCCCTCGTCCGAGCCCAGTAGCTATCTGTTTACTCACCTGTTTCGATCACACACACAGCACCTTACACGTAATCGACGAGATTCCCCGCTGCCATCGGCCCCTTGGCACTCGATGTGCTCGTTGCAAGCACACTTGAACATGAGGGCAGTGGAAATGGACCAGCGAGCATCACTTTTGATCGTCGATGATGAGCGAGGCCCCGCAGAATCTCTGCGGATGATCTTCAAGCCCTCGTACAACGTACTGACCGCAAGTGGAGGAGCACAGGCGCTCGAAATCATCCAGTCGACACCGATCGATGTGGTAACGCTCGACCTGCGCATGCCGCAGATGTCCGGCGTCGAGGCAATGCAACGGATCAAACAGCTCGATCCCGATATCGAAGTTATTATCGTGACCGGCTATTCGTCGCTCGACTCGGCACTGGTGGGGTTACGCTGCGGCGTCTTCGATTACATCTCGAAGCCGTTCGACGTTCCGCAAATCTCAGACCTGGTGCGCAGCGCCGTCGCCCGGCGCCAAGCGCGCCTGCGCGGACGCCGCAGCAAAGAAGACTTCTTGGCCAACGTCTCGCACGAACTACGCACGCCTCTCAGTGCCATCATTGGCTACAGCGCGATTTTGAGCGAGGAGCTGCACAACGTCGCCACGGCGGATCAGCGCTCCGCACTGTCTCGAATCCAGGCCAACTCGGTTGAGCTCTTGGAGCTGATCGAAGGCGTGCTCCTGCTGAACGCGATCGAAGCCGGCGAAGTCGACATCAACATCCACCCGTTCGATCTCGGGCAAACCGTCCGCCGTGCTGCCGACCGTTTCCAGTCGTTAGCCCAGAACAAAGGCCTTTCGATACAAACCGACCTTCAATCCTCGGTGTTGTCGACCATCGGAGACGAAGAGAAGGTCGAACGGATTCTCTGGGCCCTCCTCGACAACGCTGTGAAGTTCACCGAACGCGGCCGCCTGATTGTCAGCGTCGGAGCTGCTCCCCAACCCGGCGGCGTCGAGATCACGGTGCAAGACACGGGCATTGGAATGGACCGCGACTCGATCAACCGCGTCCTCGAAGGCTTGTCGCAAGGCGATGCCTCGTCGCGCCGGCGCTATCGCGGCTTGGGGTTGGGCATGCGCCTGGCCACACGGCTGGTTCACCTTCTCGGCGGCGACATCAACA
>JACQEN010000290.1 GCA_016200585.1 Deltaproteobacteria bacterium
GTCGAAATCGCCGAATCGCTGGGGTTGGAGCGTGCGCGCGGGGCACTGGTCACCGACGTCGACCCGGACGGTCCAGCCGATCGTGCCGGCCTCGAACGCGGCGACGTCGTCGTCGCGGTGAATGGATCGCCGATCGAAGAAAGTCGACAGCTGGGCGTCCGCCTCGCCGAAACTCCGATTGGAAAGTCGGCGGAGCTCACCATCCTGCGCAACGGCCGGGAAATGGCGCTGGCGGTCACGGTTGGCGAACAGCCTGGCACGGCGCAGGCACGCAGCAAGCCGGCGCGACAGCGCGAAGGTTGGGGAATCAGTGTCACCGATCTAACCGCCGACTTGATCCGGCGCTTTGACATTCCACGCGGGGTGCGTGGGGCGATGATCAGCGAGATTGCCCACGGCAGTACCGGCGAAGGTGCAGGATTGCAGGTCGGCGATGTGATCCGCCAGGTCAATCGGCAGCCCGTCACCTCGGCACGGTCGTGCCAGCAAGCCTTCGAGCGCGGCGGCGACAAACTGTTGCTGCTGGTGCAACGTGGCGAGTCGTCAGGATACCTGGTGCTCGAACGCGCTGCGGCGGATGACCGCTAGCGAGTGAATCAGCGGAAAGTCGAATGGGCAAGGCGTCGAAGAGCGCCGCAGATCCTTCGACTCTTCGACCTTTCGACTCCTCGACTCTTCGACCGGCTGCCCTTTCAAGCTCAACCGACCCCTTGGAGCTTCTCCTCCGGATCGATGAGCAGCCAGCAAGCGGCAGCAACGCCGTAGAACGCAGCGACGGTGACCAGCGGCATGTTCCAAGAGCTCCACCACTGCAGGCACAGGCCGGTTACCACCGGGCTTAACGCCCCGCCGATGTTGCCGAACATGTTCATTGTGCCCGTGACGACGCCGGCATGCCGTCCCCCAAGCTCGAGACAGACGGCCCAGGCCGGCGCGACGCACATCGCGGCACAACCGGCAGCGGCGGCCAGCAGCAGTGCCGCAAGCAGCGGCTGAGGAGTCAATACCGCTCCGATGACTGCGGCCGCGGCGAGCGGCAAGCCAACCAACGCCGGGGCCCTGCGGCCGGCCCTGACGCCCCAACGACGCACCAGCGGGTCGCTCACCCAGCCGCCGAACAAGACACCGAATGCAATACTCAGAAGCGGCAGCGCCGCCAGCCAGCCCGTTTGGTGCAGGTCGAATCCTCGTGCCCGCAGCAGATACGTCGGCAGCCACGTGAGGTAGAAGTACCAACCGTAGATTGCCGACATGTACATCAAGCAGACGGCGCCCATGGTGCGGTTGCGCCGCAAGGCGCGCCACGGAACGGCAGCGTGCGGCGCCGGCGGATCGCTGCCGATCAGTCGCAGCTCCGCTTCGTTGACGCTCGGATGCGAGTGCGGATCGTCGCGGAACCACCACAGCCAAGCAACGACCCAAACGGTTCCTGTCATCCCAAAGATCACAAAGCTGTGGCGCCAGTGAATCCGTTCGAGCATGGCGACGACCAACGGCTGGGTCAGCGCGCCGCCCAGGGCACCGGCCATCACGGCAAGCCCAAAGGCGCGGCCGCTCTCACGCGCCGGCAACCAGCGTCCGAACGCGCGGGCGATACTCGGCAACGCTCCGGCTTCGCCCATGCCGAATAGGAAGCGAATCCCCACCAGCGACCAGAATCCAACGGCCGCACCGGTAGCCGCGGTCATCGCCGACCACCAAACGACGATGCGGGCCAGCATCAGGCGAGCGCCAAAGCGGTCGGCGAGCCAGCCGCTCGGCACCTCGAAGAGCGCATACGCGGTGGTGAAGGCGCTGAAGACATAGCCCATCTGGGCATCGGACAAGCCGAGATCGGCCTTGATCGCCGGCGCCGCAGTGGCAATGCAAACGCGGTCGAGGTAGGCCACCGCCATCAGCCCCAGTGTGAAGCCCAGCACGCCGTAGCGCGCCCGGGTCGGCGTCACAGCCGGCGACAGCGCTGAGGGCTGTGGGCTCGCCATCGGTCGCCGCTTCTACTCGCCTTGGCCGACGTAAGCAAACCTAGCTGTGCATTGTCAGGCGGCTACGCCTGCCACGAACTTCCGAGCAATTCGATTCTGAAAAGATGGTGAAAGTCGACGACGACCCGCCGGAGTCGTTTCCTTCCCGCTTATCTTCAGGGATAGAGTTGCCACATGGCAGAGAACCAAAAAATAACTCTTGTGCGGTCGGTGTCGGCAATCCTCCTGCTGACCGTCGTCGCCTGCTCTAACGATGGCGAGCCAGGAAGCGCGGCGCAAACAACCTGTGATCCACTGCCGGTACCGGCGGCCGCAACAGGAATCGTCGGGCGACAAGCCGATGGATCCTACCTCGGTCACAACGGCCGCGGCGCCGGCGGCGTCGGCACCAGCATCATTCTCGACGGCGTCGCTCAGGGCGTCGTGACCCACCCATCGAAGCCGCTCGCCTTTGTGTCGGCGTATGGCGACGATGGCCGACGACTTTTGGTGGTGAATCTCGAGACGCAGCAGATCGTACAGAATCTCGCCAGCGGTCAGCCACATGGCAAGGCCGTGTTGTCGGTGGACGGGCGGCGGCTGTTCGTGCCGCAGGGTACCGAAGGGAATGTGATGGTCTACGATGTCGGCGACGACGGGATGTTGGCGCCGGAGGCGAGCGTCGACGTCGGAACACGTGTGGTCGCCTTGCACGCGGCCGCCGACGGCCACACCCTGTGGGCGGCAAAGTTCACCGAACGCGAGTTGGTGGCGATCGATATCGCCGCGCTCCAGGTGCGCAAGCGCATTCCATTGACACAGGGAGCTTGGGATATCGTCGAGCTCCAAGGCCGATCCGAGCTGTACATCTCGGATCTCAACGGCGAAAGAATTGCGGTCGTCGACACGAAAACGGAAACGGTCGTGGCGTCAATCGACGTCCCGACCAGCCCGGCGCGGATGACCCGAAAGCCCGACGACAGCGTGGTCTGGGTAGCGGTCAGCGGCCGCGACTACGTCGTCGCCATCGACACCGGCACACGTAGCGTCACCCGTCGCGGTTTGGTCGCTGAAAGCGACTTGGTAGATGACTCCGGCGAGCGGCTCCCCAACAGCAACCCGAATTCCGTCGCTTACGATGCGCTGACCAACCGACTGTTCGTTACCCGCGGCTCTGACAACGCGGTAACCGTCTTCGACGCCGACAGCTTGCAGCCTCTCGGATCGCTTCCGACCTCCTGGTGGCCGACCGACTTGAACCTGCCGGCAACCTTACCGGGCAGGCTGCTGGTCGCCGAAGGCTTCGGTGGCGGGCTGGATCCGCAGCCGGACGACCTCGGCGAGCGCAGCAACATCAACAACGGCACACTCACCTTGGTCGATTTGAGCACTCTCGACCTTTCGAAGAGCACGAAGATGGTGGAGGCGAATCAGATTCGTTCCGCCGATCGCTACCCCTTCGATTGCCCGAGCGGCAAGTTCCCCATCCCAACCCGTGCCGGACAGACATCGCCGATCAAACACGTCGTGCTGCTGATCAAAGAGAACAAGAAATTCGACACGTATTTCGGTGACGCCGCCATCCCCGGCGCCGACGCCGATCCGAACCTCGTGCGTTGGTCCGCCGACATCACTCCGAACCACCGCAAGCTGGCGCGTGACTTCAATATCTCCGACCGCTTCTTCGTCGAATCGCAAGAGTCCGATTCCGGCCACCTGTTCCTCAGCGCCGCACATGTCACGGAGTTCACCCAGCGCTTCTTCTCCGAGCCGTCCGGATCCCTGGGCGATGTCTGGCCGTTGCGAAATCCGGCGATTCCGGACGCCGGCAACCTGCACACCCATCTTCTCGACCACGGCCGAAGCATCGCCGTGTACGGCGAGATCGTCGGCATGACGATTCCGAACCGTGTCGGGATGATGCCGGCAGCGTTCAGCGATCCCAGCTACCCCGGCGGGCCGATCATCAACTACGCAACCCACGATCGCGACCGCGCGGCCTACGTTGTCGCCAAGACCAAGGACCACGGATTGCCCGACTTCACGCTCATGCTCTTGCCCAACGATCACACCCAAGGCACGGACCCCGGCAAGCCGACGCCCGAAAGCTATGTCGCCGACAATGACGAAGGGCTCGGCATCCTCATCGACGGGCTGTCGCACAACGAAGCACTATGGAAGGAAACCGCCATTTTCGTCCTCGAGGATGATCCGCAAGGCAGCGGCGACCATGTGTCCGAAGCACGATCGTTCCTGATCGTCGTCTCGCCGTGGGCTCGTCGCGGCTACGTCAGCCACCATCAGACGTCGTTTCTGTCGGTCCACGCGACCATCTTGCGGATTCTCGGCGTACCACCTCTCGGTCGTGAGGACGCTGGAGCGGCGCCGTTATGGGATCTGTTCACCGCAGAACCTGATTTCACGCCGTGGACGCGCTTGCCGCGCACCTACCCCGAAGAGACCAACCCACCCGACGCGTTTGCTGCATCCATATCTGCCCGAATGGATTTCCGCAGCGCCGACCGAAACCCCGAGCTCGGCAAGATGCTCGACCTCTACCGCCAGTGGAAGCTCGGCCTGCTGAGCCGTGAGCAGGCGGAACGAAAGCTCGTCGAGCCGATGCAAGACGAGGAATACAAGGCGCTGCTGGAAGAAGCGGTCGAAGAGAGCACCGCGTTCGACAGCGCCTTCAGGGACTACAACATCTGGCTGGCCGAACAAGACAAGGAATGTTTACCCGACGGTCGCGTGGTGCCGTTGCAGCGATGATCGGGTCGCTTCCGGGAACGTTCTAGGGTATCGTTGCAGGCTCACGAAGGGAGGTCTCATGAATCACGACGATGCAATTCGCCTGTTCGCCAAGACGCTACGCAATCTCGAACAGTGGATGAACAAAGCCGAAGCACATGCGAAGGCCAAAGCCTTCGAGGTCGACGTGCTGGCCCAAGCTCGGCTGGCACCCGATCAGTACCCATTTGCGCGCCAAGTGCAGTCGGCCTGCGATCAGGCCAAGTACGCAGCCGCCTATCTCGGAGGCAAGCAGCCGCCATCGCATCCCGATACCGAGCAAACTTTCCCCGAGCTGCGACAGAGGATTCAGAAGTGCCTGAGCTTCATCGAAAGCGTTCAGGCCAAGGACTTGGTTGGCGCGGAGGAACGCAAGGTGTCGCCATCCTGGCTCGGCGGCAAGTGGCTGCGCGGCGATGATTATCTGGTCCAGGTCGCTGTGCCGAATTTCTTCTTCCACGTGACGACGGCCTACGCGATTCTGCGCCACAACGGCGTCGATCTAGGCAAGATGGATTACGTCGGCTCGATTCCGGCACGGGACGGCTGAAGCGCCCGCTTCGGTTTGTCGGTCAGGCGTTCGTTGACTTCGCTGAAATCGGTTGGTAGTCACCCACAGTTACGTTATCCATAAGAAAGAACAGAGCGAGGAATCGATGCACGGCGCAAGCTCCCCCCTTCAAGATTTTGTGCAGATCATGTTTGCACCCGACAACATTCCGATTGTCGGGATGATGTTCCTGATGTTCTTCTTCACCTATCTGGGCTTCCGTGAGGCTCGCAAGAACGATCAGCTGATCGCCGAGGGGCAGCGCGACGAAGTTCTGAAGCAGATGCAGGAATAGACCGGCATCGCCCCCAGCACTTTGGAGAACTGAATGCCGTTTGCGATTGTTGCCGAGAACTGCACGGGCTGCACCGCCTGTGAAAAGCGTTGCCCGACGCGAGCCATCAGCGGCGAACCGAAGAAAGCCTTCTTCATCGAGCCGGCGCTGTGCATCGACTGCGGCGCTTGCGGAGTCATCTGCCCGGACGACGCGATTCTCGACACTTTCGGCAACGTCACCCGTGTGCTGAAGAAAGCCGAACGGCCCATCGCCATCGTTCATCCCGACAACTGCAACGGCTGCGGGGTATGTATCGACGTCTGCCCGTTCGACTGCCTGTATTCGTCGCCGGCCAACGGACCAGCGTTTCTCGGTCGCGTCGAAGTGATCGAAAGCAGCTGCGTTGGTTGCAAGCTGTGTGAAGAGGTGTGCGGCTGGGAAGGCATCTACATCATGCCGACCGGCGAGAAGGAAGCGTTCCTCACCTCCCTCGGATACGAAACCGACAGCGCCGAGGCCGGCTGAAGCAGCAGCCGCGCCTCCCGTTACCCACCACCCTCACTTCTGAATCTCGGCTTCGTCGGCTCGTTGGGTCCGGGTCGGCCGGGCTCGTCGGTTGATACGCTTTATTTCTGGGCGAGCTGCGCCTGCAAGGCCTTCTTGGTCGCGTCGTTAAGCATCCCGTCGTCGGTGATGCCATGCGACCGCTGAAAGGCCTCAATGGCGTTGACCGTCACCGAATCGAGCTTACCCGTGGCCTCGCCAAGATATTCCTTAGCGATGATCAGCGCTTGTTGAGCGCTGTGCACCTCGTCGGCGGATAGTTTCTGTGCCAGAGCCTTGGCTTCGACGTCGGGGATCGACTCTTTGACCTTCTCGGCGGCCTGCCGAGCCCGCGCCTCCGGATCGGCGTTGCAGCCGAATGCGACCGCCACGATCACCAGCGCCAGGGCCAGTTGCTGTGTCGTCGATTGTTTCATCGCCGTCTCCCGGTTCAACCAACGATCTTGTTGAGCGGATATTCGATGATCCCGACGGCGCCCTGTTTGATCAAGCGCGGAATGAGCTCACGTACCTCGGGCTCGGAAATGACACTCTCGACGGCAAACCATTCGACACCGTGCAACTGACCGCTCTGGAACAGCGGCGATACCGTCGGCGCGGTAAGACTGGGGATCAGATTGATCACACCGCTGAGCTTATCTTTGGGAACGTTGAGCTTGATGCCAACCTTGCCCTCGGCTGCCAGCGCTCCCTGCAGCAGCATGCTGATCTGCTGCAGCTTCTCGTGCTTCCAATCAACCCGCCAAGCCTTCTGGTTGGCGATGAGCTGAGGATTCGATTCAAAGAGCTCGCAGACGATGCGCAAACGATTGGCGCGAATCGTACTGCCCGTCTCCGTAACCTCGACGATCGCATCGACCAAGCCGTCGGCAGCCTTGGCCTCCGTCGCACCCCAGGAAAACTCGA
>JACQEN010000029.1 GCA_016200585.1 Deltaproteobacteria bacterium
GAGCCGGCGCGCCTTGGCTTTGGCCATCGTTTTGCCTGCAGTGCTCGTTCAGGGAGCTTCGGGTTCTGCGTCCGCCTCGACGGTAATGTCGATCTCGTCGGTTGCGTTCGCGGTTCCTGCCGTGACCGCAACCGAAGCAGTGAAGTCTCCCACCTTGGCGTAGGTGTGCGATGGGTTGGCCTCGGTTGAGCTCGTCCCGTCGCCGAAATCCCACTTGTAGGTCGGCTCGCCACGCGTGCACTCAGCCTCGGCGCTGAAGGCAACATTCAGCGGCGGCGGCCCGTAATCGGGATTCGCATCGGCGATCACGATGCAATCATCTTCATCGTTCGCCTGGTTTTGCTCGGCGGCTTGCGGCTGGGCTGCCTGTGGCGGTGCCTGGTTGACGTTTGCAGCGGGCGCCTGCTGGGGAGCCGGCGCTTTCGACGCCGCATCCCCAGTCGGTGTCGCTTTGTCTTTGTTGCAACCGCCGCAGCCGCTCAACATCAAAAGCGCTAGGAACGCTGCCCGGGATGCTCTCATCTTCGTTCCTCCCCTTGAGTTGATGATTCGCTTCGCGCCCGCGGCAGCGGCGGCCTTAGTCCGCCCCGCGCGTTGGAATGCCCTTTGGCTTGGAAGGTGTGGGAACAGGAGTGGGCTTCTTGGTCACCTTGCTTGCGGGAGGATGTCTGACCCGCATCTTCTTTGCCGGACCGGGGTTGCCGTTCATATCGCGAACCCGCACCGTGAGGATGGTGTCGCCTTCGGTGAACGACCACGCATGCGCCACCATCATACAAAATTGCTGGGTCGTATCTTGTTTGACGAAGGAGAAATCGCCCGTCTTGGTCGACGTGCAAGAAGATTGGGATTCGTTGAAGGTTTCGAAGCGACAGCTGAAGTCGTTGATTGCGTCGCTGATCTTTTGGGTCTCGTCGAAGCGTGTCGGGTTGACGGCCGGAATCCCTCCGATGTCGGGGCGCATCCGGTCGCACACCTTCGGGCTGCCGTTCCCCAAATCGCGGCTCGATATGATCTCCAGATCGGGACGGACCTTGGGATCACCGGCTTGATACGCAAAGACGCGCCGTGCAACTTCGCCCCCGCCGCTGCCCGGTTTCGCTTCGATGACGATGATGAAACCGGACCCGGCGGCGCTCATATAGGTCGGAATTCCGCCTTCGTTCGAAACCGGCTCCACCGGCAGTCCGTCGGCTCGCGCCGCACCGAGGTGGGTAATCACCGGACCGATGAACTCGCCCTTGTCCGCTTTGCCCTTCTTTAGGACCGGCCGCGTCGCCAACGGAGCCGGTGTAGGCGGCGGCGTCGGGGTTGCGGGCGGCACGGTCGGTACCGGCGTATCGACTTCGCCCATCAGAGGCGGAGATGCTTTGGGTCCCATCGCAGCACACGCAGAAAGACCGGTTGCTACCGCGAGACTCAATCCACACCCAGAAAGTGTACGCCACCACTGCCGCATTTGTACTCCTTAGAGGTTGGGTCGTTGAAGTGGCGGCCGTTCTAACTGGCGCTAGATAGCGAGTCAAGAATGCGCCCGCTGCCCGCTGCCTAGCGGTGCCGGATCACGCCGCGTTGGATGCAACAGCTGGTGATCGGACAGCGACTGCACCAGGGCGACGTCGGATTGCAAATAGTTTGCCCGAAGGCCACCAGCAGATCGTTGTATTCGATCCAGTACTGCCCCGGCAGCTTACGGCGCAGGGCCATTTCGGTTTCGTGTGGATTCTTGGTGCGAACGTAGCCCCAGCGATTCGATATGCGATGAACGTGCGTATCGACGCAGATCCCTGGTTTCTGGAAGCCTTGCGTTAGAACCAGATTGGCGGTCTTGCGGCCGACCCCCTTTAAGGTCAGCAGCGTATCCAGATCGTCCGGCACTTGACCGGCGTGGCAATCAACCAACACCCTGCAAATGTCGAGGATCGACCTTGCCTTTGTGCGATAGAAGCCGACCGGATAGATCGCCTTTTCGATCTCCTTCGCCTTGAGGCGCAGCATCGCCTGCGGCGTTTCGGCCAGCGCAAACAACCGCCGTGACGCCGGCGCGGTTGTTTCGTCCTTTGTTCGCAGACTCAAAATGCACGAAACCAGCACGTGAAACGGACTTTGCGTCTGCGTCGCGATCAGTGTAACGATCGGTGCGTTCCACGTCGGTGCGGCGGCGCGTAGAATCTCCCGATTTGCTTGCGCGGGTTTTCGTGGACATGCGGCTTACTAGCGGGGTCACGCCGCGTCTTGCAAACGAGATCACAAGCACCGCCGCATACACCACGGCTCGCACGCCATTTAGCGGCACGCTGAAGAACGCCGGACTGGAGGCGTGACAAAAGGGAACGTGCGACAAAAACGAGCTGCGTCCCCTTTTTCCAACGGGCTGCCAACCGGACTCACAAGTTGGGTTGTCAGCCACTACAACGGGGGATAGGTTTCGCGATGCAATGGGCGCGTTGGGAATTGGCCTCATCGGTGTCGGCAGGCATGGCGAGCGTTACGCGCATCACCTCGTGGAGGATTTCCCCGGCCTGCGCCTGGTAGCCATCGCCCGCCGAACCCCCGATGCCGTCGCGCGGCGATCGGCGGAGCTGAGTTGTCATGGCTACACGGACTATCGTCAGCTCGTCGAAGCGCCGGACGTCGACGCTCTCATCGTCGTCGTCCCACCGACGCTGCACCCGGAAATCATCGAAGCAGCTGCCGCGGCACGGAAACCGGTCTTGCTCGAAAAACCTGCGGCCGTAAGCGTCGAGGCCGGACGCCGAATGCTACGGCAGATTCGCCAAGCCGGCATCGAGGTGATGGTGGCGCAGACCTTGCGCTTCAACGGCGTCGTTCGCTGCCTGTTACAGGCGCGCGAGCGAATCGGACCCATCCACGCCCTGCGAATCGGGCAACGATTTGAGCCCTCACGCCCGGGCTGGATTGATGACCCAGCGATCGCCGGAGGCGGAATGACGCTGCACACCGGGGTTCACTGTTTCGACCTGGTTCGCCTGCTGAGCGGTTGCGAAGTCGATCGTGTTACCTGCGAGATGACACGCGTCGGCACAGCGCGTAGCGAGGACAACTTCGCCGCAACGCTTCGGTTACAGGGCGGAACCGCTCTGGCCACGGTCGCCGGATCGCGTGCCACGGCCAGCCGCTCGGGTGGCATCGAGTTGGCCGGACGTTCGGGCCAGCTGATCGGCGATCACTTGCTCAATTTCGCCTCCGAGGTGCATGGGACCACGGCTTCGCCGTTCGCCGTTCCCCCGCCGGTCGCAACGGTGCACGAGACCATTGCCGCCTTCAGCACGGCGCTGCTCGCACATCGGCCCATGCCGATCACCTTCGAGGAAGGGTTGCGCGCCGTAGCGATCGCCGAAGCTTGCTATCGTGCTGCCGACACCGCCGCGGCGGCCGCAGTTCCTCCCATCGACTGATCTCCTACGGTACAACGACAAACCAGGCCCCCCGACGACGCGGCTTCACAACTGCTGCAATACCGATTTTGTTTCCGCGACCAGCCCGTCCCAGTCCGTGGCTTCGGGGCGGAAGCTGAGTTGAAAGTCAGCGGACAACTTGAAACGGCCGCGGCTCTTTTTCACTAGCTCGACGAGCTGGTCGACGTTGACCTGCGCTTCGGGGTGGAACTGCAGCGTCACCGAGCCCTCGTTCAGCAGGGCGCGCACCACCATCCGGTTCTTCAGATCACGGCGCAGATCCATGACGCGCAGGAAGTTGTCGACGATCGGCGGCAACGGGCCAAAGCGGTCGCGCAGGTCGGCGCTGATCTCGTCGAGATCGGCTTGTCCGTGAATGCTCGCCAGGCGGCGGTAGAAGACTAGGCGCTGATTTTCGTCCGCGATGTAGGTCTCCGGCAGGTACGCCGGGATGCCGAGCTGAATCTCCGGCTCGACCTCGTGCTGTACGTGCTGGCCGCGCAGCTCCTGCACCGCTTCTTCGAGCATCTGTTCGTAGAGCTCGAAGCCGACCGCCGTGATCTGTCCCGACTGCTGCTTGCCGAGCAAGTTGCCGGCGCCACGGATCTCCAGGTCGTGCGTCGCCAGGCGAAATCCGCCGCCGAGGTCGTCCAGCTCTTGCAACGCGCGCAGCCGCATTTGCGCCTCGCGTGAGATCAACTGTTCCCCCGGAATCATGAGATAAGCATAGGCGCGTTCGTGCGAACGACCGACACGGCCGCGCAATTGGTAGAGCTGCGCCAGGCCGAAATGGTCGGCACGGTCGATGATCATCGTGTTGGCGTTGGGAATGTCGAGGCCCGACTCGATGATCGCCGAGCACACCAGCACGTCGACCTTCTTCTCCATGAAGTCGCTCATCACCTTTTCGAGCTGGTGCTCGTTCATCTGGCCGTGGCCGACGACAAAGGTCGCTTCGGGAATCAGCTCGCGCAGACGCCGTGCCCGGATCTCAATCGTCTCGACCCGGTTGTGTACGAAGAACGCCTGACCGTTGCGCGCCTTTTCGCGCAGGATCGCTTCACGGATGATGCCTTCGTCGAAACGCGTGACGTAGGTGCGCACCGCCAGACGATCGATCGGCGGCGTTTCGATGACGCTGAGATCGCGGATGCCAAGCAACGACATCTGCAAGGTGCGTGGAATCGGCGTTGCCGTCAGCGTCAGGCAGTCGACCAGCTTGCGCATTTGCTTCAGCTGCTCCTTGTGCTTGACGCCGAAGCGATGCTCCTCGTCGATCACCAGCAGGCCGAGATTCTTGAACTGGATGTCCTTCTGCAACAACCGGTGCGTGCCGATGACCACGTCGACGGTCCCCGCCGATAGTCCTTTGACGACCGCTTTGTTCTCCTGCGCCGAACGAAACCGCGACAACATCTCGACGCGCACCGGATGTCCCTGAAGCCGGTTGCGGAACGTATTGTAGTGCTGCTGCGCCAGGACGGTCGTCGGCACGAGCACGGCAACCTGCCGTCCGTCGAGCACGGCGAGGAACGCGGCACGTAGCGCGACCTCGGTCTTCCCGAAACCGACGTCGCCGCAGATGAGGCGATCCATCGGCTTCTCCTTCTGCAAGTCGGCGAGCGTCTCGTCGATGGCGCGCTGCTGATCGTCGGTCTCTTCGAACGGGAAGGCCGCTTCGAACTCGCGGAAGTAGGCGTCGGGAGCCATGAAGGTCTTGCGGTCCATGACCTCGCGCGTCGCGTAGATGTCGAGGAGCTCCTTGGCCATTGCCAGGATCGACTCCTTGGTCTTGCTCTTCACGCGCTCCCAGCTCGTGCCGCCGAGCTTGTCGAGCGGCGGCGCCGCTCCGTCGGATCCGACGTACTTCTGGACCAGGTTGATGCGATCGGCCGGCAAGTAGAGGCGATCACCGCCGAGATACTCGAGGTGCAAGTAGTCGCCTTCGGTACCTGCGACCTGCAAGTGCTTCAGGCCGCGATAGCGGCCGACGCCGTGATCGATGTGCACGACGAAGTCGTTGGGTTTCAGCTCGCTCAGATTCTTCAGCAGCTGCGAAACCTCGACGCGACGGGCTTTGCGGCGCTGGCGCGCTTCGCCAAAGATGTCGGCCTCGGTGATCACGGCGAGCTTTCCGTCGGGCAGGCGGAAGCCTTCGCTCAAATGTCCGACGACCAACTGTGGTCGCGGGCTCGTCGATGCCAGAGCGGCGCGCAGATCGACAGCGCTGTCGGTAGCGACGTCGTGATTCTCGAACAGACGCGCCAGCCGCCCGATCTGTGCTGCCGTGCTCAAGACGACAAGCACGCGGTGGTGCTCGTTGCACCAGGCCTGCGCGCGTTCCGCCACCGGCGCGAAGGACACCTCGCGCCGCCCGGCGATGCGCCCGATCTTCAGGTCGCGCGTCAGAAAGGAGCGCACGGGAAGATGTCGCTCGTCGCTCTCCGCGGCCATCATCTCGAGCGACTCGAGCTCGATCGTCGGACGTTCGGCAAACGCCGCGCGCCACTGTGCCGGTGTCAGGTAAAGTTTGTCCGGCGCGGCCAGGAAACGGTGCTCGGCTCGGCGTTCCTCGCTGCGACGTTCCACCAGGCTCCATGCGGATTCGAGCGCCGCGTCGACACTGCCGGCAGAGTCGAGCCAGATCAGCGTGTCGGCCGGCAGGTAGGCGGCAAGGGTGTCGAGCGCGCCGTAGAAGTAGGGCAGAAAGAACTCGACGCCGGGGAACAGCGCGCCACTCGCCAGCCCGTCGAGGATTTGCAGACGCTCGTCGCGTCCGACCTCGAGATCGAGCGCCTGCATCTCGATCGCCTTCAGCGTCTCCTTGTTGCTGCGGCCGTGCGCGTCGAACTCGCGGACCGGCAAGATCAGCAGCTCCGGCTGCTCGCCCAGCGAACGTTGGCTGACCGGATCGAACTCGTGGATCGTTTCGATCAGGTCGCCGTACAGCTCGATGCGTAATGGTTGCGGATGCGCCGGGGGAAAGACGTCGACGATCCCGCCGCGGATGCTGAAATCGCCACGGTCTTCGACCAACCCGACGCGCCGGTACCCCCAGTCGTCGAGCTGCGCCGCCAAGCTGTCGACGTCGATCTCGTCGCCCTGCACGAGATAGCGCAGTCGCTGGGCAAACGCCTGGCGCGGCGGCAGGCGTTGCAAGACGGCATCGGCGGTGGTGACGACGATGGGATTCTTGGTCTGCTGCAGGTGATGCAGGCCCTCGATGCGCGCCGCGACGATGTCGGGTGTCGGCGAAAGATCTTCAAATGGAGCGACATCCCACGCCGGCAGATAGTGGATGCGACGCGACAGCGGCGGATCGTTCTCCGACTCGCCGAAGAAGAAACGCACGTCGTCGACGAACGCCTCGGCTTCTTTGGCGCTCGGACAGATGATCAGCGACGGTCGCGGCGTTTGCGTCAGGAAGCGCCAGGCGAAGTACGCCCGCGCGCCGCCTTTGAGGCCTTGGACACGCCAAGGCTTGGGATGATCGCCGTGCGGCGGACGCACGACCGCCTTGTGCAGCGCGTCGAGGGCGGCCTCACACGTGTCGGTAGCGCTCATCAGAAGAACTGCGCGCGACGGAGCTGTCCTCTCGTCGCGCGTCGCTCGACGACCTAGCAGGGGCGCGCTGGCTCGACAACGGTCACGGCGCCTCTCCACGGAAAGCCCCCGTCGCCTTCTTGGCAAAAGACAGATATGAGCGCACAGGATTCTCGAACGGCTGAGACAGGAGGGGCGAATGTCGAAGACTTCGAAGTCATCCGCGAAGCGACGCGGGATATCGATTTCCAAACCCAAGATCCTCAAGCGCATGGAAAAGCTGGCGCGTGATCGCAGCGTGGTCAAAGCGGCGCTGCACGACTTGAAGACCAAGCCCGACGCTTCCTTGCTCGAGCTGGGGTTGGTGCACGGCTATGTGACCAGCGCCAAGGACGCGCAGCACCTCCTCGACGACTGGTTCGATCCCGAGGATGGCTGGTGGCACGAGTTGCCGGAGAATGAGTCGGTCCTGCGCAAAGGACTGATCAAGGCCGGTGAATTGGTGATGCGCTACAAGCTTCCCGTCGACTGCTACTGGGTGCGCGGCGGCGAGCGCATCGAGCTCATCGTGACCAAGAGCGCGCAGCAGATCACCCTGCTGTTCGTCTCACCGCCGCCGCCATTGAAGGGCTCGCATGCGGGTAAGTTGAGTCCTGGGCCGGACATCTGGATCTTTCCCGGCCCGCGCGAGTCGGCTCAAAACATCTGAGCAGTGACCCGTGGTCCGTGGTCAGACGTTATTTTGAGACAGCGACGCGAGCGGCAGCACGTAGACATTTTGCGGTTCGGAGCGGCCGCGAATCGCCACACCGGCGTGCTTGGTGAATTGACTACGCAGGTCGCCGGCACGCTCCCAAGTCAGCGCGTCGATGACCACACCGGCGTTGAACTCGCGCGTCAGCGCTTGCAGTCGCGCCGCCAAATTGGTCGTGTTTCCGATCGCCGTCCAGATCAGCCGATCGGCGCTGCGGACGTTGCCGACGTACACCGGACCGGTGGCGATCCCTACGCCGACCTGGATCTCGGGATCGACGCTCGATGCAACAGCGACGATTCGTTGTGCTGCCTCGACCGCCGTGCGCTCCTTGTGGTCGAGCCGGCGCGGCGCGCCGAAAACCGCCATGACGCCATCACCGGTAAACTCGACGACTGCACCGCCACAGCCGTTGACGACTTCCGAAACGACGTCCGTGTAGCGGCTGATGGTCGCAAACACCTCGGCGCTCGCACGCTGTTCGGCATAGGCCGTGTAGCCACGCATATCGACGAAGAGGATCGTCAACTCGCGCTCGCCGACGTCGAGCGCGTGACCGCTGGCGAGCTGATCGGCGACCGGGCCGGGGACATAACGACGCAGTGCCTCCTGCATCGCCCGACTCTGACGCAGCACCTCCGCGTCGTCGAAACTGTGCAATCGACTCGCCACCTTGTCGGCAACCGCACCGAGGAGCGCCAGGTCGGTCGTTGTATAGACGTCACCGGATCGCTTCGGACCAAGCGAAAGGAAGCCTGAGAGCTCCTGTTTGCCCGGCACGGGCACCACGACCGGCACGCCGAGTGTCTCCAACGCAGCGTGATCGAACGGGCTCAGTTGCTCGCCGTAGTGGTTTTCGTGACCGGCTGCGAGCGGCGTGCGCCGCCGGCGCAAGACCGAAACGAGCGGGCCCAGAGCTTCAAACGCGGCGGGAACGGCTCGCCCGTGGGCAAATACGGGTCTGTAGACCTGTCCACCCAGTGCGTAGACGACGCAGCTCTCCGGCCGCAACAGGTTGCCGAGGCGTTCGCCAACCAGAACGAAGAGGTCGCGCGGTGCCGCACAGTTCGTCAGGTCGCTCAGCAGCCGGTCGATCCCCTGTTGCAACGCATAACGCTCGCTGAAGAACACTTGCTCCACACGTGGTCGTAGACGTCGCTGCGCCGGCAGCAGAATGAGCGCCAGCAACACCGAGATGCCTACCTGCACCAGCGAAGGCTCAAGACCCATTGGCCCGCTGACCGCATACGCCAGGCCGGGTACGGCGCTGAGGATCGCGATCAGCAGAACTCCGCCGAGCAACGTGTACGATGCGGCCGCGGTGATCAGACGATCGATGTCGAACAAATTGTAGCGCCCTACCGCAATCAGCAGAAAGATCGGGATGAACCCGAGACTGCCGGTACTGATGACGAGCGCCACGTTGAAGCGCAGGTCGAACGCAGCGAGCAGTGTAAAGACGCCCGGCGGCAGCATCGCCAGATAGGCCCCGAGAAGAAACCAACGGATCTGACGCCGCCCGATCGGGTCGGCGTTGACGTAATTGCGCGCCGTCAAGAACACCAGCACGGCGATGTTGGCCAAGCCGAGGATGGAGACACCGACGGCACCCATGTGACGCGGCAAGGGGAGGTCGTAGAAGCGACTCGCATCCAGCACCCCGATCAGCGCAAATGGCCAAGGCAGAGCCCGGCCGAACCAAGTAGTTGGCGGCGCGGCGTTAGGGAATAGCCACGCACTGCGAACCGCGAGAGGCACGGCCAGCGTCAGTGACACGACGTGGACGGCAATCGAGAAGTAGGTGACTGCGGCGCCGCCGGCGAAGGTACAGGTGAGAAGCAAGGCGGTGCACATGTACGTCGCGGCGACGGCACGTACCGTCTCCGAGGGACGGGCGCGACGCAGCAAGAGCAGTGCGACGACCGCAAACGACAGTGACGCCAGGAGCCGCGGCCAATGCGCGGTGCGTGATGCGACGGGAAGTACGCTGCGCCGACGATTGCCAGCCCGGTCGACGACGATCCGGACCGCGGCGTTCGGGTCACTTGTCGCAAGGCGAATCGAGAGCCCGATCGGCCCGACGCCGTGCAGATCGGCACCGTTCAAGGCCAGCAGGCGGTCGCCCGGCTCCAAGTCGCTGCCGTCGACACTGTCGGCACGCAACCCGATGACGCGCGGGAAGTCGGCCCGGCTCGCCGGTTGTGAAACTTCCACAAGCGAATACAGCCGCCCGCGCACGACGGTGTCGAGCAGGAGGCCAAAGCACAGCGCGTACACCGGGATGAACAAACCGATCCACAGGCGTTGCGTGTTGCGTTGGCGCTGGGGCGCTGCCATGGGCGCATTTCATCACCGCTGCCCCAGTCGGGTCCAGGGCCTGAAAGCAAATTGGCGACTCTCCCGGATCCGGGACCACGCCCCGCTATGGCTTGCAAACCAACGTCATTGAGTCGGCATCGACGCGTCGTGGCTTGCCGGTGAGCGGATCGGCCGACGGCTGTGCGCGCACGCTGAATCTCTGCACTCCCTTGCCGAGCCCGTTTCGGATCAGCGGCACCGTCAGCTCGGCAAACGCGGTACAACGATCTCTCGATGCCAGCGGCGGTTGGAAACTCACGACCCGGACACAAACTCCGTTGCCCTTGCC
>JACQEN010000276.1 GCA_016200585.1 Deltaproteobacteria bacterium
AATCGATACCGCACGGTGTGGTTGCCTACGGTAGCCGCGTGACAGTCGAGGATTTGGATGAGGGTGAATCCCAGGTCTACGAAATCGTATTTCCGGAAGAGACCAATCCTGCCGCCGGGTTGATTTCGCTAAGCTCGCCGATTGGGCGGGCACTCCTCAATAAGTCCGTCGGCGACGAGGTCGAAGTGCAGACGCCGCGCGGCAAACGTGCCTATCAAATCACTGACTTGGTCACGATCCACGAAAAGCCGACCTGAAGCCGGTTCGGCCCCTTCCCAGACGCCGCCTCGCTGCCGCATCCTTGCGGGGAACAGGTAGCGTGTGCTACAGACTGCCCCACATCTTAGGCCGCTTGGAAGCACGTGAGGTGGGCCGCCGCGCCCACTTCTTTTTTTTGGAGTCAAATGATCGAATCGGTGCCCGCTCGGGTGTGGCAAATCGCGGAGCCATTAGTGACAGAAGAGGGAATGGAGATCGTCGATGTTGAATTCCGTCGCGAGAGCCGAGGTATGGTTTTGCGCCTCTTCCTCGATCGCAGCGGCGGTGTGAATCTCGACGACCTTGCCCGAGTCAGCCGTCAGCTCGGCGACTTGCTCGATGTCCACAACACGGTACCGGGTGCCTACACGCTTGAGCTGTCGTCGCCAGGTATCAATCGCCGCCTACGTCGCCCCGACCACTTCGGCCGCTACATTGGCCGGAGGGTACGCGTGCGCGCCGTCGTCGGCGTCGAAGGACGGCGTTCGTTCTTCGGTAAGCTCGAAAACGTCGAGCCTGACGGCGTTCGCATCGCCGATCCGGCCGGAACCTATTTCATTCGTTTCTCTGACATCGCCCAGGCGAACTACGAGCCAGAGTCGTAACGCCAGGAAACGAGGTACTGCATGCACCCAGAATTAAGCCGAGTCATCGAACAGGTTAGCAAAGAGAAGGGAATCGACCGCGTCGTCGTCGTCACGGCGGTGGAAGCCGCCATGCTCTCTGCGGCGCGCAAAATGGTTGCACCAACAACGCATCTGGAGGCGAAGTACAATCCTGAGATCGGGGAAGTAGAACTGTTCAAGATCCTCACCGTCGTTGAATTGATCAACGATCCTGAGGTCGAGATTACCCTAGTGGACGCTCGAGCCAATCTTGATCCAGAAGCTCAACTTGGCGATGAGCTACTCGAAAAGCTTGACCAACGCTACGGCCGAATTGCCGCACAGGCGGCGAAGCAAAATCTGATTCAGAGACTCCGCGATGCTGAACGTGACATCATTTTCAACGAGTTCAAAGATCGCAAGGGGGAGCTGACTCACTCCGGGATCGTACAACGCTTCGAAAAGAAGAACATCATCGTAAACCTTGGCCGTACGGATGCAATTCTACCCGAGAAGGAGCAGATACCACGCGAGCGTTACCGCCAGGGGGATCGCATTCGAGCTTTCATCCTCGAGGTGGAGATGAGCAGCAAAGGACCACAGATCGTGCTGTCTCGCACCCATCCGGGGTTTCTGATCAAGCTTTTCGAGCAAGAGGTCCCGGAAGTCTACGAAGGCATCGTTGAGATCAAGGGAGCCGCCCGTGAACCGGGTGGGCGCGCAAAAATCGCCGTCGTTTCGAACGATCCCGATGTAGATCCCGTCGGTGCCTGTGTCGGGATGAAGGGCACCCGCGTCCAAGCCGTTGTGCAGGAGTTGCGCGGGGAGAAGATCGATATTGTTCACTGGACCCCGGATCCGGCAGAGTTCGTTTGTCGCGCCTTGGCTCCGGCTAAGGTTACGAAGATCATTATGGACGAAGACGAGCGCAGCATGGAGGTCATCGTTCCAGATGACCAGTTGTCGCTGGCGATCGGCCGCAAAGGGCAGAACGTACGCCTAGCGTCCCGCCTCACCAGTTTTAAGCTGGATGTACGCAGCGAATCCGAGGCCGAAGACGAGGCACGTCACTCACGCGCCTCTTTGACATCAGTACCGGGAGTGGGTGACGTGACTGCCGAGCTCCTGTACCAAAACGGATTTAAATCGCCGGAGGAAGTTGCGCAGGCAGACGAGCAATCGCTCCTCGATATCGAGGGACTTGGGCCTGAAAAAGTTGCTGGTATCCTCAAGGCCATGCGTCAACACGTCGAGACGAAGCGGCAGGAAGAGGCAGCAGCAGCCGCGGAAGCGAGCGAACTAGCATCGCAGGATGCTGGTGCCGACGGCAGCGCCGTGGCGACGGAGGAGGGCTAGCCTTCGTGCGATTGTTGGAACATGTCCCGTTGCGCACCTGCCTTGGTTGCGGCAAGCGCGCAACGAAGGGGACGCTGATACGATTCACGCGTCCCGCGGGAGGAACCTTGCAGCTGGGATTGGACGCAGCCACTGGACGTGGTGGCTACATCCATCGAGACCAAGCATGTTGGCGCCAGTTTGCTACTCGCAAGGGGTTGCTGCGGTCGTTACGGTGCAACGTGGATAGACCGGAGCGCGTAGCTCTCATCGAGCAAATCACACAGAACGAGCCAGTTGCTTCCTTGGGGTGAGACGGGAATGACGCGCAAGAAGGTTCTAGACTTAGCAAAAGAATGGGGTGCTGACGCGAAGGAGCTGGTCACTCGGCTCGAAAAGCTCGGCGTCCGCAACAAACGCGCTCAAAGCCCGCTTAGCGATGAAGAGATCGAAAAGCTGCGCACGGAGATGGGCCTCGGTGACAAGCCGGGCGTAGCCATTGGTAACGAACGGATCTTAACCGGCAGCGAAGGTCAGACGGTCGTCGAACGCCGCGTCGGCACGAACGTCATACGACGCCGGGCAACGCGTAGCGAATCGGCACCGATGCCATCACCCGTGAGATTGGATTCCGGACCGTTGCCAGACTTTGTGGAATCTCTGCCCCCTCCGACCGGTACCTTCGACACATTGCTTGTGCCCGAAGCCCTCCCGGAAATAGTTCCAACGAGTGATGCCGATTCTGAGCCAGCTACCCTGGCTTCTGAACCTTCAGCGGTCGAACTGACGGAACATGAGACAGCCCCTCCTCCGATAACTCCGGCTCCGGCGGCTACAGCGACTCCTGCGGTATTTCCAACGCCAACCGCCACTCCACGGGTTACAACGCCGGCGCGCGTCGAGGCCGCAGTAGCGCCGCCGATGCTAAGCGAGGGCATGCGCGGACCGAGAGTGCTCGGAAGGAGCGACCTAAAGAAGATCGAAGCTCCTGCGCAGCCGGCTGAAC
>JACQEN010000277.1 GCA_016200585.1 Deltaproteobacteria bacterium
AAAGAGGAGAAGGCGAGACCCGCGCCACGAGCCCCCAGCTACGAGCCACGATCAACTCCGGTTCCCCAGAATTAACGTCGAATGGGTCGACAGGATTCCGCCGTTACCGCTGACCAGCGCGGTCTTGGCATCGGCGACCTGCCGCGCGCCGCCGTCACCGCGCAGTTGAATCACCGCTTCCGAAACCGGCGTCATGCCCCACATGTAGAACGACGACAATTGGCCGCCGCCGGTGTTCACGGGCAAAGAGCCACCCGGAGCCGTCTTGCCGTCGGCGACGAACGGGCCGCCCTCGCCCTTTTTGCAGAAGCCGTAGTCTTCGAGGCAGACGAGAACGGTGAACGTGTAACAGTCGTAGAGCTCGACGACGTCGAGATCCGGCAGGCTCAAGTCCGCCATCGCGAAGGCGGTCTTCCCCGCAAGCACGGCTCCCGAGGTGAGGGTTTCGACCGCATCGCCACCGGGATGTCCTTGGCCCATGCCGAGAACGTACACTGGCGGCTTCTTGAGATCGCGGGCTCGTTCCGCCGAGGTAACGATGACGGCGAGGCCGCCGTTCGACACCAGGCAGCAGTCGAACAAATGAAACGGCTCAACGATCCAACGCGAACGCCGGTAATCGTCGAGGGTCAACGGCACTTCATGAAACTGCGCCTGTGGATTCCTGTTGGCCCACTGGCGTTCGGCGACGGCAATCGCGCCCAGTTGATCGTTGGTGGTGCCGTAGAGGTGCATGTGGCGTTGCGCCACCATCGCGTACATCGCATTGACGCCGAACATGCCGTACGCCGCATCGAGGCCGCGGGCAAAGGCGTAGGCTCCCGCCGATCCGCCACCCTGCCCTTCGCTCTTCGGTTTCGGCGGTTTCAGCGGCGCGTCGGAGAATACGCACGCAACAGTGTTACACAGACCTGCGGCAATCGCCTCGACGGCTTGTTGGATCATGATGCACGCCGTCGCGCCGCCGGCATTCATGGCGGCGGACAGTCGCAGGTCGCGCAGGCCCATCGCCTGCTGCAGCTGGAACGAGCCCATGCTAGCCTCGCCCCAGCTCAGCCCAGGATTGAGTAGTACGCCATCGAGATCGGCGCGCGTCAGACCGGCATCGTCGAGAGCCAGCTGCACGGCTTCGACCGCGAACCCGACGTGATTGGTGTGAAACACCTTGCCCTGCGGTGTGATGCCGAGGCCGGCGATGGCACAGCGTCGTTTGAGCGAGTCCGGCATACCGACTTTCAATCGCTTTCCAAAGTCGGCAGCGACACCATGAAGACGGCTCCCTGGCCCGGGACACTTTCGAGTCCGATCGTGCCGCCCATGAGCTCCATGGCCATTTTGCAGAACACCAATCCCAAGCCGGTGTCGTCGCGGTTCTTGGCACGGCGTTCGCCGGCACCGTGCTTTTGAAACAGCTGAGATTGATCGTCCATGGACAGTCCTCGGCCGCTGTCGCGAACGCGAATCTCGATGCGGCGCGGGGCCTGGCAGGCAGAAAGCTCGATACTGCCCATCGCACCACTGTGGCGAATGGCATTGACGACCAGATTGTTGAGCACGCGGCGCAGCAGCCACAGGTCGCATTCGACAATCGGCACATCGGCGTCGACGTTGACGGCGATCGTTTGCCCAGCCATCTCGGCCGCCGCCCGGTATTCACTGGCGCATTCTTCGATCAGCGCCGCGATATCGACCGGCTCCACCCGCAGCTCCAGACGATCGCCTTCCATTTGATCGATCTCCAACAAGTTCTCGATCATGCGCAGCAGGTCGCGGGCGCTGCGTTGGATTTGCTCGAAGCGTTTGACGTTGGATTCCGGGTTGCCGCCGCGTTTGCGCAAGGCGAGCTGGGTGACCGTGAGGATTCCGCCGATCGGTCCTTTGAGATCGTGGACGATCATATTGGAGAGATCGGTCTTCATGCGTTCGACCTCGGCCTTTTCTTTCAGCGTACGCTCGGCGACCTCGGCGATGCGCCGGTACTCCTGCGCCAACTCGCGTTCGACGTAACCACCTGTGATGTAGGCGTCGATGGCCAGGCCGATATCGAGGAAGATGACCTTGCCGACGGCGTTCACCAGAGCAGCGAGTCGATCCGGATCGGAACCGTATTCGTCGCGCAGCCGGTCGATCAGCAAACGCAGGTAAAGATGATAGGTACCGATATACCAGCGCGGTTCGAGATTGATGCGCTGGTGCGCGTCGCCGACCCGCAGGCGACTTTCAAAATAGGCCGCGTCGAACTGCGCATCGGTCAGTCGCAGGAAGTAGACGCGCTGCAGTTGCTTGAGGCGGGCAACGCTCTCGTCGTCCACCAGGAGTTTACGTGTTTCCTCGAACTTCCTTAGGTGAGCATAAAACGCATCGACGATCGCATCGACGTGCTTGTGGGCGAACTCGCGCAGCTCTTTGAGCAGCGCTTCGTCGCGCGGCCCGAGCTCGAGAAAGTCGAGTCGCCGTTGCCGGCCTTCGCGATCGAGCCCGAGACGCTGCAGGAGATACGAATCTGCCATTCGCAAACGTCTATCAGCGACGCCGGACCGGAGAAAGAGGGACGTGACCTAGCGAATATCTGGTCGATGGTGGATACACGGACAAGAAGACCGTGGCGGCTGTAGATGCGATGGGAGTGACGCTGTACGGGCCTGTGCCGGAGCGCGGAGAGAACGATCCGTTCAAGCTGCTGATGACCGACACGGCAGCGGTGACCAAGTGGCGTAAGCGCATGAAGACCGCCGCCGCTCAGGAGATCTACAAGCAACGCGCGCCGACCAGCGAGCGCGTGAACGCCGACGTCAGAACGCACCGAACCATGGACCGCATGCTGGTACGAGGCGCGAGCAAGGTGCTGTGTGTTGGGCTGTGGAATGCGATCGCGTTCAATGTGCTGCGATGGTTGGCGCTGGCGCCGATCAGTTGAGGGACCGATCGGCAAGGCATGCAGGTCCGCTGAGCCCGCGGGCGCGCGTCTTGTACTCGAATTCCTGATCTCCACCCGGCGCATCGTCAAATCCTGCTCAAGTTCGCAAAACCCACCGTCTTCCACAGCACCGCTTTGAATGCCCGAGAAAACCGAATTCCTTCACAGGCTGCACGTCCCTCCCTGAATTTCCGAGCAATCACATTCATCTGATCGTGCGCGAGCGCGGTGGCGGCGAGATCGCTCGCAGCATGCAGCTCATTGTCGGGCGCACCGGCCAACAATTCAACGACCGCAAACAGCGCCGGGGCGCATTCTGGGAAGATCGGTACCAAGCCACCACAAGGTTAACTTGGTCCGAGGGGTGAGCGAATTTTCAGTGCACGAGGGGTCGCCACAAAGTAGCGGACGGATTTTCAGTGCACGCGGGGTCGCTACAAAGTAGCGGAGGGATTTTCGGTGCACGACGGGCCGCTACGAAGTAGCGGAGCGATTTTCAGTGCACGAGGGATCGCCACGAAGTAGCGGAGGGATTTGCAACAGCCTCAACGCTGGCGTTCAGCGGCGCGCATACAGCGCGGTGTCAGCGCAGGCACGTTTTCACCCGCGGAATCGGGCCTGCAAGGAAGTCACGACGGATCTGTTCGAACCGTCGCAACCGCTCTGCCGCCGCAGCGCGCAGCGGGGGTCAATGGCGTCTTCGTAGTCCATTGACGCCTGCGAGCACTGCGGCAGACTCAACGACGACGGTGTGATGGTTGAAAATTCGGATCCGCAGACGGGAGATGGAGGATCTGGGGCACCCACCTCGTTGGGGCGGGAGATCCCGAGTCGCCGAACGGCCTACTCGTCTTCGCGATTGTTGCCCTGGTTGAGCGGAATTTCCAGCTCTTCCATTTTGCGATAGAGCGACGACAGCGACACGCCGAGACGTTGTGCGGCGGCTTTCTTGTCCTGCTCGACCTTGGCCAGCACGGCTTGAATGTGCGCCTTTTCGTAGGCGCGCAACGCGTCGCGCAGGTTGTCGCCCGCCGGCGCCGGCATGCCGGCGTCCTGCTGCAAGGCGCGCGGCAGGTCACGCACCGTGATCCACTCGCCGGAACCGAGGATCATCGCGTGCTCGATGACGTTATCGAGCTCGCGCACGTTGCCCTTCCAGGGCAGCGACATCAGCAGCTTGAGCGTGGCGCTGTCGGTACCGCGAAAGTTCTTTTTGAGATCGCGATTGTGCATGCGGATGAAGTGATCGACCAACAGCGGAATGTCTTCGCGGCGTTCGCGCAGGGGAGGAATCTCAATGCCGATGACGTTGAGCCGGTAGTAGAGATCGTCGCGGAACCTGCCGTCTTCGACGGCCTTGCCGAGGTCGTGATTGGTGGCGGCAACGATGCGTACGTCGACCTTGAGCGGGGTGGTGGCGCCGACCGCAAGGATTTCCTTGGTTTCGATGGCGCGCAGCAGTTTCACCTGCAAGCTGAGCGGCATGTCGGCGATCTCGTCGAGGAAGATGGTTCCGCCGCGCGCCCTTTGGAACAGGCCTTCTTGATTGGCGATGGCCCCGGTGAAGGAGCCGCGGATGTGGCCGAAGAGCTGGCTCTCGAGGAGATTTTCGGGAATGGCACCGCAGTTGACCGGCAGAAAGATGCGGTCGCGGTACTCGCTGAAATGATGAATGGCGCGTGCCACGACTTCCTTGCCGACGCCGCTTTCGCCGGTGATCAACACCGTGCTCGGCGTCGGGGCGACCCGCTGCACCAGCTCCATGACTTCGCGCATCGCCGCCGAACGGCCGATCAAATTGTCGAAGTCCCATTGCTGCTCGACCTGACTGCGCAGCATCTGGTTTTCCCAGGCCATCTGCCGGTGCTGCAGCAAGTGATCGATCTTGTGCAGCAGGTCGTCGAAGATGATCGGCTTCAGCAGGTAGTCCTGGGCTCCACGGCGAATCGCCTCGACCGCCGTCTCGACGGTGGCGTGCGCCGTCATCAGCAGCACCAGAGTTTGCGGCGCCACTTCACGCGTCCGCCGGAGGACTGCCAGACCGTCGGCCCCCGGCATGCGGATGTCCGAAATCACCAGGTCGAACTCGTGCGATTCCAGTGCGGCAATTGCGGCGCTCCCGTCACCAACGGCGTCTACCTGATAGCCCTCGTCGCGCAGGACTTCGGTGAGGCTGTCGCGCACACCGGCCTCGTCCTCGGCAACCAAAATCGATCCCTTGGCTGATGGCTCCACACTCGGCATCTGGGGATCGTATGTAAGGTCGCCGGGAACCGCAACCATTTCGCTATACCCATCCCCCTGCCGGCTGACAGTGCCGGAAGGGGCTTCTCACAATCGGCCAGACAGGCATCGATTCATTTCCGGGAAGGTGCTGGTTGCGAATCCAAGTCGTCCAGCAAGCGCGCCAGATAGCGCGTGCAATCCGATTCGCTGATCAATCCGAGCAGCTTCTCGCCCTCGGTCACGGGCAAGCAACCGATCTTTTTGTCGAGCATGATCTGCACGGCTTGGCGCACGGTGGCGTCGGGAGAGATGCTGACGACGTGCGATGACATCACCTCGCTGACGGGTATCTTCGCCAGCCATTCGCGTTCGGCGGTCGGGCGCAACTGCAACACCGTGGAAATTGCTGCCCGGAACAGATCGCGTTGCGACAAGATCCCTACGAGGCGCCCGTGGACGACCACCGGCATGTGGCGAATGCGACCCAAGCGCATAATGTTGTCGGCCAGGTCGAGGTGGTCAGAAGCTTCCAGTGTGACCACTTCGGTGTGCATGAGGTCGCGGACGAGCATAGACTCGCGAGAGTACAAGTTGCGTGCCCTGCTGCGGCCACTGGATAGCCGGGCGCCCCTTGTCCCATACGTTGGAATGATCGGAAGCTCCAGACAGATGATTCCAACTCGCAGGAATCTGCACCTCCTTGTGCGGACTGAGCTCCATCGATGAGGCACCCGGAATCAGCGATAACCGAACACCTCCGCCCAAAGGATCAGGAAGATCAGCACGAGGCCCATTGTCAGCGCGATAGCGCCGAAGATGCGGAATCCGCGTAAGACGTAGTGCGGCATGGGCTCGACCAAATGCTCCTCAAGCTCTCCCGAAGCGACCAGCTGTTCGTACTCGCGCGGGCGATCCGCCTTGAACTCCTCGACTGGGATACTGCCGGTGAAGATCACCGTGTCCATCGGAAAGCGATCGGGCCGGAAGTGGGTATTGAAGAAATGCACGGTGAAAATGAAGCCTACCGCCAACAGCGCTTCGTCGGAATGGATGATGGTGGCGACATTGATCGCCCAGCCGGGCAGGAACAGGGTAAATGCCTCCGGGAACCACAGCACGAGTCCCGTCGAGCCGATCATGACGATACCCCAAAAGACCGCAAAGTAATCGAACTTCTCCCAGTACGTCCAGCGGCCGTATGCCGGGCGCGGCCCCATACCGATGAACCAGCGGATCGTCTGGCCGGCTTCACGCAGATCGTTCAGGTTGGGTAGTATCGATTCGCGATCGAGCAGAAACTGCACCCAGGTTTTGTGAGAGCGGCTCTTCTGCAAAACGACGTCGACGATGTGGATGCCCGCATAGGTGAATGTGATCAAGGCACAGATACGATGGATGACGCCCGCGGCCGCGAATCCGCCGAACAAGCGTGAGAGTGCCGCGGCCCAGGGAAGATACGAAAATTTCAAGGTCATGCCGGTAAGAGCAAGACCGAGAAAACTGATGATGACCAGAATATGAAGCTGGCGGACGCGCGCCGGGAATCGACGTACCTCCTTGCCGTGCGACTGAGCCGCTTGGGCCTTACGCTCATTCATCATCTGCCATGAACGCGGCAGCCAAAGCAGGGTGTGGACGCCGGCCACAACCAGTGTACTTACCAGCAGCATGGTCATGAACCAGAACGTGTAGAACAGGATCGGATACTTGTGCCGGTCGTGATGGGTGGCGTGGGTAAGATACCCGGCGAACTGGCGATGCGAGCCGGGATGACATTTCCCGCACGTCTCGACGATGTTCTGCCGCGACAGGTGGGAGGCTGGGTCGCTCGGCGGTAAGATGTCGTGCGCCCCATGGCAATCGTGACACTTCGCCGTCGCACCGAACCCGAGCTTGGACACCTTACCGTGGAACGTTTCGAAGTAGCTCTTTGTGACTTCCTCGTGGCACCGACCGCACTGATTGAGGACGGCGAGCTTGAAACCCTCGCTGTCGGCGCGCGTGATCTGGTGGGACGTGTGGCAGTCGGGACAATGCGGTAACTCTTTGTCCCCTTTGTAGACCAGCGGAGAGTGCACGCTGGCCTGGAACTTCTCGTAGATGCCGTTGTGACACTTGGCGCAGGTCGCCGCGATGTTCCTCGGATTGACGGTCGAGCGCTCGTCGCTGGCGGGCAACTCACGATGCGCCGTATGGCAATCGGCGCACATCGCCGTCACCACCAGTCCACTCTGCATCAGGCCCTTGCCGTGGATGCTCTCGACGTAGCTTTCCACCACTTTGTGTTCGCTGCCTTTGTATCGGATCGCCGCCTTCTGGCCCTCGCGGTGGCATTGACCGCACAGGTTCGGCACGTTCATGGCAAACGTGGTAGCCTTCGGGTCCTTGTGGCTACGGATGTTGTGCACACCGTGACAGTCCCGGCAGACGGGGGCGTTGGTGTCGCCACGCGCCGCGAGGGTACCGTGAATGCTGACGCCGAACTCCTTGACCACCTCGGCGTGGCAGATCGAGCAATCCACCTTAATGCTCACGGTCGAGCACGGACGGTCGCTGGCAAACGGGTCGGTGCCGGTGTGACACTTGGCACACGAAACGTTGCGGTGGATCGACCCGCCAATCTCTTCGCGGCTCACCGTGAGCGAAACGGTTTTGCCGTCGCGATCCACGGTGAGATCGGGCTTTTCATGGCACTTCAAGCATTGATCGTCAGCAATACCTTCCTCGTAGAAGGCCCGGCGTACCTTGTGCGGAGCGTGACAGTCGACGCAGATCGGAACCTTGTTCGGCTCTTTTTCCCACAACTCGCCGCGGATAACCTTACGGTGGACCGCTTCGATCTGCCCGTGGCATCGTTTGCAGAGCCGCGGGATGTTGTCGCGGAAGATACTCGAGCGCGGATCCGTGTGCGGGAGAACGTTGTGCGACGTGTGGCAGTCGATACAGATGGCAACCACGGTGAGCCCGCGCTTGAGCAAACCCTCCCCGTGCATGCTCTCCGAGTAGTGCTCGAGGATCTTGTCCTGCGGTATGTCGTAGGTTTGGGTGACCGGTGTTCCTTCCTTGTGGCACGAGCCGCAGACAAAGGGGATGCGGAAGCGGGCGACACGCGATTCCGGATCTGTGACTGCGACGATATCGTGGTTGCCGTGACAGCTGGCGCACCGTGGCGCAAGCGCCGCCCCGGCTTTGGCTTCGCGCCCGTGCAAGCTGTTGGCGTAGACCTTTGCGACCTCTTCGTGACACTTGGCGCAGTCAACCGGGGCGAGCTTTTCGGCGTGCGGGAACTCGCTTTTCTCTAAATCGGCGTGGCAGCCGGTACACTCGAACGGCGCGTGGATACTGGCAGAGAACTTCGCTTCGTCGACGAACAGATTTCTACCGTCCGGAGCGGTCATGCCCTCCATGCCGTGACATTCAAAGCAAGCCTTGGTCTCAGCGCGACACGCTCCGTGCAGAAAGGCAACGACCAAGGTCGTCGCGGTGAGACGCGACACCGCTCGAAGCACGCGACAAAGCGGACGCAACTCTTCTTGGCAAAGGGATTTCCGAGCGAAAACAAGGTGAGCTGCGGCGCGCGTCTTCATAGCGTTTTCTGGCTGGCCGCTTGATCGCTGTCGTTCTCATCGCGTCGCTCGTGCACGCGGCTGGCGGGCGGGTGGCCGGTCCACCACGTCCAGTCCATCGGATAGACTTCCGGATCGAAGATGACCCAGTAGAAATGCCACACCAGGATGGCCAGCGTCGCCAGGATGGCCTCGTAAAAGTGCAAGGCGGTGGCAACATCGGAGGTCCAACTGGGCAGATAGCGCAGCGTCAGGTTGTCGAACCACAAAAGGAACCCGGTGAAGCTCATCAGGGCCGATCCCCACAGGAAGGCCCAGTACTCCGCCTTCTCGGCATAGTTGAATGTTCCGGAGAGCGGCCGTGAGGAACGCAAGCCGAAGTAGTAGGCGAGCGTGCCGATGACGACGCTGACATCACGCGGCCGCGGCAACATGCGCAGCATGCAGGCACGGGCGGGAGCGCTGACGATCAGGTGCACGATGTGCCATCCCACGCCGACGATCATGACGACGGCGGCAATGCGGTGCACCAAACCGCGGAGTCCGATGCCGTTCTCCCAATGCAGTAGCGGTGCGGCCCACCAGGCCTGGGGATAGGTCAGAGCAAATCCCGTATATACGAGGATCGGAAAGCTGATCATGACCATTCCGTGCTGCCAGCGCATGACCCGAATCATCCGCGGCGGAGTGTCGAGGGGCGCTTCCGGGGGTTCGTGCTCGGGATGTCGCGCCTTGCGCTGCCAATCGAGGGCGTTGTGGACGAACATGCCACCGATGGTAACTCCGATCAGCCACAGGTAGAGGAAACGGATCCAACCTGTGGCGAGCTTGCCGACCGACTGATCGGCGCCGCCATGTACCGGGCCGAGCCGAAACGACTTGCCGGCGCCCGGATGGCATTTGCCGCAGGTATTGGGCAGATTCACCGCGCTCACCGACGAACGCGGATCGCTCGAGGGGCGAATGTCGTGAACGCCGTGACAGCTGGCACAGTTGGCGACCGACAGCTTGCCGGCGCGCAGTGCCAGACCGTGGAAGGTGTCTTGAAACGCCGAAACGCGGCCTCCCGGCATCCCGTATTTTTCGACGATGCGCTCGTCGGCATGGCAACGACCACACGTGTCGCCGGGCAGATTCGCCGCAAAGACCGGCGACGCCGGCTCGCCGGCGCCGAGGATACGATGCTCGCCATGGCAATCGATGCAAGCCGGTGCACCGTTGTTGCCGCGTGCCAAAGCTTCCCCGTGTACGCTGGCGCTGAATTTCTCGAGGATCTCCTTGTGGCACTGGCCACAGGTCTGCGGCACGTTCGCTTTCCAAATCGTCGACTGAGGATCGTTGCTCGGCAGGATCAGATGCGACCCGTGGCAATCGGCACAAGTCGCCCCATGGGTACCTGCGGCAACGGCGCGCGCATGCGCGCTCTTCAGATAGGCATCTACCGGGCGGACCACCGGGATGTTGAACTTCTCCGCCAGTTCCTGGTCGCCGTGGCAGCGCGCGCAGGTAGCAGCCAGGTGCTTCCAATTCGTCGGTGAGCTCTCTTCGCTCGGCGCGAGGACGGCGTGGATGCTACCGTGACAGTCGGTGCAGGTCGCGGCCTCGCTCGCCCCGTCGGACCGTGCCTTGCCGTGAATGCTCTTGCGATAAGCGCCGACCGCGTCGTCGTGGCAGGTCGCACAGGTGTCGAGCCCGAGTACCTTCAGCTTCGCAGGATGGGGGATCTCTTTGATGTCGTCGTGGCAGGATGTGCATTCCAGACTGCCGTGGACCGACGTACCGAACTTCTCGTTGTCGACGTGCAGCGCACGCCCGTCGGGGCCTTTGAAATCATCGACGGCGTGGCAGGTGAGACATCCTTCGTTCGTGAGGTCGGCCTCGGCAGCCATCGCCCAAGGCACGAATGCAGCGGCTTGGAGTGCCGCCGTACAGAGAAATCCGAACAACGCCCTTCTTAAGGCGAACCACCGGTGTGACATTGATAGCATGGCGTTTCCTCCCATGCGTCGCCGATGTCGATCGGGTGCTGAAACTTCAGCCCCTTGCGATCGGCGGTTAGTTGCATGGCATCGGGCTTCCCCTGTGCGATGATGCTGTGGCAGCTGTGGCAATCCTTGCTGATGACGCGGCCGTCGGCACTCTTGTGCAAGCCGTCGTGGCAGCGGAAGCACCCCGGAAACATGAAGTGGCCGATGTTGTTCGGATAGGCATCCCAGCGCACTTTCATGGCCGGGAAGAAGTTGTGCTTGAAGATGGTCTGCAGCTCTGTAACGCTGCGGTCCACCGCCTCGCGCCGATCGCGCAAGACTTCCGGATGCTCCGTCTTGTAGAAGCCGAGCACACCTTCCTGAATGGCGCGGGTTGCTTCGTCGGTCGTGGCGTAGGTCGCGGTCAACAGATCCACACCGGTCTTTTTGATCGAAGGCAGGGTGGGATCGATGAGACCATCTGCCATCGCAATATTCATCGCCACGCGTGGCGAGTTGTAAACGTGTGACGGGCGGTTGTGGCAGTCCATGCAGTCGACGGTACGAATCGAAGCCTTGGCCTTGTCGGCATCCGACAGCGGGCTTTCGGTCGACATGAACTCGACGGTCTGGCCGGTGTGGCGATTGGTCATTCGCACCCAGGGGATCACCTGGCGCTGCTCGTCGGTGGCGATGTACTCGACCTTGTTGTCGATGTTCATGTGCCAGTGGATGCCGCCAACCTTCCCGGGGCCGGCACCACCACCTCCGGTACGGATCAGCAAATCGATGTTCCAGCGCGAGTTCTCTTCGTCCGACAGGAAATGCACTTGCCGGCGCAGCTGAGCCTCGAAGAACTTCTGCGGCCAGTGACACTGCTCGCATGTCTCCTGCGCCGGGCGCAAATTGGAGATCGGTACGGGAATCGGTCGCGGAAAGGCGTCGGTGGCAACGGCGTAGACTTGATACAAACCGGAGAGCTTGGATTTGACGTACCACTCGGCGCCGCTGCCGACGTGACAGTCGACACAACGCACCCGCGCGTGCGGCGAGTTCAGATAGGCGGTGTATTCCGGTTCCATCGCCGTGTGACACATGCCGCCGCAGAAGCTGACCGACTCGGTCGCCTCGTAGGCCTGATAACTTCCGAACACCGATAGGAACAACAACAACACCGAAGCGCTCGTGAAGATCGTAAACGCATTGCGCTGGCGCGGATCGTTGAGATTGACGACCGGGAAATTCTCGATCGAAGGTCTGCCGGTTCTCTGGACCCGCCGGTACTCCATGAACATACCGGTTGGAATCAAAGCCAAGCCGACCAGCAATACGGCCGGCACCAAAACAAACATCACCAAGCTTGCGTAGGGGGCTCGCTCTTTCGGAGCGAGCGCGTCGAGCACGACCAGGAAGAGGAAAACGGTTAGCGAAACCCCGGTGCAGGCTGTGCCGACGTAGCTGATGACGTTGTGGAATGAACGCGGCAGTTTCATGATCGAGATACAACTCCCCGAAAGAGGCGCCGGACCACGGCGTAACCCGCAGTCTCGGGAATTGCCTCAGCAGACGGCTGGATCACCGACCACGGATCACAGATGGGCGGCTCGAATCACCCGATTCCATCCGTGTTCCGTGGTCAGTGTTCCGTGTTTCGACTCGATACGAGCAGGCCGCTCCGCTGCACACAGCCTGAGAGGCCCCCGCCCGCTACTTCAGCGACGACACGTAGTTGGCAACCGCGTCGGCATCTTCGGGTGACAATGTCACCTTCGGCATCTTAGCTTTGTCGTTCTTCGACTTGGGATCGGCGATCAGCTCCTTGATCCAAGCCGCATCATGTTTGGCGCCGATGCCGTCCAAAGGCCCACCGTTCTTGGCCATCGGACCACCCACGCCCCCGACGCTGTGACAGGTCTTGCACTTCTTGTCGTAGATCGGCGGCGCATCCGCCGCGCGAGCCATGCCTACCACGACCGTCGTCAACAATACCGCTCCAGCCAACGCACGAACCATACTCTCTGTCCTCCTTCTCTAAGTCGACCACTTCGGCCAACAAATCTAATCGATGACGTGCCCACCGCAATCGGCACGCCGAGCTTCTCTGGACCATGCGGTTTGGTTCGAAGTCGACCCGTTCCGAGTCTTGCGACGACGTGGCAACGGGTTTTTCGCCAGAATAGGACAAAACCTGCCACAATTGAATAGCGCAACCCACCCTCTGAATAGCCCAACCCACCCTCGAGCTAAGACACCTCGGCGACCCCGCTGAGGGCACCCCGCTGAGGGCTGGTTGAGCCGCCAAGCCGACATCTGGTATGGCGCGCGCACCATGATCAGCGCCAAACGAAGCATCGTCGTTGCATTCACACTTTGTGCTCTTCTACGGCCGGCTTGGGTCGCGGCAGCATGTGTGGGCGATTGCAACGGCGACGAAACAGTCACCGTCGACGAAATCGTCGCAGGCGTCAGCATTGCCCTCGAATCGTCGCCGTTGCGCACTTGCCCATCGTTCGATGGAAACAGCGACGGTGCAGTCACGATCGACGAGTTGTTGGTTGCCATCAACAACGCTCTCAACAGCTGCCCCGTCAGCGGACCGACGGTGATCTACGATCGCCTCGACAAACGCCCGACGACGCCCTTCCCCGACGACTACTGGCTGGTCGCCGATGCCACCAGGCCGACTGGTGTCAGAGTCAACGTCCCCGTGCCGATGGCAACCGCCGATATCCAGGGGATCTTCCGCGCTCTGCTGCCCGAAACTAACAAGCTCGACGGCTTCAGTCCGATCGCCCACTTCGTCGTCGAGCTATCGGAAACACCGGATCCGACCTCGCTACCACGCACGGCGGCGGAGTCACTGGCCGCTGGCGCCAGCATCGGCGTGTACGACATCAAAGCGGACAGCCCGACCTACGGCCAACGCATCCCCTTCCGCGTCGACGTGCGCACCGACAAAAGCGTGCTCAATATCACCGCCCACACACTGTTGATCTTTCCATCGATCCCGCTCGATCCGGGCGGCCGCTACGGACTGATCATCACTCGGGGACTGAAAACCGCCAACGGAGCGGCCTTCGGCCCCAGCGCCTTCATGCGCGCCGTTCTGGCGGCGCCAACCGCGACGGAGACGGCGCCGATTACCCGGGTCCGCACACTAACCAATGAAGTCCTCGCAGCTGTGGCGGGCGCACCCGAGCCTCATCCGACTTCCGACGACACGGTCCTGGCTGTGCGCGTCTCGATACGTTCCGTCGACGACATTCCACGCGACCTCTTGGCCATCAAACAACAAGTGATGGACGCCGAACCACCGGCTTTCATTATCGATGGGGTCGAACCCGGTCCCGCTGGTACGGACGTGGCAGCCTATGTCACCGGCAAATGGAACGCTCCCGACTGGCGCAAAAGTCATTTCTTCGTGCGCGACGCCAACGGGCCGGTACAACAAAAGACGAATTTAATACCGTTCACACTGGCGCTGCCCAAGGCCGCGCTCAACGGACCGGTGCCGATCACCATGTATCAGCATGGAAACCCCGGGGGACAGGACGAGGTGCGTAGCGAGTCGCGACGCTACCTGGCAAGCGCCGGCTTTGCGGTAATCGGCTTCACCGACCTGCTCAACCGTGAGCTCAGCAAGGGCTCGACCGATGAGGTGCAAGCGATCACGGCGCAGGTGACGGGCATCTTCTTCGACCTGCTGCAGAACCGCAAGGTTCCCGACTATTGGGTCGAGCTCAATGCGGAACAGATTTCCTTTGTGCGCATGCTGTCGACGCTCGGATCAATCGACGTCCTGCCGATCGGCGCTCCCGACGGTGTTCCGGACATCGACGTCAGCAAACCGCTGACGTACGTCGGCATCAGTCAGGGTGCCAACTATGCACCCGGCCTGCTCCCGTACGCCCCCGAAATCAAAGCCGCCGCACTGATCGTCGGTGGGTCGCGATTGGCGGAAACGCTGATCCACCAACAGCCGCAAGCGTTTCTGGTGCAGCTCGGCATGGTGTTCCCCAACATGACACCGGCCGACATCTGGGTCGGCCTGTCCTTGCTGCAGCACATCTTCGACAACCAAGACGAGCACAATCACGGACGCTTCATTTATCGCCAACCGATCGAGGTCGCCGGCACGACACGCAAAGCCAGCATTCTCCAAGTCGAAGGTCTGACGGATACGCTCGTACCCAACAACGCTTCGGAATCGCTGGCCTGGCAGCTCCGTCCGATCCCGCACCTGAAGCCGGTACAACGCGTCGTTCCGTTCCTCGATAGCATCGAAGGACCCGTCGTCGGCAACATCGACGCCGATACAAGCGCGGCGTTCTTCCAATACGTCCCGGTCGGCGTCGAAGGTTTCCCGCCGACTCCGGGGTGCTTGGCCATCCATGAGACAGAAGGACACTACTGCGCCCAGAGCGCGGCGGAGTCGCGCCATCAACGCACGGTCTTCTTCCAAACGGCAATCAGCGACCCGGCACCGACGATCATCAACCCGTTCGCGCCGTAGCTCACATTGTCTTGAAGGGAGATTCGGCTCCCTTCAAGGTCGGCATTTCTTCGCAGATTTCGGATCCGACACTCGACTCTCACCAAGGTTGGGAATCGGAGAAGCGCCGACATTTTCAGTGTAGAGCTTCGGCACCTGGGCAGGGTCCTTGCTGTCACACGGCTGCAAGGAATCTCGATGACGGATTTGGCCCTACCCATTGGCTTGATTGCCGGAGCACTGTCGAAGAGCGGCCGAATCATCCTTGCTGCCTGTATTCTGACCGGCCTCACCGGCGGCAGAACGTTGGCCGACGGTATGGAGCAATGGCTGCCGAGCCAGCCGTTAGTCGAGGGGCAGCGAACCTTCCAGGACAAGTTTTGCAGCACATGTCACGGGCTTCCAGGCGACGCCAACGCGGCGCGTGTAGCGCCCGACCTTGGTCAGGTGCGCTCGTGGCGCGATACCATGCAGCTCACCAGCAGTCTCTGGAATCACACTCCCAAAATGATCGAGAAGATGCGGGAACGCGGTATCGCACGGCCGGTCTTGTCCCCCGACGAGATGGGCAAACTGGTGGCGTACCTGTTCTACCTGAACTTCTCGGAAGAGACGGGCGATCCGGCACGCGGGCACGATATCTTCGAACAACGAACGTGCGCACGCTGCCACCAGCTGGCTGGGCGCGGCGGCACCGTCGGTCCCCGGCTCGACGAGCTCAACGAAGCGATCACCTCATCGTTCCTGGCGCAAGCGCTTTGGAATCACGGACCCGAGATGGCGGCAAAGATGAAGGATCTCGGGATTGAGCGTCCGCACTTCGAGGCCAACGACGTCGCCGATATCGTCGCCCTGATTCGCGGCGGTGCGACGCCCCTGGCTCCTCTGGTGCGCGCATCGGCAGCCATCGGCAGTCCGCGAGCCGGCCGGGCCGTATTCAACCGCAAGGGTTGCGTCCGCTGCCACGCGGTCGCCGGCGTCGGCGGTACAACCGGTCCGGATCTGAGCAAGGTAGCGCCGGCACGAAACATCTCCGAAATGGCCGGGGAGTTCTGGAACCACGGTCCGATGATGTGGGATGCAATGCGCACGACGGGCGTGGCGTTCAGCAAGCTCAGCGATCGCGACATGGCCGACCTGATCGCCTACCTCTACTTCGTGCGCTACACCGGCCGCGCCGGCGATGCCGCCAAAGGTGCGGCGATCTTCAAAGACAAAGGTTGCGCTCGGTGTCACGCCGATGGTGGTCAGGAAAACAAGCCGGCTCCGAATCTGGTGATGTCGAAAGCGCTGGAGACGGCTCTGCATTGGTCGGCTGCCATGTGGAATCACGCTGCGACCATCGACAACGCAGTGCGAGAGTCGCATGCGACGTGGCCGACATTTGAGGACGACGAGATGAGCGACCTGGTTGCCTATCTGCAATCGCGTCGCGGCAGCAAGTGAGAGCGGCCATGGCGACGAACTCGCACGACCACGACGAGCACGGCAAGTCGGAACATCCGCAAACTCAGGAAGAAGAGTTCTCCATCGCCCGTTCCAACGCCCTCGTCCCGCTGTTGATCATCTCGGCGGTCACAGTCTTCGCCATCCTTGCTGTCATCGTGCGCGCCAAGCCGGTGATTCCGCACGAGGGCGTGGCCGCCGACAAGGCCTTCAGCCCGGCTGACTTCCCCATGGTGTTCGGCAGCGAAGCGGCGATCCCCGGACTCGACACCGCCGACGTGCAAGTCGAGCGCGGTCGTAGCGCCTCGAGCGCACAATTCCCGGTTCCGGCACCGCCGTTTTCCGAAGGCATCTTCCCTTGCACCCAGTGCCATGCCGATATGGAGCCCAACCCGGAACGCCGGCCGCTCGAGCTGATGCACACCGACATCGAGTTGCACCACGACGAAGAGCATCGCTGGTGTCTCGATTGTCACGACCTCAAGAACCGCGACCAGCTGCATCTCTCCAGCGGCGCGCCGGTACCGTTCACCGAGTCGTACCGCCTCTGCGGCCAATGTCACGGCACGCAATATCGCGACTGGCGCGCCGGCATCCACGGTAAGCGCACCGGCTATTGGGATGGCTCGAAGCGCTATCTGCTGTGCGTTCACTGTCACAACCCGCACAGTCCACACTTCGCAGCGCTCAAGCCTCTGCCACCGCCCATCCGCCCGCAGTTCTCCAGAAAAGACGCCGATCGATCGGCAAGAGATAAGGAGTCGGCTGATGTCGGGGTGCAGTGACCCTCTCGCCTGCGCAGAGGAAAAAGAGGAAGCGGGCGGGCTCAAGCGGCGCGATTTCCTGACCGCCGTTGGCGTCGTCGCGGCCGGTTTCCTGGCCGGCTGCACTCCGGAAGTACGCGAGGAGTTCTTCCAGAAGCATTTTCTCGAGCTGTCGCAGGAAGAGCTCGATCGCCGCATGCAGCGCCTGCACGACGACTACTCGAAACGCTTCGGCCAGGAGGTTTCGGTCTCGGCCTTGCCGGCGCAACCGGGTGTCGTCTTCGGCTACGCCCTCGACCTGTCGCGCTGCATCGGCTGCCGGCGCTGCGTCTACGCCTGCGTGAAGGAGAACAACCAGTCGCGCGATCCGCAGATCCAATGGATCCGCGTGCTCGAAATGGACAAGGCGAAGGGCATCGATTTCGAGGAAGCCAACCCATACTACGATCACGAGAAGGTCCCCGATCCCGATCACTTCTACCTGCCGGTTGCCTGCCAGCAGTGCCGTACGCCGCAGTGTACTCAGGTGTGCCCGGTCGGCGCGACGTGGCAGGAACCCGACGGCATCGTGGTCATCGACTACGACTGGTGCATCGGCTGCCGCTACTGCATGGCGGCGTGCCCCTACGGCGCGCGGCATTTCAACTGGGGCGAACCGCACCTGCCGACAAACGAGCTGAACCCGAATACGCACGCGTTGGGCAACCGCCCGCGACCGCGCGGCGTCGTCGAGAAGTGCACGTTCTGCATCCAGCGCGTGCGCTCCGGTCGCTACCCGGCGTGCGTCGAGATCTGCCCGGTGGGCGCCCGCAAGTTCGGCAACCTGCTCGACAAGGACGGCGAAGTGTCGCGCATCCTGCGTGACAAACGTGTCTTCGTGCTCAAAGCCGAGCTCAAGACCGATCCAAAATTCTACTACTTCTACGGGCTCTAGAGAGGCCAATGGGACCCATAAAATTCATCACGACAAGCGCTCGCTTCGTCCTCAACGGCGGACGAGCCTACTGGCTGTGGATCGCCGTACTCCTGGCGCTGATCACCTGGGGCGGGTCGGCGTATGTCGAGCAGTTCCGCACCGGATTGATCGTCACCAACATGCGCGATCAGGTCTCGTGGGGCTTCTACATCGGCAACTTCACCTTTCTCGTCGGCGTTGCCGCGGCGGCGGTCGTGCTGGTGATCCCGGCATACATCTATCATTGGGGACCGATCAAAGAGGTCGCGCTGCTGGGCGAGATCCTGGCGATCAGCGCCATCGTCATGTGCCTGTTGTTCGTCATGGTCGACATCGGCCGGCCGGATCGATTCTGGCACTTGCTGCCGGTCATCGGTCATATGAACTTCCCGGCATCGGTGCTGGCGTGGGACGTCCTGGTCTTGAATCTCTACCTCGTGCTCAATCTCACCATCGTCACGCACCTGCTTTACCGCGGCATGCAGGGGCGACCGTACAATCAGAATCTGGTCGTTCCGCTGGTGCTGTTCTCGGTTCCCGCCGCCGTCGGCATTCACACGGTGACGGCGTTCTTGTATGCCGGCCTTCCCGGAAGGCCCTATTGGAATGCTTCGATTCTGGCCCCACGATTCTTGTGCTCGGCGTTCTGCTCCGGACCGGCGGTCATGCTGGTGCTGTTTCAAATCTTGCAACGCACCACGCGCATCGCCATCAAGGACGCGGCGATCCACAAGGTCGCCGAGCTCATGGCCTACGCCATGTTCGTCAACCTCTTCCTGCTCGGCGCCGAAGTGTTCAAGGAGTACTACTCGGGCACCGAGCACTTGATTCACCTGCAGTACCTCTTCCGCGGCGTCCACGGACACCACGCGTTGGTACCGTACGCGACGGCCTTCGTCGTCTGCGGCATCGGCGCGTTCCTGCTCTTCCTCTTTCCGGCGACGCGCCGCAATGTCGTGACGCTCAACCTCGGCTGCTTGATGATTTACGCCAGCGTCTACATCGAAAAGGGCATGGGCCTGGTGATTCCGGCGTTCACACCCGATGTCCTCGGCGAGATCTACGAGTACACGCCGACCCTGCACGAGCTGCGCATCGGAGCAGCAGTGTTCTCCACCGGCTTCCTGATCTTCACGATCCTCTGCCGTATCGCCATCCCGATCATGACGGGAGAATTCGCGGC
>JACQEN010000278.1 GCA_016200585.1 Deltaproteobacteria bacterium
CCGATCAAGCGTGCCAGTACCGTGCTAATCGACGCGATCAATCTCTGCAGCGGGCCGAGGTGTTCGTGCAAACTGAACGCCCAGAACAACAGGCTGGAAATCAGCAGGAAAAGAAAGAACCGGAGGCCAAAAAGAAGTCCGGGTGAGGGCCGCAAGCGACTGACTACTCCCATCTGGTTCACACTCCAACCGCAACAGGCTCCTGGGCTCCACCGTAAATCTCGCGCAGGAACAGGTCTTCCACAGCAGCGGCGATCGCGCTGTCATGCGTCGAACCGACGCTCTTGCGCCAATGTCGCAGAGGTACGATCGCCTTGGCCATCGAGCGATGCCCCCCCGCTCGCCCGATCTCACCGAAGAGCTTTCGCACCACGTCGCCAGCGCTACGGACGTACCCTGGATTGCGCACCGACATCACCAGAAATCCTTGCCATTTGCCGGCGACGACAACCCACTCCGTCCCTTCGAACTGCAGGCAGAAGTCCGCCAATTGGGGAATGATGTCCTCGCGTTCGATGTTGCCGACGTGCAGCGTCAACAACCCCATCTTCTTGCGAATCCGAGGTAGCACTCGACTCAGGAAGCTGGCGAACGAGAGTGGCAGCTCCGGTCGCTCGATGCGCCGCAGGACGTTGTAATTGGTCAACGGATACAGCGCCATGAAGGCGCGCAAGTCGGCGGGGCCGGTTTCCCGATTCAGCATCAACGTGTCGGCCTTGATGCCGTACAGCAGAGCTGTCGCAAGACGCTGACTGACATCGGCACCGCAGGCTTCCAGATATTCGGTGAGGATGGTCGATGTCGCCCCGTAGGTCGTGCGCAGATCATGAAACTCGGATTCCACAGGTGCATTCTTGGGATGGTGGTCGATGACGATGTGCGCGTGCGGCAGTCGTTCGCCGAAGTACGCTGGCTGCACGTCGAGCAACGCAACGCACGGGAATTGGCGCAGCGTCTCGGCATCGACCGGCTCGATCGTCACGTCCAACAGGCGCAGCATTGCCAGATTCTCGGCTCGTGTCACCTCACCGTAGGCAAACATCGGGGTGGTAGATCGATTCCGTCCAAGCACCGCGCGCAGAGCAATTGCGCTGGCAATGCCGTCGGGGTCCGGATCATCCTGCAGGAGCAGAGCAACTCGCTCGGCCCCGTCGGCGACGCGGTGTAGCTGTTCCAAGCGGGCCTGGTTCGCGGCCGTATCGACTTCGTAGCGGCTGGGGTTGGCTAACTGCATTGTTTCCGTCCTAGGCCCAACCAATCACCCGGTGCTTGCAAGAAACGCATCGGCTCACGCGGGTTGCAGCGGATGGCGACTGACACGAGCTTACCTGAAACGTTTCGCCTGTTCCGAAGGTGCCGCATGCACGAGGGAGCAGGTTTCCTAACATGCCCCAGGAGCTGCGACAATGCGCCCCGAGTCTTACTTTAGGGCGCGCCCAAACCGCGCCGCGTACTCGCGCGGAATCCCCGCGATTCGACGGTCGTCCAGCTCGGTAAAAAGCTCGTAGGACCGGAGGAATTGCCGCAGAAACGGACGCATCACCTCGAGCTGTGACGCGTACGCATTGAGGGCGTCGCCCTTCGTCGCCTGCTGCGAGGACGACAGCGGCAGTCTCAACCAGGGAGTGCCGCTCAGCTCCCGACTCGCCGCCGACGTACCACCTACACCGGCGCCAGAAATCTGCTTCGCCCAGTTGGCCGAAGCGGGATAGTCCGGATAGTGAACGAGATACGCCAATACCCTGACCGGCGCTCTTGCCGGGATGTGTTGCGCACGTTGCAACACGTCGAGCACGAAGACAGCGGTTGTACAGTGATCCGGATGGCGATCACGCGGATCCGGTACGACAACCCAATTCGGCTGAAAATCGTCAACCACGCGGGTGATCGCGCCCTTCAAATCTGTGCCGGCGTACTCGACGTTGCGTATCCAACTGTCCTTATAGGGTGGGCGGTCAAACCGAGTGTAGGGAGACGTATACGGATTGCTGTCTGACCAGTGGCCGGCCCACAAATCGTCGATTCCATCGTCTGGAAAGCCGAGGAACACGGCATCGTCGCTGCCCAAGCGGAAGCTTCCCAGGGCCCGCAATGCTTCATCATGCCGGCGCTGGCCGTACGCCAGGAAGTCGGCACTCGAGGTCTTGTCGCGGTGGACAGAATGGCGGACCGCATCGACATACCCGTCACCGTTCGTCATATAGACGACACGAACTTCGCCGCCCGATTCGCGGACGCGTTGTATCAAACCGGCCGCAGCGATCGTTTCGTCATCTGGATGCGGGGCAAAGACGATCAACCTCAGGTCTGGTGGAATCACCAATTCCGAAGTTGCAAGCAACGTCGAGCTCAAATCGTTGGGTAGCAGGAGCGGTGCATGAGGGCTTTCCTGCACATCGAGATGAGGACGCGTCGGAGCCCGATCCGCCAGGCCCTGAGTATCCCCGCGTTCGGCCGCAATCGCACCGGCAGCAGCACCCAGCAACAACACCGCTCCACTGACGCCGAGAAGCGCCGCGTACGCGAATGCTCTATTCCACGAATGCATCGGTCGCACCATTCGATCTGCTTCGACTACGACGACTTCTTGGATGGATCGGCAACCGCCTCGGCGGTCTTGCTGAGCTGCCGGTCGATTGCCCGGGCATGCAGCTGAGCGTCGATACGGGTAAACAGCTCGCGCCGGTTGATCGGTTTGGTCAGATACTCGCTCACACCCAGCGCCATGCCGCGAGAGCGCGTTTCCATGTCGTCTTTCGCCGTCAACAAGATGACCGGAATGCGCCGCAACTTTTCGTCGGCGCGCAAGCGCTCGCAAACTTCCAGCCCGTCCATCTCCGGCATCATCACGTCGAGGAGAATGACATCCACCAATTCGCTCTTCAGGGCGTCGAGCCCAGAGGCACCGCTTGAAGCACTGACACAGGTGTAACCTTCGCGGCCGAGCATGCGAGAGAGAATTTCAACCGCGTTCGGATCGTCATCGACGACCAAAATGCGCCCCTTAGCCTGCGCTGCATTGTTACCCGCCGCCGAATTCATATCACGTACCCCTGTGCTGATCCGGTTCCCTTGCGTCGCAATTTCGCAACAAGCGTTGTGCGCTTCAAGCCCAACAGCCTGGCAGCAGCCTGTTTGTTTCCCTTGGTTCGACGCAGTGCTTCGTCGATCAGCCTGTACTCGAACTCCTCGACGGCTTGGTTGAGATCGATACCCTCGTCGGTCAGCGTTGGCCGTGGGATCTTCTTGTCGGAGATGAACGACCGAATGTTCGGCGGCAGACTGTCGACCCGAATGGTGCCGTCTTCGCTAAGAATCACCATCCGCTCGATGAGGTTTTCCAGTTCGCGGACATTGCCCGGCCAATCATACTCCCAGAGATGGACCATTGCGTCTTCGGCGATTCGAACCAGTTGGCCGGGACGCTGTTGATTGTGCTTGTCGAGAAAGTGTTGAACCAGGATCGGAATGTCGGACCGTCGCTCGCGCAAAGGTGGTACGGTGATCGGAATAACCTGCAGGCGATAGAAGAGATCCTCACGAAAACGACCCTTCTCGACTTCGGTAGCCAGGTCACGATTGCTGGCGGCAATCACTCGCACGTCGACTTTGATCGTCCGATCGGCACCAACCGGACGAATCTCGCGTTCCTGCAAGACACGCAACAGCTTGACCTGCAGCGCCGCAGTCATCTCGCCAATTTCGTCGAGGAAGATCGTTCCACCGTTGGCGAGCTGGAATAGACCCATCCGACTCCCAACCGCCCCAGTAAAGGCGCCACGCTCGTGGCCAAACATCTCCGACTCGAGCAAATCAGGGGGAATCGCGCCGCAGTTGACCGCAATAAACGGGTTGCTCGATCGTCTGCTGTGCGCATGGATGAAACGGGCAATCAGCTCCTTACCCGTGCCACTCTCGCCCGCTACAAGCACCGTCGAATCGGTAACAGCCACCCGCTGACAGATGTTCAGGATCTTTTCCATCACCGGGTGAGTGCCCTTTACCAGAAATGGTTCCATCGCCCTCCAAAAGTGCGTCAAAAAACTAACAGGGGGACCCGGCCACTGCAAGCGCATTTAACAATCCGCGCTCCGGTTTACGGGTGTTTGCGTTGTGATTCGCCGCTGGCGGCTGTTATCTAGCTGACGCCACAGTCGATTGGACGGTAAGGAGAAAGAACATGCGCAGTGACAAAAGAGCTCCCGATGAGCTTCGATCCGTCAATATCATCACCGGCTTCATCCGCCAGGCTACGGGCTCGGCACTCATCGAGCTTGGCAACACGCGTGTCATCTGCACTGCGACTGTAGAGGAACAGGTCCCGCAGTTCTTGCGCGACAGCGGACGCGGCTGGGTTACCGCCGAATACAGTATGCTCCCCGGCTCGAGCCAACAGCGCATTCAGCGTGAAGCAGCCCGTGGCCGGATCGGCGGCCGCACCCATGAGATTCAGCGCTTGATTGGCCGGAGCCTGAGGAGCGTCATCGATTTCGAGCGATTGGGACCGCGTACGGTGTGGTTGGACTGCGATGTGATCGAAGCCGACGGGGGAACCCGCACAGCATCCATCACGGGAGCGTACGTGGCGCTGGCGCTCGCCACGCAGAAATTGAAATCGGCCGGAACCATCGCGAACGACCCTTTGTTGGGCTCGGTAGCCGCGGTGAGCGTCGGAATTGTCGACGGAGAGGCGTTGCTCGATCTTTGTTACACCGAAGACTCCAAAGCAGAGGTCGACATGAATTTCGTCATGACCGGCAGCGGTCAGTACGTCGAGGTCCAAGGCACCGCAGAATCGAAACCATTCTCAAAGGGTCAACTCGATACGTTGGCCGGACTCGCACAAAAGGGCGTTGAAGAGCTGACACGTCTCCAGGCAGCGGCCATCAAAATCCCTGCATGAGCGAATCCTCCGAACCATCTCTACTGCTCGCCACCTCGAACGCCGGCAAGATCGAAGAGCTCAAGGCATTGCTTGCCGGCTTGCCAATCACTCTGAAGTCTCTTGGCGAGCTTGTCGAGCCCGCGCCGGCCGTTGAAGAAGCCGCGCTAACCTATCACGGCAATGCTTCTCTCAAAGCAATTGCATTGGCCAAATGGAGCGGCCAACATACTTTGGCCGACGATTCCGGCCTCGAAGTCGACGCCCTCGGTGGAGCGCCCGGCGTGCATTCAGCACGTTACGCGGGGCCGGAACAGAACAGCCAGGCCAACATCTGCAAGCTGCTTGCCGAGCTGTCGGAGGTCCCGAGCGGGCAACGCACGGCGCGTTTCCGCTGCGTCCTCGTCGTCGCCAGCCCAACCGGAGCGACACTCAGCGTCGAGGGTGTTTGCGAAGGACGAATTGCTATCGCACCGAGTGGTTGCGGCGGTTTCGGCTACGACCCGATATTCTTGCCAACCCCGGGCTCCAGCGCCTTCGCGGTCATGCCGGCCGCAGAGAAGAACCGGATCAGTCACCGCGCCAACGCCTGCCGCGCCCTACGCGGCAGGCTGATCGCATTCTTGAATGCCGGACCTACGGCGACGGTCGCGGCGCGTTGATTTGACGACATGCCTCTGTTAACGGAACGCGGTCGCTGAACAGAACGCAGTCCAAGAGAAAAGCGGAAGTCGGCAGATCGAACAACGGGGTGTAGCGCAGCCTGGTAGCGCACCTGCCTTGGGCGCAGGGGGCCGCAGGTTCAAATCCTGTCACCCCGACTTGAGACGATTGCTCGTTCCTCGTATCTCGTATCTCGCAAACCGACGAGAGCCGAGATACGAGAAACGCCGCACGCGCCAGTAGCTCAGTCGGATAGAGCAACGGCCTTCTAAGCCGTAGGTCGGGGGTTCGATTCCCTCCTGGC
>JACQEN010000279.1 GCA_016200585.1 Deltaproteobacteria bacterium
GTCGCCCGGTTTCCATCGGAAGTCGTAGGCCTTCCAGGTCCGGCCGTCGTCGCTGCCTTCGAGGACGATCTCCGGTCGCGTCGTGGTCATGCGCGCGAACAAGCCGTAGCCGTTGACGATTTGCAGCGGCGCCTGCAGTTGCTGCAGGCGTACAAGTTCCGCCGGCCACGGAATCGACAGCCGTAGAGCACGAGCAATCGGCATTGCGTTCAGGAGCAACAGGACCGCCGTCAAGGGCACGGTCAACAACGCCGGCCAGCCGCGAGAGGTTCCGCGGCCGAACGTTCGGTGCGACGGCAGGGAACCAGATCTCCGGCGCCAGCCTGCCGGAATCACACCATCGTCGAGCAGCGGCAGGCACAATACGATCGTCAACAGATTGAAGAAGCCGTAGTTGCCGGTGGCGCCGATGAACATCATCAACCCAGTGAAGGCGGCCGCGGCTAGCAGGCGCAGAGGACGCGAGCCAAAGCTACCGAACGACAAGACGAGCTCGACCAAGAACATGCCGATCGCCGAGGCCTTGTGAAACCACGTTGGCAGTTGATGCATGTACCAGCCGGTCCATGTCGGCAAGCAGGTCGTCTCGTAGTGATAGGTCAGCGCCGTCAGGTTGCGCCAGGTCGGATCGCCTCCCGCCAGCTTCACTACGCCCGACAGGAACATCAGCTTGGCGATCAACAGACGCAACAGCCAGACGATGGGTCGCGAAGGCGCCAACTGCCACGCCGGCGAGCGCGGCGAGACGGCGGACGGCGGCGCGTAGAAGATCGCCAGGAATCCGGCCTCGAGCAAAAGGATGTCCCATTGGAAGCTCAAGAAATCGCGGCAGATCGAGTACAGCGACAGATACAGCAACCAAGCTGCGGCGGCCGTCCACGCCGGTGCCACACCGAGCGCCAAAAGCAGCGACACGCCGGTTCCGGTTGCGCACAGTGACCATAAGGTTGGATCACTGGCGCCGGTCACCCAGGCGATCGTCGGCAGGCGCAACCAACGGTCGGCAGCCAACGTCGCGACGCTGTCGAGCAGCTGTTGCGCCGGCACAATTCCCTGACTGCCGACGAGCCCGTCGATCTGTACCCACAGCGAGGCAAAGGCGATCGTGTAGATGCACCCGAAGGCCGATAAGAAGAGGCGGCGAATCAAGACGTCACCTCGCGGCAGTGCACGTTGAAACATCACTTGAGCCGTGAGAGCTACGAGCGTGCCGTCTCGGAGTCAAGTTTCGGCAGCGATCGGCCGTATCGCCGGCGGGGTGCGGCTCGCGCTGCGCTCGTAGACATGCCGGCGCACCACGGATACACCAGCCCGAGATGGCGCGGCATCAATCACCGAGTCAGTCGAACCTGCGGTGGCTGGCAGACGGCCTGCTTGCCGGTGGCTATAGCGCCGAGGCAGTGCGGCAGCAGCTTGGCATTCGCCACCCCGATGATATCGGCGCTCTCAACCATGCACCGGCAGTCGAACGTCTGCGTGGCGACCGCTCCGCAACGGCGACACTCACCCGCTTGTGGTTCTTGGAAACGACCGAATTACAGCGTACCGTCGACAAAGCGTTGGGAACAGACGCCTGCGAACGCCTGATCGGGATCGGGCTGCTGCGCCGCTGCTCCGCGGGCCGAGTGGTAGCCCGGCTGCGCATCGAGGCCGTCGACCAGCAATATTTCCTCGCCGACCGCCGTTTCCTCGGCGTCGATCGCACGGCGCTACACCTCAGCGGCAGAGATCCTGTTTATCCACCGAGCAGCGATTCGTTCCTCCTCAGAGAGATCATCCCGATGAACGGTGACCCGTCGGTCCTCGATCTGTGCTGTGGATCAGGGGTGCAAGCACTGACGTTCGCCACCCGGGCTTCACGATTGGCCGGAGTCGACCTCAACCCACGTGCCGTTGCGATCGCCGAGCTGAATGCCGGGCTGAACGGTGTCGATCGTTTTGATGTCCGTTGCGGCGACCTCTACGCGCCGTTGCACCGTGAACAGTTCGACGTGATTCTCGCCAACCCGCCGTTCGTGTCGTCACCTTATGAACGCGGACCAGCGTATCACGCCGGTGGTGCGAGCGGCGATCGTATCCTGCGACGGATCATCAAGGGCTATTCGAAGCATCTGGCGCCACAAGGCCGCGCGTTTGCCATTTCACATGTCGGCCTGCGCCGCGGCGAGACAATGACGGGCGTCGCGGCGAAATGGTTTGCCGACTTTCCCGGCCGCGCCTTGATCGTGACACTCGAGAGCGGCAGCCGGGTCGATCTCGCTGCGGCGCAAGCCCAGTTCGCCTTCGAACGCGGCCGCCGCGCCTATGCCGCCGAGGTGCGGCGGTGGGTCGACTACTTGCGCCGACACCGCATCGATTCGATCGTCGCCTTTCTGGCGGTCGCCGAGCGCAATGGAACAAACAGCATCGAGGTCGTCGATGGATCGCCGCGTATTTTGCCGCTGCCGTTGACACCATCGGCGTCGCAACGCGTCGCCGATTGGCTTTTGAAGAAATGAGGCCCGTTAGCATCCTGGGCCCTTGAACGATGACAAAGCGCTTCACCGCCGCGATTCCGCTCATGGTCGTCCTGTTGCTCGCCGTCTTGCTGCGCTTCTCGGCGATCGGTTGGGGAGGACCGTTCGTCTATCATCCCGACGAGCACCTGATCGTGCATCCGGCGCTGAACATCGTACGCACGCGAGATCTCAATCCGCATTGGTTCCAATATCCGTCCCTGCTGATCTACTTCGAAGCGGCGCTGGTCACCGTCTGCCAGCCCTGGGTAGGCGCACCGCTGAGCAGCAATGCCGAACAGAATCACATTGGGCCGTGGGACGTGCTGCCGGCTCAATGGCCGTTCGTGCTTGCCGGACGCTGCCTCGTCGCAGCGCTCGCGGTGCTCGGGATCGGGCTGACGTACTGGGTCGCGGCCCGACTGGGTGGCCCCGCAACCGGCTTCGCGGCGGCTCTCTTTCTCGTCGCCTCACCGCTGCACAACGAGAGCAGCCACTACCTGACGACCGATGTACCCGCGACGACACTGCTGACGGCGACCCTTCTGGCCAGCGTCAGATGCCTCCAACAGTCGAAACGCGGTGACATCTTCGCCGCCGGTCTTTTCGCCGGCCTTGCAGCAGCAACGAAATACACCGCTGGCATCGCCATCGTCGTACCGCTTGGACTGTTGCTGACGCGATCGGCGCATACGACATTCATACGCTGGGCACTGCTCGGGAGTGCCGCGCTGATCGGATTCCTCTTGGCCTGCCCCTACGCCGTTCTCGATTGGCCGTCGCTGCTGGGCGGGATCCTCGAGCAACGCCGCAACTACCTCGGCGGTTACACGCCGGGCGGAAACTGGCTTTGGTATCTCGACTACCTCTATGCAATCGGCCTCGGAGCGCCGCTCGCCATTTTGTGCGCAGCCGGACTGCTGATTACACCGACGTTACGCCGCCGGCGATTGCATTGGATTCTCGCCGCACTGTGCGTCGGCTACTTCGCCTTCTACTCTTCCTATCCGTCGCGTGCCGAACGCAATCTGATCCTGCTGCTCCCGCTCCTGTGTCTGCTTGCCGCGGACCTCCTTGTAGAGTTCCTCAGGCGCCTCATGAACGACACGGCCGCGACGATTGCTGCATGCACCCTCGCCACCGTCATCGCCGCCCCAGGACTGCAGCGCAGCATCGCGAACAATCAGTCGCTGTCCCAACCCGACACGCGAACGCTGGCGGCCCAATGGATCGATGAGAATGTGCCAAATGGGCGCCATATCGCCCGCGAAGAATACACCCCTCAGGTCGACTCAAGCCGTTACGCCGTCACCTACGAATGGTCGCTCGCCATGCATCACTACGCCTGGTACGTGGCGAACGAGGTCGACTATCTAGTGGTCAGCTCGAACGTCTACGGAAGAGTCTTGAACCCACCGTATATCGCTGTTCCAGCCGAAGCTGCCTTCTACCAGTTCGTCTTCGACCGTCTGCCGCTGTTGCAGGAAATCAATCCCGCGCCGGACCATCCGGGACCGACGATTCGCATCTACGGAGTACCGCGCGGCCAGGACGACTTCTGACACCACGCACACTGGCGATTTTGCGCTGCGCCGATTCCTGGCGGCCGAGCCGTACCCTGCGCGTAAGCGGACCCTTGATTGACCAGCAGACCGGCCTTATGGTCGCTGTCTCACGAGAGGAGGACTTTCCGTGGCTGATTTGATGGCAGTTTCGGATTCGAGCTTCGATGCAGAGGTTTTGAAATCGAATATTCCGGTATTGATCGACTTCTGGGCGCCGTGGTGCGGTCCCTGTAAGGCCATTGCCCCCGTGGTCGAAGAGCTCTCCAAAGAATACGCCGGCAAGCTCAAGGTGGTCAAAATGAACGTCGACGACAATCCGGCAACGCCCTCACGCTATGGCGTGCGCGGCATTCCGAATTTGATCCTGTTCAAGAACGGCCAAGTAGCCGATCAGATCGTCGGCGCGGTGCCAAAAGCACAATTGGTGAAAGCAATTTCGGCGGTGGTCTGAGACCGAAGGCAGAACCTGCGGTCGGGAGAAACGGAGTCAGCCCGCTGGCTCGGATTCTCCCGACCCTCAGATTCCTGCTCCTCCAGACTCCACACTTCCCGATGCGTCACAATTCTTCATGTCCACTGACCTGATCGTCGGCCCGACCTCGCACTACTTCTATTCGCAGCGAGTCAAGCTGCACTACGTCGACTGGGGTAATTCCGAGAAGCCGCCGCTGCTGCTGATCCATGGCGGTCGTGACCACGCCCGTAATTGGGATTGGGTCGCGCACGCCCTGCGCGACGACTATCACATCATCGCTCCCGATTTGCGTGGCCATGGCGATTCACAGTGGTCGATCGGCGGTTCGTATTCCATGGTCGACTACACGCTCGACGTAGCGCAGCTGCTCAACGCTCTGCAGACCTTCCCGATCACCATCATTGGACATTCGCTGGGCGGCTCGATCGCTCTTCAGTACACCGGAACCTACCCCGAGCGGGTGCGCAAGGTCGTGGCCATCGAAGGCCTCGGCCCGCCGCCCGGACTGATCAAGGAACGTCCGGCGCAGGGGCGCATGCAAGAATGGATCGCCGAGATGCAGGCCCTGTCACGGCGACATCCGCACCGCTACTCGAGTCTCGATGAAGCCGTAAAACGGATGCAGGACGCCAATCCGCAACTGTCGCCCGAGCAAGCCCGTCATCTCACCGTTCACGGTTCGTATCGTGACGAAGACGGCACGTACCTATGGAAATTCGACAACTACGTGCGCGCCGCGTCGCCGTACCTTTTCAACATGCGCGAGGCGCGCGAGCTGTGGGGAGAAATCACCTGCCCGGCTCTCTTGATCCGCGGTACGGAGTCGTGGGCTTCGGATCCGAACAAAGACGGACGCGCCAGCGCCTTTCGCGCCGCAACGGTCGTCAACATCGAGAAGGCCGGGCACTGGGTCCACCACGATCAGCTCGACGAGTTCCTGCGCGTGGTGCGGCCCTTTCTTCGAGATTGATCGCCGACTCGAAGCTCGGCCGAAGAGTTCAATTGCGACCTTTTGATCCTTCGACGCTCCGATCGTTCACTCCGTTGCTGTTGCCGCGACTTGCAACCGCAGATAGTGTCCGCAGCCGATGAGCTTCTGGTCCAAACGACGCGTGCTGGTCACCGGCGGCCACGGCTTCGTCGGTTCGTTCGTCGTCGACAAGTTGCGGGAGCTCGGCACCGAAGAGATTTTCGTTCCGCGCAGTCGCGAGTACGACTTGCGCGACCTCACGGCGATCCGTCGCCTTCTCGCAGATACTACGTCTAGCGTCACCGGAACACGCCGCCCCGTCGACGTGATTATTCACCTCGCTGCCAGGGTCGGGGGGATCGGCGCCAACCGTTCGGCGCCGGCTGAGTTCTTCTACGACAACCTGATGATGGGCGTGCCGTTTCTGCACGAAGCCTGGCGCGCCGGCGTCGGCAAGTTCGTGGTTGCCGGAACGGTATGCAGCTACCCGAAATTTGCGCCGACACCGTTCTCTGAAGACGATCTCTGGAACGGCTATCCGGAAGAAACCAACGCCCCATACGGTCTGGCGAAGAAGATGCTCCTGGTTCAATCCGCCGCCTACCGCGAACAATATGGTTTCAACTCGATCTCACTGCTGCTGGTCAACTCGTACGGGCCACGCGACAACATCGACCCGGAGACATCCCACGTCATCCCGGCCCTCATTCGCAAATGCATCGATGCCAAACGCAACGGTGCAGGCTCGATCAAAGTGTGGGGAACCGGTCAGGCGACACGCGAATTCATTTATGTGGAAGATGCGGCGGAAGCGATCGTGCTTGCCGCCGAACATTACGATTCCTCGCAGCCGGTCAACATCGGCTGCGGCACTGAAATCAGCGTCGCGGAGCTAGCGCGGACGATTGCGCGTGTCGTCGGCGTCGACGTCGAGATCGAATGGGACGATACCAAGCCCGACGGACAGCCAAAGCGGCGCCTCGATGTCAGCCGCGCCCAACAACGCTTCGGCTTCCGCGCCCGAACGTCCTTGGAACAAGGTCTGCAGCGCACCGTCGAATGGTATCTGCGTGCCGCCGATGCCGCGGGCTGACAATCCTCGCGCCGTTGCGATGACTTTGGGGCGCTTCATCGACGAGCTGGCGCGCGCACACGGCGAAAGGCAGGCGCTCATCTCGAAGAGCGACGTCACCAGCTTCGCCGATTTGAAAACGGCTTCCGACATGATCGCCAAAGGCCTGGCAGCGATCAGCGTCGGCAAGGGCACACGCGTCGGCCTGTTGATGCCGAATCGCTGCGATTGGCTCGCTTGTGCCGTCGCGGCCTACAAGCTTGGCGCCCTACTCGTACCGCTCAACACGCTGCTGCGAGCACCGGAGCTCGAATACGCCCTGCGCTTCGCTGACGTCGCCGTCTTGATTGCCGTGGGACAGTTTCTGCGCCACGACTATCTGGAGATCTTGCGCGATTTGTGTCCCGAAGTGGACTCCGCGGCCAAGCCGCTGATGTCGCCACGGCTACCGGCACTGCGTCATCTTATCGTTGCGGAGGAGCGCATACCGCGCGCCGCTCGCTCCTTTGCCAGTCTGGTTGACGGCGGCAAAGGCCTCTCCGACGCGTGGCTCGCCGCGGCCATGGAAGCCGTCTCGCCTGACGATCCCGCCACCGTCTTCTTCACTTCGGGTAGCACCGCGTCCCCCAAGGGTGTCGTGCACACGCACGCCGGAATGCTGGCAGCGGCGCAGAATGTCGCCGATCGCCTCGGCCTCGACGACAACGACCGCACCTGGGGCTACCTGCCCTTCTTTTTCACGGGTGGTCTGGTCGCTGTGGCATTGGCGACGCTGTCGCGCGGCGGTGCCGTGCTTCTGCAAGAAGTTTTCGAGCCGGGCGCGACTATCGATCTACTTTCGCAGCATGGCGGCACGACGTTCTTTGCCTGGCCGCATCAAGCCGAAGCCTTGGTGTCGCATCCGGACTTCGCCACGAAACCTTTGCAGCTGCGCAAAGGGCCGGGCGCGCAAGCGGCGTGGGCCGCCAAGGTCTTCGCAGCGCCGCATCAAGCGGTCGGAACTTGGGGGATGACAGAAACCGGGCCAATGGCAGCGTCGACGCGTTTCGACGATCCGCTCGAGGACCGAACCGGCGCGCATGGGCGGCCGATGCCGGGGCTCGAGTTCCGCATCGTCGAACCGGAAAGTGGACATGTCCTCGACGCCGGTCAGGAAGGCGAGCTTTGCGTCCGCGGCAGCAGCCTCATGGCGCACTACTACAAAATGTCGCCGTCGGAGTGTTTCGACGCCAACGGATTCTTTCACACCGGCGACCTGGCGAGTATCGATAGCAAAGGCCTGCTGCACTTCGTCGGCCGCATCAAGGATGTGATCAAGACGGCTGGAGTCAACGTTGCCGCGGCAGACGTGGAAGCGGTACTGCTGCAACACCCAGCGGTGACGGTGGCCCATGTCGTCGGCGTGGCCCACGCCACGCGCGGCGAAAACGTTGCGGCGTTCGTCGTTTGCAACGACGCTGCGTGCAGCGACGAAGATCTGATGGATTTCTGCCGCCAGCGTCTGGCGGCCTACAAGGTACCGCGGCACGTATTCGTCTGCGCCGAGAGTGAGCTTCCGGCGTTGGGCAGCGGCAAGGTCGACAAACGCGCGTTGCGCCAACGTGCGGCAAAGAGCCTGGCGGCGCGTGAAGAAGCCTCCGCCCCTTCACCCAAGCACGGGCCTGCGAAACCCTCCTGAACACAGCACTGCAAATTCCGTTAGGAAAGGCGTTTTCCTCTGATAGAATCATTGGTGCATGAGCCTCGACGGAGCAAATGCGGGCCCGACGATCCTGGTCGTCGACGATGATGTCGACACTTTGCGTATCTTGACTCACATGTTGAGCAACGCTGGGTACAATGTCGTTCAAGCCGGCGGCGGCGAAGAGGCACTGCGCAAGGTCAAGCAGCGTCGTCCCGACATCATTCTCACCGACCTGGCCATGCCGGGAGTCACCGGAGTGGAAGTCATCCATGAGGTGAAGGGCAACCCGGCAACCAACGACATCCCGTGCATCGCGGTGACCGCCCACATTTGGGACTCGATGGCGCGTGTAGCCGATTCGATTGGCTGCGACGGCTTCGTCTTCAAGCCCTTCAACAACCGCGAGCTGATCAAAGAGCTGCGCAAACATCTGAAAGAGCAGAGCGCGGTCGCCTAAGACGGCCGTGAGGCCTTGCGACGCAAGCGCCCGCCAAGCGTTCACAGCCTGCGATTGCCACCTGCACGTCCCCGACCCGTGGTGATTCCACAGCGCTGATGCTACGCCCGAGCGGTCGTCATCATGGCCGCCGGTACTCCTGCCTCACCCTGCCCGCCCGCCGTCGCTCGGGTCGTCATCATTCCGGCCGCGGGTGATGTCGGGCCGCTCGACTACTCGATCCCCGAGGCGTTGCGCCCGACCTTGGACCTCGGCGCTCGGGTCGTGATACCGCTCGGACCCCGACGGGTGATCGGCGTCGTCGTCGAGCTGCTGCAGACCTCGCAGCTGCCAAAACTGCGTCCAATCGTCGCCGTCCTCGATCGCGAGCCGCTGATCGATCGCGAGCTCCTGCAGCTCTGCAGCTGGCTCGCCGACTACTACCTCTGCAGTTTCAGCGAGGCATTGAGCACTGCACTGCCAGGCAGCCTGCGGGTCGGCGTCGTACGCTTCGCCGCTGTGGTTCCGGCAGATCCTACGCACAGCACAACTGCGTCGGCTGCCGATCAAGCGATCCTCGATGCGCTCCACAAAGAGGGGCCACTCAGCGTTGTCGTCTTGACCCAGCGCTTCGGTGAAAGTGTCCCTCGCCGTCTCGCCAGCCTGCAGCGCCGCAGCCAGATCCGCCTTGAAGATCGCTTACGCGGTGAAGCCGGGCCGACCAAACGCGAGCGCTACTACAAGCTCGGCCGGACGCTCGGCTCCGCCGAGCTCGACGAGTGGCGACGCAGGCGGCCGGCACAATTCGCCGTGTACACGTATCTGCACCAGCATCCGTTGCGCCGGGCGCGGGCTTCGGAGATCCACACCACCTTCGGCAACGCCGCGGCCAAGTTGCGCGCGCTGCTCGAGGCCAGTGCCGTGGTGATCGAGGAAGAAGAGGTGTACCGGGCGGTGCTGCCGGACGTCGTCGGCGACGATCGGCCGGTCGCGTTGACAGGCGATCAAGAGGCGGCCGTCGACAGCGTCGTCAGCGCGCTGGGAACGTTCACGCCCTTCTTGTTGTGGGGCGTCACCGGCAGCGGCAAGACCGAAGTGTACCTGCGTTGCATCGCGTCGACACTCGCGGCGGGCCGCACGGCGCTGGCGCTGGTCCCGGAAATTTCGCTCACGCATCAGTTGGTCGACCGCATTCGCGCCCGCTTTGGCGACCGTGTCGCCGTCTTGCACAGCAGCTTGAGCGACGGCGAGCGTTGGGACGAGTGGCGCAAGATCGCGCGTGGAGAAGCACCGATCGTCGTCGGCGCACGCTCGGCGGTGTTTGCGCCCCTGCCGCGTCTCGGCTTGATCATCGCCGACGAAGAACACGACCAGGCGTACAAGCAAGAGGACGGCATCCGCTACAATGCGCGCGACGTGGCGGTGATGCGCGGCAGCCGCCTCGCCTGCCCCGTTCTCCTGGGCTCGGCGACTCCGTCGATGGAGACGTTTCACAATGCTCGCAGCGGACGTTACCGGCTGTTGGCCCTGCCCAATCGCGTCGAGCAACGGCCGCTACCGAGCGTCGATCTCGTCGACTTGCGCCGCAGCTCGTCGCTCGGCAAGACCTTGCTGGTATCAACCCAGTTGTCCGCGGCGCTCAAAGCCAACCTCATAGCACACGGCCAGAGTCTGATTTTCCTCAACCGGCGCGGTTTCGCCAATTTCCTGCAGTGCCATCAATGCGGCGAAACCCTCATGTGTCCGAACTGCAGTGTGTCGCTGACCCTCCACCACCGCTGGCAAGCGCTACGCTGCCACCACTGCGACTACACCATTCCGATTCCAGACGTTTGCTCATCGTGCGGCGGGCAAAGTCTCGGCGCCTGGGGGGCAGGAACCGAACAAGTGGAAACGGCGCTGGCCAAGCTCTTGCCCGGCGCCAAGGTTGGACGCATGGATCGCGACACCACCAGCCGCAAGGGGGCATTGCGCAAGCTCATCATCGCCTGGGCCAAGCAAGAGTACGACGTGCTGATCGGCACACAGATGGTGACCAAGGGCCACGATGTCCCGGGCGTCACGCTGGTCGGAGTGCTGCTCGCGGATCTGTCGCTCAACCTTCCTGATCTGCGCGCCGCGGAGCGGACGTTTCAACTGCTGACGCAAGTTGCCGGACGCGCCGGACGCGGCTCACGGCCCGGCCGGGTGATCGTGCAGACCTTGCAGCCGAACCATTACAGCTTGCGCCACGCCGCGCAGCACGACTTCCGAGCCTTTGCAGAAGAAGAGTTGGCGGCACGACGCGAGAGCGACTATCCGCCCTTCTCGCGCCTCGTACAGATTCGCTGCGAAGGGGAGAGCGCAGAGGCCACCGAACGCCTGAGCCGGGCTCTTGCTACGCACATCCGCCGCGCGGCGGCCAAAGGCGTGGCCGTGCTCGGCCCGACACCGTCGCCGATCGAACGTCTGCGCCGACGCTTCCGCTGGCAGTTGCTCGTACGCGGCAGCAACGGCGCGGCCCTGCGTCATGCGGCGCGCCAGGCTCGCGAGGCGCTGCGACGCGAGGCGCAAGACGCTGAAGTCAGAGTGCTGGTCGATGTCGACCCCTACAGCATGCTCTAAGGAAACGCTTTTTTGGAACCCGGCGGCCGCACCCAGTACGCAGTTCCCAATCCCTTGATCCATAGATCCATCGTTCCCTAAGGTAGGCCGTATGGCACTGCGCAAGATCCTGACGTACCCGGCGGAGGAGCTCAAACATTTTTCTGAGCCGGTGAAAAACATCGACGGCGGCATCGACCAGTTGGTAACCGACCTGGTCGACACCATGTACCACGCCCCGGGTGTAGGATTGGCGGCGCCGCAAGTCGGCATTACAGAGCGGATCATCGTCGTCGACGTCGACGCCGCCGAGGACCCCGGCAAGAAGCTCGTCAAGCTGATCAACCCGGTGATCGTCGAAGCCGAAGGCTCGGTGATCTGGGAGGAAGGTTGTTTGAGCGTCGTCGACTACACGGCCGAGGTCAAGCGCGCGAACCGCATTCTGGTTCGCGCCTGGACCACGGAAGAGAAGGAAATTGAAATCGAGGCTGAAGAGTTCTTCGCCGTCGCGTTGCAGCACGAGATCGACCACCTCGACGGCAAACTATTCATCGACCGGATCAGCCGCCTGAAGCGCGACCTGTATCGCCGCAAAGTCAAGAAATGGATCCGCGACGGCGTGCCGATGGAACCCAAGAAGTCGGCAACGGGAATGTAGATCCAAAGATTTGCATCTCAGGCCTCCGTCGTGGATCAAATGCGCATCATTTTCTTTGGCACGCCCGAGTTCGCCGTGCCGTCCCTCGAAGAGATTCTCAAGGGGCCCGACGCCGTGGTCGCCGTCGTCTGTCAGCCCGACAAGCCTGCCGGACGCGGCCAGCAGCTCGCAGAACCGCCGGTGAAGCAAGCCGCCGTTGCTGCAGGCATTCCGGTGTTGCAGCCGATAAAGGTGCGGACGTCTGACTTCCTGGAGGCTATGCGTGCTTGGAAACCCGACCTGATCGTTGTCGCCGCCTACGGCCGCATCCTACCCAAGACCGTCCTCGAGCTGCCGCCGCTGGGTTGTATCAACGTCCACGCGTCGTTGTTGCCGAAGTACCGCGGCGCCGCACCGATTCAGTGGAGCATTCTCAACGGCGACGGGGAGACCGGCATCACCATCATGCAGATGAGCGAGGAGATGGATGCCGGCGAGATTCTGCTGCAGCGGGCAACGGCGATCGGCGACGACGAAACCTACGGCGACTTGCAAACGCGTCTGGCACAGCTCGGAGCCCAGGTTTTGCGCGACGCCCTGACCGAATTGCGCGGCGGCAGGTTACACGCAACGCCGCAAGATCCGACCGCGGTGACGATGGCGCCGATGATCAAGAAGGAGGATGGTCGCATCGATTGGCGATTGCCGGCTGCGGTGCTGGCGTGCCGCGTGCGCGGTTTCAATCCGTGGCCGTCCGCTACGACTCTGCTCGGCGGCAAGCTGCTGAAGATCCACCGAGCACGAGCGGTTGCCGGCGCCAGCGCCGCCACCCCAGGTACCGTTGCATCGATTGCCGGCGGCATCCACGTCGCGTGTGGGCAGGGGATGCTGGTCATCGACGAGCTCCAACTCGAAGGACGCAAGCGTCTGGCGGCGGGTGACTTCGTTCGCGGCGGAATCTTGAGCGCCGGAACACGGTTGGGGTGAAACTCGATGGCGATGCGACAGCGACCTAAGGAACAGCCCGCCACCGACGCACGCTCTCTCGCCTGGGACATTTTGCAGCTGGTGGAAGGCGGCGGGTTCGCCGACGCATTGCTGGGCGAACGCCTCAACCGCTGCCGGCTCGACGTGCGTGATCAAGGACTGGCAACGCAGCTCGTCTACGGCACACTGGCCTGGCAGGGATTTCTGGACCACATCATCGCCGCTTTTGCCATGCGCGCCCCCGCAGCACTCGACTTGCCGGTCCGCGTCGTCTTGCGCCTTGCGTTATTTCAAATCTGCATACTCACCCGCATCCCCGGATTTGCGGCGGTCGACACCGCAGTCAATCTGATCAAGCGCTATCGCGGCGGCGCGGCGACGAGCTTCGTGAACGCCGTGCTGCGGCGCGCCGCCGGCGGCTGGCGTGGCGTGCCTCTGCCGTCGCGCCAAACCGATCCCGTCGGTCGCTTGAGTGTCGAGCTATCGCATCCGCGCTGGTTGGTCGAGCGCTGGGTTGCCGCCTTGGGCCTCGATGAAACGGAAAGCTTGCTGCGAGCCGACAACGAACCGGCGCCGACCGTCTTGCGCGCCAATCGCCGCGTCGTCGACACACCGGCACTCGTCGAACGGCTCAGCGCCGCCGGCATCACAGTCTCTCAAACAACGTACTCGCCGGTTGGCTTGCGCATCGACGGCGGCGGCGCACCGGAACGCCTGCCCGGCTACGACGAGGGTAAGTTCAGCGTGCAAGGAGAAGCCTCACAGCTCATCGGGTTGCTCGCGGGATCGCGTCCCGGTGCTCGCATTCTCGATGCTTGTGCCGCGCCCGGAGGTAAGGCGACCCATCTCGCCGAGCTCATGGATGACCAAGGTGACGTCGTCGCCATCGATACAAACTCGGCCGGCATCGAACGTTTGCGGAAGCAAGCGCAACGCCTTGGTTTGCGCAGCATACGCTGCATCGTTGGCGACGCCATGCAATGGAAGGATGAAGGGAACGGGTTCGACTGCGTCCTCGTCGACGCCCCGTGCTCCGGCTTGGGAACACTCCGTCAGCATCCGGAAGTGCGCTGGCGCCGCACTGCCGCCGACGTCGACGAGCTCGCACAGCTCCAGTCGCGTTTGCTCCAACGTCTGAGCCTTCTCGTTCGGCCTGGAGGAGTGCTGGTGTATGCGACGTGCACGCTGATGCCCGAGGAGAACGATGCGGTCATCGATGCCGCGCTGCGCGAGCTACCGCAATTCGAAGTCGTAGACCCACGCCCGCTGCTGCCGGAGGCGGCGCGGGAGCTGATCGGCGACGACTTTCGACTAAGAACCTTTCCGCACCGACAGACGCTGGACGGATTCTTCGCAGTGCGGTTGCAGCGCCGAAAAGCACACGGTATCGTCGCCGCGTGATTCGGATTGCGCCATCCATTCTCTCGGCCGATTTCGCCCACCTCGGCGCCGACATCGAAGCCGTTGAGGCCGCAGGCGCCGATTGGCTCCACCTCGACGTTATGGATGGACATTTCGTGCCCAACCTGACGATTGGACCGGACATCGTCAAAGCCGTCCGCGGCGCAACCAAGTTGACGCTCGATACGCATCTGATGATCGAGAACCCGGAGAAGTTCATACCGGCCTTTGCCGAAGCTGGAACCAACTACATCTCGGTACACGCCGAGATCTGCAAAAACCTGCCAGCGGTGATTCAACAGATCCGCGACCTGGATTGTCGGCCAGGCGTCGTCATCAATCCGGATACTCCTTTGTCTGCAGCTGCCGCAGCCCTCGCCCACGTCGACCTATTGCTGGTCATGAGCGTCCATCCGGGTTTTGGTGCACAGCCCTTCATCGGATCGGTACTCGCCAAGGTCACGGAAGCACGTCGGCTGCGGCAGGGACAGGGCCTCGACTTCCTGATCGAGATCGACGGAGGCATCAAGGTCGACAACACCGAACAGGTGGTCGAAGCCGGGGCAGAGGTCCTGGTGTCAGGCTCAGGAATTTTCCGTACCGACGACTACAGCGACACCATCCGCCGGATGCGGGCAGCGGCGAGTGCGGGGGAGCGCACTTTGGCCCTACGTGGCGTCGCCGCGTAGGTTGCAAAAACCCCTTGGTGTGTTAAGAGCGGCCCCTGGTCGTCCGTGACCTCCAGAAAAATTCAGGAACAACCGGGGTGTAGCTCAGACTGGTAGAGCGCACGGTTCGGGACCGTGAGGTCGCTGGTTCAAGTCCAGTCACCCCGACCATCTCAGGCGCTCTTGGACCGTGTCGCACCGATTCCAGCCAATGGAGAACTAGGAAGTGGGGATCGAGCAGCGACTGGCGCCGAAAAGTCGAAACCGGACCATTCGTCCCGGTTTCGCATCGCTGGCGTCCTTGCTTTCGGTCTTTTTCGCCATTGCTTTGGGGATTGTCGAAACGAGCCAGGCCCAACAGGCCAGCACGGCAATCGTCACCGGAACCGAACGGGTGTTCGTGCGCCGCGGACCCGGAAACGAATTTCCACCGTTCGCCAGCATACCGAGTGGCAGCACCGTAGACGTACAGGAGATGCGCGGTGAGTGGGCACGCATTATCACCGCCAGCGGTCAGGTCGGCTACATCAACAATCGATTCCTCTCCCTTCCGGGGGAGGTCGAACACCAACATCCGCCCACGCCTCACCCGACTGCCGCGCGCCCGAGTCCACGACCCTCGCCAAGCCGTCCATTGACGACACCAACGCCGGCATTGCCCACTGCTACTCGTCCACCGACACGGACCTTGCCCCCCTCTGCCACGCGAACCAGCACGCGGACTGCCGTCCCGACGCGCACGCCCTTGGCAACCAGGACACCGGCATGGACAAACACCGCGAGAGGTACCACTACGCCTACGATTGCACCCAGTGTCACCGGGTCCCCGAGCGCCAGCGTTGCACCGGCAAGTCGAGAAGCGCTGTCGGCACGCACCGTTGGACAGTCCGGTCGTGACCTCGAAGCCGAGATCGTGGCGTTGAAACGCGAGCTAGCGGAAGAAAAGGCGTTGCGACGAACACCCGAGAGTGCTGCTGTGGTGGCGGCTGTTGATGGGTGCTCGGACCAAGTACGCACCGAGCTCGCACGCCTGGCCGTGGCCGTCGAGAGCATGCAGCATCGAATGAATGGTATTCCTGGCCCCGCGCCTGATGTCGTTGCAGCGGTGCCGGGCGCGGCTCCGAATGCAACGCCAACCGATAGCCACTTCTTCCCGCCAATCGCCATCGCCCTGGGAGTGCTCGGCTTCGCCATCGGCTTGGCAATCGGACGATCGCACGCCCTCAGGCAAGAACGTAGCCGCCGCTTGCGGCTGCGCTTCTGAAGCCTACGTGGTGCGGTGTGGTCACAACGATCATCCTCACCGTCGCTTCGTACTGTAGCGGCAGCTTGCCGTCAGGAGTGTGGCTTGCTCGTTTGGCCGGAGTAGACGTACAGCGCAGCGGCAGCGGCAACATCGGTGCTACCAACGTCGCGCGTACCAGCGGCTGGCGACTCGGCGCTTTGACCCTGCTTTGCGATGCGGCCAAAGGGTTCGTGCCGGTCGTCACCGCCAAGTACCTTATCAGCGACCCATGGGGTGTTGCAGCCGTGGGCTTCGCAGCGATCTGTGGTCATATATTCTCCTGTTTCTTGCGCTTCCGAGGCGGCAAAGGAGTAGCTACCGCGCTGGGGGTCTTCCTGGTCGCAACGCCGGTGGAGTTGGCAATTGCTACACTGACCTTTGGCGTGACGGTCGCAACGTCACGCTACGTCTCGCTCGCCTCAATCCTGGCAACCGTAACAATCCCGCTGGCAGCCATAGGGCTGGGCGACTCGATGCCAAACCAACTGTTGGGAGTCGCAGCGGCGATTCTTATCGTCTGGAGACACGCGCAGAACATCAATCGCCTTCTTGCCGGTCAAGAACCACGTTTCAAAGTCAAATGAGCGAGTAAAGCCAGCAGTGCTGTTGAAATAGTCAGCAATGCACTCTTTATGAGCGGCAGATTGATCGTATTACGTTCAGCTCGATTGATTTTGCAGCTGCGCAATATTGACGAAGACGATGGCACCAACGTTGCTGGTTGCGGCGCGGCTAAATTCAGGGGTCCCGGACACGGGAAAATCAGTTCGACGGGGGAGGAGAGTATGCGGAGCTTGCTACGGTGCACGAGATTTCTTTGCGCATTGGTCGCTTTGGGCGCGCCTGTTTTGGCGCAGGAAGGAACGGCAGAGATCAATACGGGAGATACGGCGTGGGTACTGACCGCGTCAGCCCTCGTATTGATGATGACCCTGCCGGGGTTGGCCTTATTCTATGGCGGTCTGGTGCGTTCGAAGAACGTCCTCAATGTACTCATGCAGTGTTTTCTTTCGGCTGGAATCGTTGGCTTGTTGTGGATCCTCGTCGGCTACAGTTTGGCCTTCGGCACTGGCGGGTCTCTGATTGGCGACTTTTCCAAAGTAGCCCTCTCTGGTGTCACGATGGACTCCGTTTCATCCAACTTCGCCACACCACCGCGTAACATCCCTGAATATGTTTTCATCATGTTCCAGGCGATGTTCGCGATCATCACTCCGGCATTGATTCTCGGGGCAATTGCGGAACGGATGAAATTCAGCGTCTGGGTCGCGTTCATCACCATCTGGTTTCTCGTGGTCTACTGCCCGATTGCCCACATGGTATGGGCTCCGGAAGGATGGATCTTCAAATCTGGAGCAATCGACTTTGCAGGTGGCCTGGTGGTGCACATGTCGAGCGGCTTCTCGGCCATGGTTACGGCGCTCTTCCTGGGTAAGCGTCGCGGTTACGGCAGAGAATCGATGCCACCACACAGCCTGCCGTTGTGTCTGATCGGTGCCGGCTTGTTGTGGACCGGTTGGTTCGGCTTCAACGCCGGCAGCGCTCTGAGCGCCAGCCCGCTCGCCGCCCTGGCTTTTCTGAACACCGGCACTGCGGCGTCGACCGCGGTGGTCGCCTGGGCAGCGGTCGAGTGGTTTCACCGCGGCAAACCCACCGCGCTTGGGGGCGCGACAGCGGGCGTGGCCGGACTGGTCGCCATCACTCCCGCCTGCGGCAACGTCAGCCCGCTCGGCGCCATCTACATAGGTATTGGAGTCACCGTAGTCTCCTACACAGCAGTGACTTTCCTCAAGCCGGCCCTCGATTACGACGACTCGCTCGACGTCTTCGGTGTCCACGCCCTGGGTGGAGCTTGGGGAGCGCTCGCCTCGGGGATCTTCGCCGTCACCTATGGCTCGGGAATCAACGGCAATGCGCAGCAAGTCATGGTGCAACTCAAGGGCATCCTTTTCACCGCCATCTTCGCTCCCGTCGTAACGTTGGCAATCCTCATCGTATTGCGGCTGATCTTCGGGTCGCTGCGCGTGACGGACGAGGATGAGGTCGAGGGTCTCGACTTCTCGCAGCACGGAGAGAACGCATACACGGCGTGAACCACCGACTTTACACCGACAGGCGCGTGGCATAAGAAAGCGCTTCAGGTCTTCGGGACGATCGTCCGACAATTGGGAGGCAACACATGAAGAAGGTCGAAGCGGTTATCAAACCGTTCAAGCTCGACGAAGTGAAGGAAAGTCTCAGCAGCATCGGCGTTCAGGGCATCACGGTAAGCGAGGTAAAAGGCTTCGGCAGGCAGAAGGGTCATACCGAGCTATATCGCGGCGCCGAGTACGTGGTCGATTTTCTTCCGAAGGTAAAGCTGGAAATCATCGTCAAGGACGACATAGTACAGAAGGTCGTCGACGCGATTCTCAAGGCCGCCAAGACGGGCCGCATCGGCGACGGTAAGATTTTTGTCTTGCCGATCGACGACGTGTTGCGCATCCGCACCGGAGAACGGGGTGGAGACGCAATCTAAGGCTTCTTGAAATACAGGAGCCGTGCTCGGAGGCAGGGCCTCGTTTCTCGGGGTGATTTTCCTCTCAGAGATTCCGCACGGCAGCAGTCGTGCGAGTCAATATCAGTCAAATAATTTTTTGTGAGAAGGAGTGATGGCATGACGCCGAAGGAGATTTTGAAGTTCGCCAAAGAGAACAAGGTGACGATGGTGGACTTGAAGTTCAACGACTTTCTGGGGATCTGGCAGCATTTCACGATCCCGGTGAGCGAGTTGGACGA
>JACQEN010000281.1:0-5399 GCA_016200585.1 Deltaproteobacteria bacterium
GCAGAACGTGCAGGGCACGTTTGGCGACGTCATCGCCGTGCCCGGATTGCGGTTCGAGCAACGACAACATGGCGTCGCGCACGGGCAGACTGTAGTCGGTTGCGATGTCGGATTGCAGATCTTTGAATGTGTCGACGTTGTGTTTGGTGCTTGCGGCAAGCTGCGACTCGATACGTGTCTGGCGGTAGCGTGATTCGGCGTGCACGCGCGTTGTAAGCGCCTGGTAGTTCTCGGGATCGGTGATCGAGTTCGCGCTAGCGACGAAGCCGCGTTCGGGGTTGATCATCTTGGGATTTTGACTGAACGGCAGGAAGCCGTCCCACTGCGCCGTTGGGTCGTGTGCGTCGCGCACGAACAGACCGTCGCGTGCCCGTTTCGGCAAACGGCCGTAGGGTTCCCAGGCGATGTGTCCATCTTTGTGAGCGTAGACGTGATTGAAATCGAAAGGGCCGTCGTTGATGAGCTCGAGCGCGGCGCGATGGTCGTCGACGCATTTGGCTGCGGCGAGCTGAAGGTATCCGTCGAAGAAGCGCCCGGCGTCGGATGTTGCGTAACGCAACGCCAGGTCGACACCGTCGTGATGCTTCCAGCCGGGGTAGAGGATGCCGTGCTCACAGCTCTCCCAGCTCAATTGCACATCTTTGCCGAGGCGAACCTTGTGGCCTTCCCTGTGGTGTGTGATTTGCCCCGTGCCGACGACCGTGCGATAGCGGCTCGGGTCGTCCGCTGTTCGGTGGATCCGGTAGAGATCCCACGCATCCCGATAGGCCGTCGTAATTCCCCACGCCAGGTGTCCGTTGTGGCCGTACCCGAAGATCGGGCAGCCCAGCATCAGACCTCCCTGGATGCGGTAGCTCGGGCATTCGAGATGCGCGTGGTACCAGAACGTCGGGAGCGGCAGGAACGGCACGTGCGGATCGTTGGCGAAGATCGGCGCACCGGACTCCGAACGCGCTGCGCTCACCGCCCAATTGTTGCTGCCGGTGCCGGCAAGATGCAGCGGCGGTTCGGGTTCGGGACCTTCCATCGTCCGGTAGCTGGACGGGACGTCGGCCCACGGCGCGTCGGGAAAGAGATGGCGAGCGCGCTCGTCGCCGAGGCGTCCGCGCACGGCATCGAACGTCAGCTCATTGTCGAGCGGCGCCAGCGCCACGCAGAACGCGCAAGTGCGAGCCGCAACCAAGGCGTCGCTGGCGCGCCAGGGGCGCACGGCCCCGAGTAGAACGTATTCCGGAGCATAAACCCCTTCCAGGGCGCTCAGGGCCGCATTGACCCCAAGCGCGAAGGCAGCCAGACAATCCTTGGCGCGCGCCGGCGCCGCAAGATAGTCACGCTCGCTCTGCGCTTCGAAGTCGAGCGGTCGCAGGAAGCCGTCGAGATCGCTCAGGCGCCGTCCGGGGAAAATCTCGCTGCTCTTCGGCATCGCCGGATTGCCGATCCATTCGCACAGACGCCCGGCGCCCAGGTGGCGTAGCGTGTCCAACAAGAGAAAGCGGTCCGCCGCCTGGAGAAATCCGAGCGCGGCGTAGAGATCGGGTTCTTCCTGCGCATAGATGTGCGGTATGCCGCGAGCGTCGCGGATGATCTCGATGCGACCGCGCATGGGCGGCAGGTGTTCGCGAGTCAGGTGAGGAAAGGTTTGCGGCCGTGGACCGCGCAGCAGCACACGCAGTGTGCGCAGGAGAATCGCAAGCCGGCGCGTCGACGACGGCGGGTGGTGCGCGTCTGACATGGCGGCGCGGTTGATACGCCGAAAGGAGCTTGACCGTCAAGCAAGTTGAACGGCCGTCAAACACTTGTATCCGGGAGACTACGAATTGCTCTGCGTCGCGTTCTCCCCGCTGTAGTAGCGCCGCTGGTGGGCCGGGCGGCGCTTGTAGAGCTTCAAGCCGCAGACAACGGTGTAGGTGATTTCCTCGATCTCGACGGCGCCGGCGAGGCCGACCATCTTGCGCGACGCCTCGTTGGCCAAGCGAATCAGACTGATTTCGCGTTTGTAGCCAGCGGCTTTGTTGGCGATCAGGACGTGACTGGTGAGTGCCGAGCCGATGCGTCCGCCACGGAACTCCGGGAGCGTGTACGTATTGGCGACCCATGTATCCGTCGCCTCGAGGCGAATGATCTTGGTTGCCGCACCGACACGGGGAATTTGCCGCGTGATCAAGCGATAGGCGATGATGCGGCCCTCGTGATCGAAGACGAAGAGCACCCCGCCTTGCTCGATCCATTCGCGAAACTGCTCTTGCGTGTATTGGTCGGAGAATACGTCGAGCTGTGGAAGGTCGCTCAACTCCGCCAAACGGCAACAGCCGGAGATGCGAGCTTCGACGCGTGGAACCTCGACGTCCATGGGCTTGTAGACGAGCACGTAGTGTTCCCGGCTGAACAAGAAGGCGGTCCGGAAGCGTGCCAGCGTCGCGGCGAGACCGCGGCTGCGGAGGTAGCTCCGCAGTTGCTTGAGCGATGAGAAGAGGCCCGCAGCGGCCAATGCTTGCCCCGGTCTACTTGCCGCGCTGAGCTGCCAGGCGCTTGGCGCGAGCGATTGCTCCGCGGGTGAGTTGGACAAAGTAGCGCAGGTCGCTCCTCTGAGGGATCAGGAGCGATGTCCACGGCCGCTTCGACTCGACCGAGAAGAAGTAGAGCAGCAAACAGGCTGCGAGCGAGTACGAGATCGTGCTCGCCATGGCGGCACCGACGATACCCCAGTGCGGGATCGTGAACAGGTTCAGGCCGACGTTGCCGACCAGCGCCACAAAGCCGGCGAGCACGTTGACCTGTTGCCGATTGCGACTGGTGAAATTCCGAGTCAGCAGAACGAACAGCGACATCATCACGATGCCCGCGGCGACGAAGGGCAGGGGGCGACCTGCGGGTGCATACGCTTCTCCATACCAGAGCACGATCACCCACGGGCCGAAGAGGCTGAGGATGGCAGCGCCGATCGCCGTGACCAATACCGTGCGGCGACAGGCTTGCGCGGTGAGCTCGTGCATCGCTTCGTCGTTCAGGGCGGCGAGCTTCGGATACAGCACCATGCCGATCGATTCCGGAACGTCGAGCATGAACTCGGCGAGGCGGACCGCCAGGGTGTAGAAGGCAACCTGGGTTGGATCGAGGAAGTAGGCGACGATGTAGGCGTCGGCACGCAAGTGCAGGTGTTGTGCCAGAACCTGAATGTGCGACTTGAAGCCGAACCGCAGCTCCTCCTTCAACAACGGCAGGTCGAAGCGGAAGGAGAAGGGAAACCAACGGCGCACCGTGATCAAGAGCCAGGTGTCCATGCCGATCGGCACGCAGACGACGACGAGGATTGCCGCCAGCAATCCACCATGGAAACCGATCAGGCAGATCGCCATGCCGGCGACGAGAAGGCAGGTGCCGATCAGCAGTCGGCGATTGTAGAGCGGGAATTTCCCCATCGCCTGGAGGATGGAGTAAAAGTAACTCTCGAACAGCAGCACCGGCACCAGCGGCAAGGCGATGAGCATTGCCCACTCGGGAACGCCGCGTAGAACCGTAGCCAGCAAGTAGTGGCGCGAAAGGAATGTGATCAGCACGAAGAACGTGCCGAGAAAGATCGACGACAAGAGGGCATTGGCGGCCACACGATGGGGCTCGATCCCGCGGCGGCGAATACTGTAGATGCTGGCTTGCGCCAAGCCCAGCTTTCCGAAGGTGACGATGGTGGACGGCAGAAGGTAGACGAGGGAGAAGATGCCGCGGTTGTTGGGGCCCAGCGTTCGTGCCGTAATGACGCCCATGACGATGCCCAGCGCGATCGTCAGCGCGCGCGTTCCGTAGGTTCCGAATACGTCGCGCACAAAGCTGGTCTGCTTGGGTTTCTGACCTCCGCGACCTTTCGTCCCCATCGGCGTCGTTGTCTCGTCGGCAGTGGCTGCGATTCCCACCGGGGCAGTCATCGGGCGGCAACCGTTTCGTCACCGGAGTACTTGCGGCGTAGCCAAGCGAGCAGGGCGTTGCCGATGACCTGTACCCCGCGCTCGTACTCGGCATCCTCCTCGGGCGTCACGGCACTGTAGAACCCGCCTTCGTTGACCGTCACGAGGTAGATGTTCTTGCGTACCACCGGTCCGTCCGGCAGCTGTTCGGGTACGGTCAACCCAGAGATCACTTTGATCGACGCCAGATACTCGACCCCTTCCGGCGTAAGCAGGGCGAAGCTGCGAATCTTCCACGCCCGTAGCGACTCGTCGGCGATCTCCTCGCGTACGCCGCGGACGAGCTTGAAACAGCAGGGATCCGGGATGCGATACTCTTCGCAATAGTCGGCGCCGGTGTCGCGCACCGGCGGGGCAATCGGGCCTTTGTAGAAGGATACCCCGGCGCCACGGTCCAGCTCGTCGATCTTGGCGACGATGTTCGGATAGCGACTGCTGGGGACGTAGTTGGGGACCGGCTGCCCGGCAGGCAGCAGGCGCGGCAGGCGGATGTTTACATTCGGCCAGTCGATGGGTGCTTGCTCGACGATGCGGCGCGTCAACTGCTTCGAAAGAATCGCGTCGTCGAAGAGTACGTCGTAGCCTTTGGCGCGCAGCACGAATCCTTCTTGGTCGGCGCCATTGGCCATCAGCAGAGCGCGCGGGTGCCCGGCGTTGGGGCGGCTGAACAGGTCGTCGATGACGTCGACCTGCACGCCGCGCTTGCGTCCGCCATCGATCAGCGCCGTAGCGTGGCCGGGGCTAAAAGGCCGATAGCCGTAGGCGACGACGCGCCGGTGTCCGCGGCGCTCGGCGCAATCGAGGATACGGTTGACCCAGGGATCGTTGCCCTCTTCGTAGAGCGCCAGACGCTCGTCGACGAGAGACGGATTGTAGTTGGCTTCGAGAAACCAGAGATTGCCCTCGGAGCGCACGAAGTCGACGCCAATCAAAAGGGAGTAGGTCTGGCGCTGGCGTCGGATCGCCGTCTCGCAGCCGCGCTGCTGGCTTAGCCCTTCGAGATAGTCGAAGGCGATTGTGTGTGAGTCGAACCCCTCGGCGCGCAACAAAGTGTTGAGGTTACGGCTCCCCAGCCGCCGTCTGACTTGAGCGCCGATCCGGTGCAGGGAATGACGAACGACGTACGGCAACCGGGCCGACTGGCGCGCCGAACGACGCAGCCTCGAGCGCAGACGGGCAGGCAACGACAGGCGTGCGGCAGCGCGTTCACAAGCGTAGAGCGGTCGGCTGATGCCCAGGCCGAGGAGGATCAAGGCTTGCGACAAGCCACCGTCTGCCAGGGTGCGCACCGCTTCCTCTTCCGAAAAAAAGCGAATGAGTGAAGCGCGCAAATTATCGGGCAGCGTTGCGAAAGGGCCGAGATGTGCTGACGCGTCTCTTAAGACGCTGGCGTAGGCTCGATTCGCTTCCGCAACGCAGCCATTGGCGTCCAATTTCAGC
>JACQEN010000281.1:5413-34983 GCA_016200585.1 Deltaproteobacteria bacterium
ATCGTACCGAGCCGTTCAGGGATGCGGTGTTGGGCAAAGACATCGCGTACCGTTTCGCGCACTTTGATGATTTCGGCTCCGCCGCCGTTCGCCAGAACGCTAGCCGGACGCGGCTGCCCATTGAACTGGCTCGAGGTGGATTCGGCATACATACCTGCATCCAACACGGCGATCAGATCGCCGCTTTCCAGGGGCGGCAGGGTTCGACCGCTGCCGAGAATATCCGGGCTGCACAATGGGCCGACGATCTCGACCTTTTCGGTGGCTGCCTGGTTGAGCTTCTCGGCGGCGATGAAGTGATAGTAGTCGCCGCGCGACATCACGCGAGTCAGTTGATTGGTGCTGCAGTCGAGATTGACCCAGACACGTCCGAGTGCCGGCGTGCGCTTGACGATACCAACCGTCGAAAGCAGCACCGTCGTGTTGCCGATCAGGAAACGTCCCGGTTCGAGCTCGATTGCCGGAGGCGGAAAGTTTTGTTGCTTGAGCTCCGCTTTCAGGGCCGAGGTGAGGGTCTCGGCGAACTCTTCGATGGTCGGAGCCTTGCCGGTGCTTTGACGGCTCTCGGGGTCGCGACCGTGTGCGAAACCGCCGCCCAAGTCGAAGACCCGAGCCGTCCATCCGGTTTCGGAACGCATCGAGGTTGCCTGTTCGACGACGGCGTGCGCTTGAGCCCGATACGGCGAAGCCTCGCCCGTCTGCCGGCCGATGTGACAGTGCAGGCCGACCGGTTCGATACGCGGCATCTGCAGCGCGCGCTTCAGTGTCGGCAGGGCTTCATCGTACGTCATGCCCCACTTCCAGCTCTGGATGACGCGTGCCACGTCGATGTTGTCAGAGAACATGCCGTAGACACCGTCGAACCCTTCCAAGCGCGGCTTGAGACGCAACATGATCGACACGGTTTTTCCGGTGCGCTCGGCAACGGCGTCGAGTCGTTCGAGCTCCTGCAGACAATCGATGGTGACGGTGACGCCGTAGCGGACGGCATGTTCCAACTCTTCGGCCGATTTGTTCGAGCCGTTAAGTACGACCTTCTTGGGGTCGGCGCCGCCGGCGAATGTTGCCCACAGCTCGCTGATGCCGAAGCAGTCGCAGCCGGCGCCTTCCTGGTAGTAGATACGCCGGATGGCCAGATTATTGTTCGCCTTGATCGCGTACAGGACGGTGACGTCGTTCTCCGTGTAGCGATCCGTGAAGGCTTTGCGGAAGCGCCGGTAGTTGTGGCGAATCTGCGCCTCGGAGGTGACGAAGAGAGGCGAACCGAAGCGTTGCACGAGCTCTCTTGCCGAGCACTGTTCGATACAGAGCCGACCGTGTGCGTCAGCACCGATGAATTCGCTGAAGTGGGAGTCCATAAGGAATCAGAAGTCGAACGACGAACTGCCTGGGGCGAAACCTAGATGCCCAGAAAGATATTGGTTCTGCAACACTTTTCTGACTTTGGCTGGAATCACCGGACATCCTGTAACGCGACCAGGTCGTCGGCCGCAAGGGTCAGATAGGGATTTTTGGGGGCGAATTTCAGGGTTTATCGGACCGTCGGAGGGTTGCTGCCGATGGCCGTGCCGGTCGCGGCCGTGAACAGCGCTGCGAGCTCAACAACGTTCTTGTTGCTGTCGAAATCGCGCTCGACCCGCTGGCGAGCAGCGGCCCCCAGGCGAAGCCGTTCGTCGGGATCCTTCGCCAATTTTAGGACGGCGTCGACGACCGGTTCGACAACGTTTGCTGGAACGAGATAGCCGGTCGTCCCGCTCTCGACGAGCTCCTCGGCACCCGGGATGGCGGTTGCAACCGCTGGCAGCCCCACCGCCATCGCTTCAACGATGACATTGGCGATGACATCACGTCGTCCGGCTTTTCCCGCCAGCTCGCTGGCGAGGACGAAAATATCGGCTTGCCGCAGCAGCTCGACCAGCTCGGCGTGCGGTCGTGCGCCGAGCAGATGTACGATTCCGTTCAGACCCAAGGATTCGATCTGTTCGGTGAGCTGCGCGCGTCGCGGGCCTTCGCCAACGATGCGGCATTCCAAATCAATTCCCTGGGCACGTACCCGGGCGCACGCCTCGATCAAGGTGTGGAAACCCTTGTAGCGTTCGAGTTGACCGCAAGAGACGATCTTCAGCACGCCATCGCTCCGGTCGGTGACCACTCGCGGCGCGAAGCGGCGCAGGTCGACGCCGTGATAGCTGACCTGAACTTTGCTTCCGAGCCGCTCACCGGCGAGGCGCGACAAGTAGTTGGCATTGGTCTTGGCGCAGGTCAGGAAGAACTTGGCGGCATCGATTTTCGCCGGCAGCATGCGCGACACCATGTAGATGTCGTAGGCGTGGGCACTGACGCTGAACGGCAAGCTGGTGAGCCGGTTGATGACGAAAGCAACCGTCGCCGGGTACGTGGCCCAGTGCACATGCAAGTGCTCCACCCCGGCGGCTTGCAAGCGCTCGGCAAGCTCGACGGCCGTGGGTACCAGACGCAGCGATTTCAGGAGATAGAGAAGCGGTTGGCGGTTGTACCAGCCGCGCAAACGATCGTAGAGGGCGACGGGCATCATCGCAGAGTCAGGTTGTTTGGGAGGGACGGCCCCGGTTCGCCAGGCCGCGACCACCGCGGTGTACAGTTGGAAGTAGAGCAGCGGATTCGAACGCAGGATCTTCCAGTTTGCCCGCCACACTTCGGACGAGAAAAGGTTCGGCAGGTAGGTGACGTCGGCTTTGATGGCCTCGCCTTCCGGTTGTTGGCGCGCCGCCGCGGGTCGCAGTGAGAACAGCAAGGGATCGACGCCGTTGCGCCTCAAGCCAAGAACTTCCCAGAGAACGAACGTTTGGTGGAAAACTGGAAATGTCGGAAAGAGATAGGCGAGCTTGCGCATGGGTGACGGCTTGAAAACAGTCGTAGCCTGGTGGGGCTAGTAGCCGCCAGTCATGCAGTGGACAAGCAGCACCGGCGGGCGGCAGCGGAAGGCCCCCGCAAGGGAGGCCTTCCGTCGCAGTGCTCGGTGTCGTTACTCTTGAACGCGCAGCTCGACGCGGCGGTTCTGGGCGCGACCTTCGTCGCTGTCGTTGCCAGCCACCGGGCGCGATTCGCCGTATCCGACGGTCGACAGGCGCGAGGTGGCGATGCCATGAGCCGACAGATAGTCGGCGACGGATTTGGCGCGACGCTCCGACAGCTTCTGGTTGTAAGCGTCGGTGCCGCGGCTGTCCGTGTGGCCTTCCACCGATATGTTGACGTTGCTTTCTTCCTTCAACGTCGCCGCCGCTTCATCCAGAATCGGCTTGGCGTCGTTGCGGATGTTGGATTTGTTGTAGTCGAAATTGACTCCGCGCAGCACCAGCTTCTTCTTGATCGGTGGAGCCGCTGGCGCTGCAGCCGGCGGTGGTGGTGGCGGAGCGGCTTCGGCAACCACGGCCACTGCCGGCCGAAAACGATGCTCGTAGCTCAAGCCGCCGGTCACGTAGCTGGTGTGCTCGTCGGTGGGACCCTTGAAGGGTCGCATCTTCGCTTCGTCGCGGCGCACGAAGAACCCCAGCGCATGGTTGGGCATGCACTCGTAGTTGATGCCGCCGGCGATGTCCCAACCACCGCCGTCATCATCGACGACGCCGGTGGTGTGGCGGTAGTAGCCGCCGCCACCGGAGATGTAGATTTCAAGGTTTTCGTCGAGCAGCGACAATCGTGGGCCGGCAGTGATCGAGAAGATGCTCTCGACGTCGCGCCCCTTGGTCGATACGCCGGGCTTGATTTGGAAGCCGGCGAATTGCGGAACACCCTCGAGTGAGAAAGCGAAATTGTTGCCCAGCTTGAGCAATCGGTAGCCGAGATGCCCGGCGATCGAGCCGCCCACGTCGGCAGTGCGGCGGAACTTTTCCGTCGGCCCGGCAGCTCCGAGGTCGACCCCAAAGTATGGTTCACCCGCCTGAACCATCGATGCGCCCAATAGAACGAATGCACCGGCTGCTGCGCAGAATACACCTCTCCAAGCTCTCTCCATGAAATCCCCTCCGTTTTGCGCCGAGATGTGGCCGGATACTACCTTAGGCGACCGCGGTTTTGAAGTGTTTCACGTGAGGCGCGCCAGCAACCTCAGACTCTCCTTCGGTTGTCGTCCGGGTAGGGGTATTCCATATTTCTTGCGGTGGCGCGTGCTACGGTTTCTCCGCAGTGTCGTGCAACCACGCGCAACGCCATGTCGATGCCCGCAGAGATTCCGGCGGAGGTGACGAGGTTGCCGTCTTCCACCACGTGCTCATCGCGAACTACGGACACGCGCGGTAGCTCGTCGCGCATCCAGTCGAGTGAGCGCCAATGCGTCGTTGCCCGCCGACCATCGAGGAGACCGGCTTTGCCCAGCAGCATCGCTCCGGTGCAGACCGAAGTGAGCGTCTCGACCTGCTTGGCACGCTCGGCGATCCAGGCGAGGAGTCGTTGGTTGCCGATCAGTGTGCGCGTGCCCCAACCGCCGGGCACGACTAGGACGTCGAGGTGCGGGGTTGTTCCGAGGGTATGGTCCGGTAACACCCGCATGCCCCCCGTCGTCTCGACGGCCTCGACGGATTCGGCGATCAGCTTCACTTCGAACGGTGAAGTCGTTTCACGACGCCGCGCTTCGTCGAGGCGCGTGACGGAGAACACCTCGAACGGGCCGCAAAAGTCGAGCACCTCGACTTGCGGGAAGATCACGATCCCGACGCGCTTGCGTTCCATGTTGGCTCCCTCGTGCGGAGGCTAGATGTGAGCCGGCACTGCCCGCAAGAAGGCAGTGCCATGGCTCTACGCTTGTTGCGTCGGACTGAATTGCGGTAGCCAGACCTGGAAGGTCGATCCGCTTCCGATCTGGCTATCGACGGTGACCGTGCCGCCGAGCATGTCGAGCAAGCGGCGCACGATATACAACCCAAGCCCGACGCCGCCGAACTCGCGGCTGATGCCGCTATTGCCCTGACGAAAGGGCTCGAAGATGATCGGTAGAACCTCTGGGGCGATGCCGACCCCCGTGTCGGTGACGGTGAATCGAATTCCGCCGGTGGCCTGTTCGACGCTGAGATCGACGCTGCCGGCAGGCGTAAATTTGATTGCGTTGCCGATCAGGTTCTTCAGGATCACCTTCACCTTCAAAGGGTCGGTCTGCAGCTCGGGTAGATTGTCGGCGACGTGCCAGCGAAAATCGACCCCCGGCTTCGCCCGGCCTTCGCGTGTTTCGGCCTCAATTTCCTCGACGACCTTGCTGACCGCGGTGCTCTCGAGCTGGATCTGCAAGCGGCCGCTTTCCAGACGGCTGAAGTCGAGTGTCGCGGTGATCAGCTCGAGCAGCTCACGGGCTCGCAGGTTGATGCGGTGCAGGGTGTCGTCTTGATCGGCATTCAGGGCTCCGAAGGCTTCATCGCGCAGGAGATCGGTGTATCCGATGATGACGTTGAGGGGAGTTCTGAGCTCGTGCGACATGGTCGCGACAAACTCGGACTTGAGCTGATTGGCGTGTGCCAGCTCGTCGACGACGCGAACGTGATCGATTGCCAGCGCGGCGATATGGGCGATGCCGCGTGCCAGGCGTTGCTTGTGGGGGGAGAGATCGGCCGTGCGACCGTGAAACCCGGCGGTGTGAAAACCGAAGATCTCCTGGCCGCGGCGCAGGGCAACGATCGCTCCTGCGCTGAGGCCAAAGGGATTGCCGTTGCTGGCCAAACGTAGCGTCGGCTGCGACGCTTGCCGCGGGATGAGCAGGTCGTCACTTTCGAAGGCCCGCAGGAGGGGCTTGAGATATTCTTCCGGAAATCGCATGGCGCGCAGCATTTCGACCTTGTCTTCGGTATCTCCGAAGGTGGCGGCGCATGTGAAGGTGGCTTCCTTGTCGTCGCGCAGCCACGTGTGACTGTAGTCGCAGGCCAGCACCTCCGTTGTCAGCTGGCAAAGACGATTCAGAGTCGCCGGTTGAACTGTCGCACCGATCATCTCTTCGCTGATCCGAGCCAAGGCTGCAGCGACTTCGGCTTCGTCTTGTTGCGCATGGTAGAGCTCGGAAGCTTCCAGTCCGACGCCGGCCTGGCGGGCGATGCCCTCGAGAACGTTTGTCTGGTCAGCGTCAAACGGACGATCCGGCCGGATGTTTGTTGCGAACATTACACCGTAGTGGTGCTCGCGAACCCGTAGCGGCGCTGCGATGAACGCGGCAATTTCCATTCGTTCGCAAAAGCCACGTGGGAAGAAGCCTTGCTGCGCCACGTCATTGCAGACCAAGGTTTCGCCTGCCGCAACGCGTCCGCCGAACGGTTGTCCGAGAGGAAATACTGCCGCACGCAACTCGGTCAGCAGCGCTTCGGGGTTGCCGTGCTGGGCCGCAAGAACGAAGCCGCCGCGCCTGGCGTCGTGGAGGAAGGTGGCGATTCGGTCACAATTCACTGCGTCGACGATACGCTCCTGGATGCGGTGGATGGCGCCACGAGCGTCGATCGTGCCGCTCATGGTGCGAGCGATGTCGACGAGGGTCTGCGCACGCAACTCGGCGTGTTTGCGTTTGGTGATGTCGCGCGAGCTGACGACGCCGCTGACCTTGCCGTCGCGCGCCAGAGTCGTACCGAACGCTTCGAGAATACGCCAGCTGCCGTCGCGATGGCGGAAGCGTACTTCGATCGCCGTACCAGGGCCGAGCGACTGCATTCCCTTGGTCAACGCCGCGACCACGATCGGGACGTCCTCTCCTTGGAGAAAGCTGACGACGTTTTGACCGATAAGCTCTCCGGGAGGGTAGCCGAGGACTCGTTCATGTGACGGGCTGGCAAAACGAATCGTGCCTTCGCTGTCGAGAATCGCAATCAAGTCGTGGGTATTATCGAGCAGCATCCGAAATTCGTCTTGCTGCTTCGCCAGCTCACGTCGTACCTCGGCAAGCTGAAGCTGAGCTTCTCGCAGCTCAGCTTCTTGAGCCGTCAGGGCTTCGCCCAGCTGTGCCGACGTTGGCGGAGAGTTGGTGATCATCGCAATCAGCCCTGTTGGCTCAGGGTTACATCTGGTGACTTGCCACGCAAGCGAGAAGAAATGGTAATGATAGATAGGGCTGAGCGGGAGCGTTCGGCTCGTGGTTGAAGGCAGCATAAGAACGCAGCTCGGCAGGAGGTGGATGACATGGACCTTGGCTCAGGGACGTTGGCGAATTTGGCTCGGCTCCGCAGTTTCAAGAGTCGAAGGCTCTCGTCATGGGATCGCAGCGGCGGCAACCTCGATGCGATTTTCGTCGATTCCGGCGAACGAGTCGTGTTCGGAGAGATTCACGGGCCGGGCTGCGTACGCCATATCTGGGTGACCATGATGTCGATGCCGCCGGAGGCACAAGATCTGCGGCAGACGGTCCTGCGTATCTACTGGGACGGCGAGGCAACCCCGAGCGTCGAAGCTCCGCTCGGCGATTTCTTCGGCGTTGGCTTTGGGCTGCGCCGCAACTTCGTGTCGCTGCCGCTACAGATGAGCCCGCAAGACGGCAAAGCCTTCAACTGCTGGTTTCCGATGCCGTTTGCGACCGGGGCGCGTTTCGAGCTCGAGAACCAGGGGGAACAGCGTCGCGTCTTCTACTTCTACATCGACTACGAGGAGCACACGGCGAGCGATCCGCAGCTGGCGCGCTTCCACGCTTGGTGGAACCGTCTCAATCCTACTGCCGGTACGGCGCGCGAACACGGCTACACGCGCAAGGACTACCGACTCGACGATCGACGTCCGGTAGGGGCGGGTTTCGGCTTCGGCGGACCGTGGGAGCAGCCGAACCTCACGGGCGAACGCAATTACGTCATTCTCGCGACCGAGGGCAGGGGGCATTACGTCGGCTGCAACCTCAACATCGACGTCTTCGAACGCCAGGTGAACGATTGGTACGGCGAAGGCGACGACATGATCTTCATCGATGGTGAGCCCTGGCCGCCGCGCCTGCATGGCACCGGAACGGAAGACTACTTCAATACCGCCTTCTGCCCGAAGCAGGAATACTGTGCGCCGTACCACGGGATTACCGTGTACAGCGGCAACGACGCCTGGCCGTGGGGCGGCAAGAATTCGATGTATCGCTTCCACATCGAAGATCCGATTCATTTCGAGAAATCGATCCGGGTGACCATCGAAGCCGGGCACAACAACGAGCTCAGCGTCGACTACTCGAGCACCGCGTATTGGTATCAGATTGGCCGCACGCAGCCGCTGCCGGCGCTGCCGCCCGTAATGCGGCGGCTGGCGCGGCCAGATCCGCCCGAGCTCGAGTTGTAGGGCGTCGGGCGTCAGGCGTCGGACGTGTTTGGTGCGGACAAACACGCCGCGAATACGTCTGCCGTCCTACGGTGATCCGCCGTCGTTGCGATCAAGCGTCAGTAGACGGGCGATCTCGCTCATCGCGGCGCGTGCCAAGTGGCGAATCTCATCCTCCGTGCGTGTCTCCATTGGATGCGGCAACACCAGGGTGCGCAGCTCATTCATGCCGCGGGCGCGAGCTGCAGTCGCGGCAAGGTTGGCGAATACTTCGGTGACGACGACCACGGCGGGGACCCCGCCGCGCTCACATTCGATCGTGTCGTGGACACTCCACGACGTGCACGACCCTCAAGTGCCGAGGCCGACGATCGCCGCGTCGATGCCGCGCACGAAGCCGGCGACCTTCTGTCGCTCTTCCTCGGTGGTGCCGATGCGCACGCCGGGGTCGAAGAGGATCACCTGGCGCACGCCCCAGCGTTGAGGCGCCTCCTGGCGCACGACGTCGGCGAAGATGGTGAACGAACGCCACGTACGGTCCCTGCGGATGCCCAAAACCTTGCCCCGTAGGGTGTCGACCGGTGGCGCCAGCGGTAACAGGTCGGAGGGGCCGGTTGCGGTCGGGTCGAGAACCTCGATTGTCGATTGCCGTGCCATTGGAAATGCATACTGCAAGTCGGCTGGATCGGCAAAGTCACTTCTCGCTTTTGTTCCCTCCGCTGGGCGTTGGTGCTACGGCATGCAACTCGAGGGAGGGTAAGCATGATCAAACTCTACGAACATCCGCTTTCGCCGTACGCGCAAAAGGTGAAGTTGGCGCTGTACGAGAAGGGCCTTCCGTTTACCGCCGAGGTGCCCGACATTTTTGGCGGAACCAGCTCCGAATTCGTTGCCTCCAATCCGCGACAGGAAGTGCCGAGCCTGATCGACGGTGAGGTTCACGTCTTCGACTCTACGGTGATCCTCGAATACCTCGAAGACAAGTGGCCGCAACCGGCGATGCTACCGGCCACGGCGCAAGACCGAGCGCGCGTGCGCATGCTCGAAGACCTCTGCGATACGTACTTCGAAGCGATCAATTGGGCCTTGGCGGAGATCCGCGTTTTCGGCCGTGCCAAGGGTGAGCAAGCCGAACAGCTGGTGGCACGTGCCGGAAAGCAGATCGGCGGCATGTACCAACGTCTCGAACGCGAGTTGGGCGCACGCACATGGTTCAACGGCGAGCGTTTCGGTTGGGGCGACCTCTCGGTGTGGCCGTATGTGACCGGCTCCGTCGGGCAAGGCTTCCCGCCGTCGTCGGGGAGCCGATTGGCGGGCTGGCTGGAGCGCGCCAATCAACGCGACAGCACGGTTCAGTGCATGACCGCGGCTGCCGCGGCGTTAGCAGGATTCCAAAACCTCGAAGCGATCGTCGAGCAAGGCTTGTTCAAACGCGAATATCGCGACCATCGCCTCGAATGGATGATGCGCAGCGGCGGGGTGCAGATCGTTCTCGACGGCATGGCCAAAGGCAACATCCGCTTTGCGCACGAGTTGACATAGGGCATCCTCACTCGGCCGGGATGCCGGGGCCTTCAGGCTTGGGTTCGGGGATATCGGTCAACGTCGCCTCGGTGAGCAGTAGAACGCTGGCGACCGAGACGGCGTTTTCGAGCCCGACGCGCAGGACCTTGGTCGGATCGATGATGCCGGCCTCCACCAGGTCGACATAGATGTTGCGTGCCGCGTCGAAGCCGAAGTTGCCGGTTCCCGAGCGCATGCGGTCAACGACGACGCCGGCGTCGACCCCCGAGTTGACGGCGATCTGCCGCGTCGGTGCCTCGAGCGCGTGTCTCAAAATACGCAACCCGGTGCGTTCATCGCCCTCGCACTTCGACTCCTCCGCTTCGACCGGCGACATGACACGCAGCAGCGCTAATCCCCCACCGGGCACGATTCCCTCAGCCATGGCGGCCTTGGTTGCGCTGATGGCATCCTCGAAGGCTTCCTTGCGGTTCTTCATCTCGGCTTCGGACGGCGCTCCGACGCGTACGACCGCTACCCCACCGGCAAGCTTAGCCAAACGCTCACGCAGCTTTTCGCGGTCGTATTCGCTGGTCGTCTCTTCGATCTGACGGCGCAGCTGTGCGATGCGGCCTTCGATGGCGTGCTTGTCGCCTTTGCCGCCGATGATCGTTGTGTTGTCACGGTCGATGACGACCCGCGACGCCTGACCCATTGCCTTCGGGTCGATGTGCTCGAGCTCGAGACCAAGCTCCTCTGCGATCACCTGGCCGTGCGTGAGCAGGGCGATGTCCTCGAGCATTGCTTTGCGACGGTCCCCGAACCCGGGAGCCTTGACGGCGGCGCACGGCAGCGTTCCGCGGATTCGATTCACGACAAGTGTGGCGAGGGCTTCGCCTTCGACGTCTTCGGCAATGATGAGCACCGGCCGTCCGATCTTCACCACCTGCTCCAGCACCGGCAACAGGGGCTTCATGCTGCTGATGCGCTTTTCGTGCAGTAAGATGAACGGGTCTTCGAGGATGCATTCCATGCGCTCGGGATCGGTGACGAAATAGGGCGAGATGTAGCCGCGATCGAACTGCATTCCCTCGACGACTTCGAGCGTCGTGTCGGTCGTCTTCGCCTCCTCGACCGAGACGACGCCGTCGGTCCCGACCTTTTCCACGGCGTCGGCGACAAGCTCGCCGATCGTCGGGTCGTTGTGGGCCGAGATGGTCGCGACCTGAGCCCGCTCGAGGCGGCTTTGCACCGGTCGCGAAATCGCCTTCAAGGCTTCCACCGCAACCCGCAGCCCGCGATCCAATCCGCGCTTCAGCTCGATGGCACTGGCGCCGGCCGCGACGTTTCGCAGTCCCTCGGCGAAGATGGCGTGCGCCAGGACCGTCGATGTGCTGGTGCCGTCGCCGACGGCGTCGCCGGTGCGTTCCGCTGCTTCGCGCAGCATGCGTGCCCCAAGATTCTCCTCGGGGTCCTTCAGGTCGATTTCCTTTGCGATGGTGACCCCGTCGTTGCAGACGATGGGCGCACCCCACTTGCGGCCAATCAACACGCACTTCGATCGCGGGCCCAGGGTGACGCGAACGGCGTCGGCCAACGAGCTGGCGCCGCGCAGAATCTTCTCCCGAGCCTCCATTTGAAAGAGCAACTGTTTGTAGGCCATGGCTGCGTCCTTTCGGAGAGGTCGTTCCCTTCCTCCCAACTCTGCAATAGCGAATCATGCGCCAACCGGGCGGCGTTCGCTGAACATGTGTTCTGTGGAATCGACGATGGCACTTTCGCCCTTGAGTTCTCAGGTCTGCGAGGCCGCCGTTCCAGAGTCGCATGGGCAGGTCGAGCGCTGCCCCGACGGCCGTCGGACGTGCCGGCGGAGCCTGAGGATTGTCAGATTCCCCGATGAGATTCCTCAAAATTCTGCTTGACCACCGACCGATCGGACGGTATTAGCCGACCGAGTGGTCGGGTCATGAGAGCAGCCGTCATCGAGATTGGATCGCGCGACAAGATTCTCGACGCCGCCGAGGATCTGTTTTCGCGCCGTGGCTTTGCCGGTATCGGTATGCGTGAAGTCGCCGATGCAGTGGGTTTGAGCAAGTCGTCGCTCTTCCACCACTTCAGCAGCAAAGCGGAACTCTATGCGGCGGTTGTCGGGCGCATTCTGGATATCATCGACCAGCGGACGATGGCGGCGCTGGCGATCGGCGGCGATGTGCTAACCCGCTTCGACCGCTGGCTTGATACGCTCATGGATACGCTTGCCGAGCACCACAATGCCGGACGACTGCTGTTGCGCTCGCTTTTTGAAGACGACGAATTGAACGGGACGAGCGCCGAAGAACGGCACGTCGACGAAACGATCAAACACGTGTTCGGCGCCGTGTCACGTCTGCTGCAGGAGGGGATGCAGGCCGGCGTGCTGCGCAAGAGAAGTATTCCGCACGTCTTGCAGAGCTTGGTCGGCTTGACGGTCTACCACTTTGCTTCCGGGGAATTTGGCGAAGAGATGTTTGGGCAGTCGTTGTTCACCCCGCAGTTGGTGCGCCATCGCAAAGACGAAGTGAAGGCGCTCCTGCACGACGGCTTGATGTCGGGGCGAGCGCGAGTGACCACGAAACGAGGTAAGGGAGGATCGGAGTCATGACGGAAAAAATTCTTGCCGAGCATCGGCGCCAGGTAGGCGATTTCGAGGTCGTCGATTTCGTCGACGAAAAAGAGATCCAATCGCTACGCAGTCAGATCGATGTCGATGTGCCCGTCGACCTGCATTGGACTTGGGAGTACGGCAGCGAAGTGGAGGAGCTGCTGGCCCTCTACGAGCGCGGCAAGAAGGGGCAGTGGAACGCCGAGAGCGACGTGGATTGGTCGATGGCCTTCCCGCGCGACGAGTGGTTCATGCCGAAGGAGGGGGCGCTCCTGCTGCCCTCGATTCTGAGCATGACCGGCGCCGACGACGCGACGTGCCGCGAGGCGGCGTTCGACGAGTTCACGCACCTGATGTCGCAACTCTTGCACGGCGAACAAGCGGCCCTGCAGCTCTGCGGCCAGCTGACCAATACCTGTCCGACGATGGATCAGAAGTTCTACGCCGGTTCGCAGGTCATCGACGAGGTGCGTCACGTCGAGGTCATCGCCAAGTTTCTGCAACGCAAGCTGGGCTCCATCCATCCGATCGACCCGACCTTGAAGATCCTGCTCGACAAGCTGCTTGCGGCGCCGACGTGGAAGCTCAAGACGCTCGGGATGCAGACTTTGTTTGAGGGGATGGCGGTCGGTATCTTCGATCAGATATCCAAAGCGACGACCAACCCGTTGCTTAAGGACATCGTGCGCCGGGTACAGCTTGACGAATCGCGCCACGCCGCCTTCGGCGTTCTGTCCATGCGCCAGGTGGTGCGTAGCGCTGCGCCCGAAGAGCTGAACGAGATGGAGGATTTCGCTTTCAACATCCTCGAAACACTCAACGCCAATCAGCAACTCGATTTCCTGCGCTACATCGGGCCGAAGTACGGCCTCGATCCCGATTCCGTGGTGCAGATGCTGCACGCCATGCCGGAATGGCCGATGATCAACAGCGAAATCTACATGCACACCGTCGTGCCGAATCTGATGCGGCTCGGACTGATCACCGAACGTACCGAATCAAAGTACCGCAAAATCGGTGTCGTCTACGGCGACCGCTTCGAACCGAAGCACGAGCTGCCGATCGCCAACTAGGACCTCGATCGCGAATGGAAAGTCGCGCTGATGCCGCAGCGGGGCGCTGCGGTTTCAGCGCCTAGTCTCAACAGGCCTGTGAACAAAGCCCGGTCGCGACCGCAGACTCTTGCCGGACGCCACGCCGTTGTGATCGGCGGCGGCATTGCCGGGCTGGGTGCTGCCTTGGTTCTTGCGCAGCGCGGGGCTGAGGTCACCGTCTTGGAACGCGATGACGACCCGACCGCGCGTTCGGCCGAAGAAGCATTCTCGAGCTGGGATCGCAGCGGCGCGCCGCAGGTGCGGCATTCGCATGTCTTTCTCGGCAGGTTGCGAAAGCTGTTGCACGACGAGTACCCCGACCTTCTGGCCGCGGTTCTCGCGGCCGGAGCACGCGAGCTGCGACCGTTGGATCGGCCGCCGCCGGCGCTCGCCAAGATCGAGCCGCAGCCGGAAGATGCTGACCTGGTTACGCTCGGCATGCGGCGGATCACCTTCGAGTGGGTCTTGCGCCAGGAGATCCTGCGGCTCGGTGCGGTGCGGTTCGTTCCGAAGGCGACCGTGGTGGGTTTGGTCGCCAGTCCGAGCGCTCCACCCGTTGTTGCCGGAGTGCGTTTTCGTAACGAACAAGGGGAGCAGATCCGGCGCGGTCATTTGATCGTCGATGCCAGCGGTCGCCGTTCGCTGGCGCCGAGCTGGTTGAAGGCGGTCGGAGCGCGGCCGATACACGAGAAGCAAGAGTCTTCCGGCGTCGTCTACTACACTCGCTTCTACCGCATGCGACCCGGTGCGTCCGAACCGGCGCCGACGGCCGATCCCTTGGCTGCCGACTTCAATTGGGTGAAGTACGCGATCTTCCCCGCCGATGGCCGTGTGTTTTCGATCACCCTCGCGGTGCCCCTGGCCTTTCAGCGCCTCAAGGTGTTGGCGCAGGCTCCGGCTTTCGATGCGATGGTCGATTGTATTCCGGCGCTGCGGCCTTGGGCGGATGCGGATTTCGCCGAGCCGATTGGCGACCGCGCTCGTCCGGTACAAGCGATGGGTGGACTGATCAATCGGGCGCGCCGATTCGTGGATGACCGAGGACCCCTGGCCCTGCGCTTCTTCGTGCTGGGCGACGCGGCGTACTGCACCAATCCGCTCTACGGCCGCGGCTGTTCGCAGGGCCTGTTGCACGCCCACTTTCTCGGCGAGGCGCTCGACGCGCACGCCGACGATTGGGCGGCGGTGGCCGTGGCGTTGGATCGGCGCGGACGCGACGAGCTCGAGCCGTATTATCGCGCTTCCATTCTTGCCGACCGCGATGCCGTTCGCCGAGCCGAGGGGAGAGCTCCCAGGAAGCTCGTCGATCGCATGCAGCAGCGCTTCTTCGAAGACGGCGTAGCGCTGGCCATGCGCACCGATCCGCTTGTCTTTCGTGCCTTCCTGCGCATGCTCAACATGTTCGAAACGCCGGAACGGGCTTTTGGGCGCCCCGACGTTGTGGCACGTGTGCTGTGGGTGATGGCGCAAGGTGAATCTTACAAGCAGAAATATCGCTTGGCCGATCCACCCGATCGTGAGGCTACGTTTTCGCGCTGTGAAGCGGCGCTATGTTCTGGCGAGACGGTTCTTACCTAGTGATTGCAATCTAGGAAGAAGATGAACTGAGAGTTCGCCGACAAACACTCGTTTGTGCCAAGCTCTTGCGGCGGCGGCTTGATGGTACTCTTGGTTGACACGACGGGCAGGGTGGCGCCGCATATCTCGATATCGCCGTCGGTCTTGGCCAACACCTTGGCGCCCTGAAGGTTCGTTCCGACCGATGTCGTGCCCCCACCGTTGACGATGATCGAGCCGTTTGAGTTGCCGTCGGAGGCGTCGATCTTGGCGCCACCGTCGATGAGGATGTCGCTGCTCGCACAGACGCGCACGCGGGCACCGCTTCCGCTCTGAACCTGGCGGACGGGCGCGACAATGCTTCCCTGCAGGCCGACCCTGCCGCCTTGCGAGTTGATGCCGATCCCGGCGCCGACCTTTTTCGCCGGCGCGCTGATGCGCGACTTCGGTCCGAGAACAACGTCTCCATTCCCCTCGAGGTTCAGGTCGTAAGCTCCACTGCTGGCCTTGGCCGTCACTCTGCCCTGGATCGTCAGCTTGCCGCTCCCGGCTTCGAACCACAGCAGGCTGTTGGGTTCGGTGGTGACACCCGTGGCGCTGATCCGGGCGGTGTCGGTGATCAATACGTCGCCGAAGTTGCTGATCAGACGAAACTCACCCGGAGGCGTCCCCTTGTTTGCTTTCGCAACGATTTTGCCGCTCACCGTGATGCCTCCGGGGAGACCGGCCGAGTCGACGGCGATCACCCCGACGTTATCGCCCACGGCACGAATCACACCAGACAGGAGATGGGGACCGGGGCCTTCGACGAGGACGCCGCCGCCGACGGTGCGGATCGTTCCGGCCAGGGTCGAGCTGCTGCAGTTCATCCACAAGAAGTCAGTCCCCGGCGACGTCTTGGCCTCGGCGACCTTGCTCTGCGGTTGAAAATCGCAGTTCCCGGCGGTCAGTGTCAGGCTCGTGCTCCAAGTCAGCACGCCGCTCTTCAGGATGCGCAAGGCGCGGGTGCCGAAATCCAGGGTAGAGCTTGGGTCGACGGTGACCTTGGTCGCAATGACGCACGGGTCGTCGGTCGGTGCGCACAGATCGTCCGCAACCGTCGCGTGCGCCCTCCGCAGCGCACAGAACGACAGGAGAAGAGTCAACGTCGCAGCGCCGATGCCGATGCGTTTCATAGTGCCTTCCCCCTTCGACAATTTACGCGTTCGGATGTGCGTGTCGCTGCGCCTGTGTCGCGACGCTATTTGAGGGGCTTCTGCGCGACGCCGAGCTCCTTGGCGGCCGGTGAGCTGGTATCGAGGGTCACCGTGCCTCCAGCGGTAGTGGTGCAGGCGCCACCGGCCGAATCAGCCGGGTTCACACCAATCCCCGTCGACATGCCCCAAAAGTTGGATTTGGCGGTGACGGTCAGGCTGGCGGAGGCGTCGCCGTTATTGATGAACAGACCGCAGTTGTCGACGCTGTCGCCGTTGCCAAACATATTGTTCTTCTTAATCACAACGGTGGCGTTTGAGCCCAGTCCCGGCGCCGCCACGACCTCGATGCCGCGGTTGATATTGGCGAGCGCGGCGTTCTTGCTGAAGTCCGCTACCGGGTTGAGCGCTCCCGCCTGGACATCGATTTCGAATCCCGCCAGTGAATTGCCGATGGCGATATTTTGAGTCACCTTGTGCGCGTCACCGCCGACCACAAAACCTTCGTTGTTGAAGAGCGCGCGGTTGCGCTGCAGAAGGTTGGTGCTGCCGCTGAGAAAAAAGGCGACGCCGTTCAAGATTGCCACGTTGTCGGCGGCCAGCACGCTGTTTCCGCCCGCGCCGTTGCCGGAGATGTTGAAGCCAGTTGCATTGCCCGAAGCGACGTTCCCTTGCACTTTCACCTTTTGCACCGCCGGATCGGTGAACAGACCGATGCCGGTACCGCCGTTGCGCATAGTGAAACCCTTGCTGGGCTTGCCGAACACGGTCTGGCTGGCTTGGATGTCGACGGTCCTTCCCCTGAGGCCGCCGGCGTCGAGCACCGTGAGGTAGGCGCCATCACGCGATAGGATCGTGAGCTGCTTGTTGACGTTGATCATACAGTTGCAGCCGCCGGTCGCCGCATCCTCACCGGGAAAGTCACCCAGCACGCCGCTGCCGTCGAGGTCGCCGTAGACGCCGGGACCGACAATGATCGTGTCGCCCGCAGCCGCCATCGCGATAGCCTGGCCGACCGAGCGGCAAGGCAGCACTTTGGTGCCGCACGAGGGAAAAAACGTATCGTTGCCGTCGTTGCCGACGTACCAAGTGGTTGCTGCGCGCGCCGGAGCTGCCGCAGCTACAAACCAGACAATGGTCGCCAGAACCCGCCAAGACCCGCACAGGTGAGTCGCTCTGACGAGGAAGTTATTCGCCGCCCGTTGCATCGCATGTCTCCTTTGCACCGCTATTTGAGCGGTTTCTCAGCGATCACGACCTCTTTGACCAAGAAGCCAGAATCGGGGAAGACGAACAGTGGCGAGACTGTACCGGCGCCTGTCAAGCAGGTTGGGCCAGCGGTATCGGCGGGGTTGGGACCCTGTCCAGTCGAGGAACCCCAATACGAGTCGTAGAAACTCGCGATGGCTTGGTTCGTGGTCTCCTCATTGTCCACTGCGACGCCGCAGTTCGCGGCCGGGTCGCCGTTGCCGTACAGGTTGCTGTTCTTCATCCAGATGCCGGGGATCGTCCCGCTGAGCGCCTGGACATTCACGCCCGCATGGGTGTTAGCGATCACCGCATTTTGTTTGAAGCCGGGCCACGGAGGATCGGGAGAAGCGGCGGGGCGTCCGATTCCGGGACCCGACAATACGACTTGAAATCCGTCTGTATTCTGCACCGCGACGTTTTGCCAGACGTTATGGCCGTCGCCGCCGATGGCGATTCCCGAGCCGTTGCGGACCGCACGATTACGCTGCATTCCGCTGTAGTTTCCAGACAAGGAGAAACCAGCCGTCGAGCTCTCCATAGCGAGATTGTCGACGAGGGTCGGTTTGGTCAGGTCTCCTTCCAACCCCACGTTGAAACCGGTCGGATTCGAGATCGCCACGTTACCGACAATCTGCACCGAGCTGGTTCCCGTCGAGGGGTCGGTGAGCAGCCCGTTCGCCGCGCCGTTGCGGAGCGTGAACCCCTTGTTGAGCTTTCCGAACACCGTACCGTCGGCGCTCGGCAGCGCGATGTGTACCACGCTTTGCGTCAGCCCACCGGCGTCGAGCACGGTGACCAAGGCGCCGTCGCGCGACAGCATGGTGAGCTGCTTGTCGACCTTGATCATGCACTCGCAGCCGCTGCCGATTTCGGCGGCTTCCTCACCCGGGAAATCTCCGAAGGTGCCGCTACCATCGAGATCGCCGTAGTGGCCGGGGCCGATGAGGATCGTGTCGCCGGCCGCCGCCAGTGTGATGGCTTTGCTGATGGAACGGCACGGTAGGGGTTTGCTGCCGCACGACGGGCTGAAGAGATCAGACCCATTGTTGGCGACGTACCATGTCGTCGCCGCCTGAACCGGAACTGCCAGCACTACGGACAGAGCCCCGCCTGCCAACAGTCGACTCCACAAATGCGCTCGCCTCGCATCGCTCATTGTGGCCCTCCTTCGTTTGTGATGGTCGCCCGAGTAGCTGCTTAGGCTGTATCGACAAAACTTGTCAACCAATAATTGAGGCTAATGATCAAGGGTGGCGCGCGGGCGCCGCAAAGTACGACCTCCGTCGCAACATCTTTGATGGATCATTCAACGAAACGCTGGCACCAACGCTGCGGTTGCGCCGCAAGTTTCGGCACGAAAGTTTTCAATATTTCATTTGTCAGGGTTGTGCTGCCCGAGGTAGTGAACAACGCAAGGTGATTAAGTCTAGAATCACTCCTGGCGACTTGATGAGTCGGTGTTGCACGGTGCTGTTGGCTCTGATTGCGCTGGCGCTGGCAGGCGCTCCTGCTGTGGGGTCCGACGATACGGTGTTTGTTCTCGATCCGCTGGCGCGCAACGCCGCCGTATTCGACGCCAACGACGGGCAAATTCTCTGGAACATTCCGACGACGAGCCGAACCCATCTGCTGACATCCGACCGGTCTGGGACTTCGGTGTTCTTCGACGAGCATGTCGATTCGTACGGCTCATTCTTCGATGCGGTCGTTGGCTTTGCTGTCGCGACGGCTGCAAGACAAGAGCTCGCGGCCCACGCGGCGTCTCGGTATCGGCAGGCTTCACGGCAGTTTCTTGCCTCTGGCGACGGCCACTATTTGTTCAGCTGTGGGAGCGACGTTGAATGGCTCGATTTACAAGCTGTGAATGATGCCTGGCACCCAACCTCGATACTCAACCCTTCCAGGGCGGCGTTGATCAGCAGTGATCCGAGCTCGCTTCTGGTGTCGGCGGCATCAGCCAGCGGCGAACCGACGCTGTTCGTGCTCAACCCGTTTACCGATACCGTGCGCGCCGAGATCGCTGTGCTCAGCTGGGTCTTCGAGATGGTTGCCGACGCCAGTGGCACGACCGCGTGGACTTTGCAGTACGATGGCGATGGCGGCGTGCGGCTGGCGATCGTCGACCTCGAGCATGGTGTCAGCGGGGCGTCGGTCGCTCTGGGGCAGGCGCTGGGTTTGGCGCTGAATCCGCAGGGCACCGAGCTGTACGTTGTACAAGGCGCCTCGGTGCTTGTGATCGACCCGCATGAGCTGTCGACGGTGGCCATGATCGACCTTACGGCGCCGGCATCGTCGATGGCGATGAGTGCGGATGGGCGGCGTTTGTTTCTGACCCATCCGGACGCCAATTTGGTGTCGACGGTCGACACCACGAGCCGCCGTGTGATCGCGAAAGTTCGTGCTCTGGGGAATCCCAGCAGCGTCGCCGCGCTTTCGGTTCGACCTTCCGTTCCCTATCCGCCTGCACCGCCAGACGACGACGCGTCCGAATGTGTTCTCAGCACGGATCGCCGGCTGATCGCCACCGACGCGGCATCGGGCCGGGTTGTGCGTAGTATCCTTCCCGATGCATCGGATACGAGCTTCGCGGTGACCGCGGATGGTCGCTGGATCGATGCGACGCGCTACGGCGGCAGCCTCTGGCGTTACGACGCAGCCAGCGGTGCGCTCGTTCAAGCCGCCAACGTCTGCAGGCAAGTGGCCGGCCCGGTGCTCTTCACCGAGTCGAGCGTCGTCGTTCCGTGCTCCCCCGGTCCGGCGGTGATTCTCGGGCGCGACAATCTGGCGGCACTCTCCACGGTTGCATTGCCCGATGGTGTGCGAGTGCAGGAGGTGCTTGAGGACGGCGTGACGGCACTCGCGACGCGGGCGCACTGCGAAGAGCATTGCACGATGACGCCGATCAAGGGCCTGACGTGCAACACCTATTGCACCACCGATCTGCTGGCCGTCTCCCTCACATCCGGCGATACGTTGCGCTCGACGCGTCTGCCGCTGCGCGAGGAGAGCGTCCGGGTTGCGCGTGCGCCAGATGGGAGCTGGTTCGCCGTATTCGCACCCGGTGCGTACCTGGGGCAGCTCAAGATCTGGACCGTTCGGTCGGCTGACTTTACGCCGTTGTGGAACGTCGCTCTGAGCAATGTGTCCGGTGTCGTTGCTTCGGGCGATAGCAAGAGATTGGTTGTGGCGGGGACCCCTGGTGCGATCTTCGATGCTTTGTCGGGGCAGAGCTTGGCGAGCACCGACTTCACCGGGTACTCGATGACTCGCGCCAGCGAAGGCACGTTGCTCTATGCGGCTACCGGGAACGGCGTTGCCGTCGTCGATTCGGTCAGCGGTCAGGTTCTCGACGTCCTAGAAGGTGGCGATAACGTCATCGCCGCGAAGATTCACGCCTGTCACGATCCGAACGCATCGACGCCGCGACCGACACATACGATCACGCCGACGCTGCCGCCGACATCGTCGCCGTTGCCGACACGGACGAGCACTGCCACGACCTTGCCGACGCGTACGCCTTCGGCGACACCGGTGCCGGTACTCCTCACGGCCGTGTCGGTACCGGCTTTCGCTGGGTCCGTCGCCGTTGCCGCAGTGAACCTCGACGGCAGCGAAGACGTCGCCGGTGTGCAGGTCGACCTGGCGGTCGAACCGCCGTTGCGCATCGATGACTGCAGCGTCGATGCGCAGATCGACAAGCCGGCATCGCGCTTCACCAAGCTCCCGGAGGGCTGTTCGGCGACGCAATGCCGCACCGTGCGCGCGGTGATTGTCAGCTTCGACAACTCGAAACCCATCAACGCCCCCGGCGAGCTCTTCCGCTGTAGCATCGCAATTCCTGCCGGTATCACTATGGGTGAGCATGCCATCCATCTGAGTGGCGCGATTGCCAGTGATGCTGGCGGGCAGCGCGTCCCGGCAATCACCCAGGATGGCGTCCTGCGGATTGCGGGAGCGGCCTGTTCGGGGGATTGCGATCACAATGGACGCGTCGAGGTCGACGACCTCTTACGTGCCGTCAGCATCGCGCAAGGACAGGCGAGCCTGGCTACATGTTTGGCCGCCGACCTCGACGGCGATCAGGAAGTGACGATCGAAGAGGTCATCCGTAGCGTCAATCAGGCGATGCTGGGTTGTTCCGGAAGCTCTTGAAGCGATCGTCGACCGAGCAGCGCTCTAGATCGGTCGCCGACCGGTGTCGATCTTACCCACAATGCGCTTCAGCTCGGCGATCTCGCCGGTGAAGGCGTCGCGAACCGACGGTTGTCCGGGAAGCTCGGCCACCGGAGCGACGCAGCCGAGCGCTTGCGCACTCGGATCGACGGTGATGCGTATGCGCCGGCGTCCCAATGATTCGAGGATCAGCGGCCAGTGACGACAGGCGCGTGGCTTCACGGTGGCGACGTCGCGCCCGCTTCGCAAGGCGAGGTGGTGGAGGGAGCACAGGGCGCGTCCACGCCGCTGGAAGAGAAACGGGCAGGTCCCGAGCCCGTCGCGTGGTTCGATCTGCAGCCCTTGCGGTTCGTCGACGAAAACATCGGCGTAGACGCCGTCGCGGCGCAGGCTCGGAACCAGCCGCACGAGCTCATCCATAAGCGAATCGATTCGGCGCACCTCGGAGCGCGACACGCTGACGGCGAGGCCGACGCAACAGGTCTGCCCGCTCGGACAGCCGTTGGGATGACAGCGATACGCAAGCCGCTCAAGCTGCGGGTCGACTTCGACGTATACTCTTCTCGCGCTCACTCGCCGGCCGACTCCCTTCTGCGATCGAGTTTCCCGAACGGGGGCGGGCGTAAAGACGCTCAGAGAAGCTACCGGAGCTATCCCAGCAGCGCCTTGCCGGTCGCTCCCGACTCTTGGCGCAGCTTGTACTTCTCGACGCGCATCGACGCGGTTTTGGGTAACGAGTCGCGGAACTCCCACAGGCGCGGCACCTGAAATTTCGCCAGACGTGCGGCGGCGAAGGCGCGCAGCTCCTCTTCGGTCACCGCCTTCTTGGCGACGATGAAGGCTTTGATTTCCTGCCCGAGAACCGGGTCGGGCAAGCCAATGACCGCGGCGTCAACGACACTCGGATGCTCGCGCAGGGTTTTCTCGATCAACACCGACGAGATGTTCTCGCCGCCGCGGCGGATGACGTCGCGTTTGCGATCGACGAAGTACAGCCAACCGTCTTCGTCGAGGTAGCCGAGGTCGCCGGTGTAGAACCAGTCGTCGCGTAGTGTCTGCCGCGTCTGTTCCGGATCGCGAAAATATTCCGCCATGCGATGCGGCGAGCGGATGATGATCTCGCCAACGGCGCGCGGCGGTTGGACGTGTCCGGCGTCGTCGAGGATGCGGATCTGCACGCCGGGGACCGGCGGACCGGCCGAGCCCGGGCGCGGCGCCTGGCCCAGCGGTTCGATGGTCACGACCCCGGCATCGGTTGAGCCGAAGCACTCGGCGACGTGCTGCACCCCGAAGCGTTGGATGATGCGCTCGCGGATCGGCGCGCTGCCCAAGCCGAGAATGACGCGCAGCGGATTGTCGCGCTCGAGCTCGTTCGGCTCCTGCGTCAGCAGAATCGCCAGGATCGTTCCGAGCGTGTAGAGGACGGTGGCGTGCGTCTCGTGCACCAAAGGCCAGAACTGCGAGGCCGAGAAGGCCTTTGGAAAGACGAGGGTGCCGCCTGCCTGCAACGCGGTGACGGTTGCCCCCCAGGCATTGCCGTGGAACAGCGGCGTCACGGCCAGAATCGTGTCGTCGCGATTGATGCCGAGTGTTTCAAGGAAGTGCATGCCGGCGGCGCCGGTGCTGCAATGATGGAAGACGACGCCCTTGGGATTGCCGGTGGTGCCGGAGGTGTAGAGCAAGGTCGATGCGTCGCTGGGACCGACCTCGACCTTCGGCGATTGAGATGAGGCCGCCGCGATCCGCCTTTGCAGATCGATGGCGCCGTCGACCGCGCCGAAACAGGCGACCGGAACGTTCTTGGCAACCGCCGGACGGAGCTGAGCAATGCTGTCGACGCTGGTGATGAGCACGCGCGGTTCGGCATGGCCGATGATGTAGGTGAGCTCCGCCGTGCCGAGCGCCGGATTGATGGGATTCATCAGCGCGCCGGCTTTGAACACGCCAAACGCCGCCAGCAAGTATTCGACGGAATTGCCCATGCCCAACGTGACACGGTCGCCCTTTTGTACGCCGAGATCCTGCAGCGCATGCGCCACCCGGTTGGTCAGCGAATCGAACTCACGGTAGCTGACGCGCCGGCCTTCATGGATCAGAAAGGGGTGGTCGCGGCGCTCCGCGACCTGTTTGGCGAGGACTTCGAGGATCAGCATTGTGGTCGAACAGCGTTGGATTTCATTGCACGCAACCTCAGGCCAGGACTCCGAAGTCGGCGACCAGCGCTGCACCGTTGATCATGCGCGCCTCATCGGAGGCAAGGAAGGCAATCACGTTGGCGATGTCTTCCGGCTTGCCCCACTTCCCCGGCACGGGCGGCATGGAGTAGGCGATAAGATGCGGTTCCATGTCGCTGTCGGGGGTGAAATTGCGCACCAGCGGCGTCTTCACTCCGCCGGGGCAGACGCAGTTGGCGCGCAGCCCGCGTGAGGCAAACTCGAGCGCCAGCGAACGTGTGAAATTCAGCAGGCCGGCCTTGGAGGCGCAGTAGTGGGCGTTGTACGCCTGGCCGCGCATGGCCGAGATCGAGGCGACGTTGACGATGTTGGCATTCTTGCGTTTCAGCAAGTGTTCGATGGCAACTTTGGTGGTGTTGAACGGACCGTAGAGGTTGATCGACAGCACGCGATGCCACTCGGCTTCGTCCATGTTCTCGAAGCGGATGGCGCGGCCCACCCCGGCGGCGTTGACCAGAACATCGAGGCTCTCGAAGGTGGAGATGGCGCGGGTCATTGCATCGCGTACCGACGCCATCGACGCGACGTCGCAAGCAACGCCGTCGGCAACTCCACCGGCCGCAGAAATCGCGGCTATGGTTTGCTTCAAGCCGTCTTCGTTGAGGTCGACGGCGAAGACCTTCGCTCCTTCACGGGCGAAGATCTCGGCGGTGCCGCGACCGATGCCCGACCCCGCGCCGGTCACGAAAACGACGCGATCCTTGAACCGATCCGTTGCCATGGGGCTCGTTCCTAGCCTTGCCGACTCCACGCTGCCACCACGTCGTCGACGGTGCTCACCGTGGCGAGCAGACGCAAGGTATTGTCGAACACCGCGTCGACGTAGGCGTCCGGAGTTCCGGTGACCGCTTGGCGCGGGATGACGACCTGATACCCGGCGTTCACCGCTTCGATCGTCATCCCGGTGATACCGACGTTGACCGACACGCCGGCGCACACCACGGTGCGAACGCCGATGTTGCGCAAGAGCTGGTCGAGCTCCGTGGAATGAAACGGAGTGACTCCATGAAAGCGGTTGACCACGAAATCGCCTTTCTGCGGCGCCAGCGCGCTCACCACTGAGTGCTGCGGCGATCCGGGTATCAGCGGCGTCCCCTTGCGACCGATGGCAAGCAGCAGACAGTTGGCGGTCGAGCCGGCGCTGTCGGTACGACGTCCCACGGTGAGATAGAACACCGGCACCGTGGCGGCGCGGGCGGCGGTGAGCAGGCGCTGGATCTGCGGCACGACACCGTGGCGCTCGACCGCCTCCGCCAATGCGTTCAAGCGCCCGCCTCCCTGGCCGATGATGCCGTTCTGGCATTCCATCAGCAGCAGGGCGGTGCGTGATGGTTCGAGAAGCGCGGCCGGATCAATAGGCATGGCACGCGAGGTTTAAGAGAGAAGAGTCGACAGATCAACAGGGCCTTCGAAGTAGGACACTGTCGCGAAATTCTGCAGGGCCTTCGATTGCGGCGTCGCGGCGATTCGCCCGAGCAACCAGCTCGATGTCGCTCCCGTGACACGTGAGAAGAGGACTGCGTGGTGCAGCTCAGGTCACTGCAAATTGTACAACCTCCCCGGGTTCGTGTGCAGGATGGCTTCCTTCGCCGACTTCGACAGGTCGCTGCGTTCGCTGATCATCTTCACCGTGTCGGGGAAACGGCAATCCCAGTGACAGTAGTCGGAGGCGTAGACGACGACGCCCTCACCGCAGGCGTTGACGACGTTGGGGATTGTCGATTCGTCGGGATCGCAGCCGATGAAACAACGCCCCGAGAGAATGTACTCGCTCGGTTTGCGATCGATGAGCGGCGCTTGCTCGGGGGTCAGCTCCCAGTGCTCGTCGAGACGCTCGAGCCAGAACGGTAACCAGCCGACGTTGGCTTCGAGGAAGGCGACGCGCAGCTTGGGGAACTTGTGCAAAATGCCGCCGACGCTGAAGCTCATGACGGCGAGCATCTGTCCGACCGGATGAGTGAAGGCATGCGTTTCCAAGCGCGTCGTGAAGCGGTCGACGCCGATCGGTACCTGGTCGATGGCTTGTCCGCCGCCGTGGACGCAAATGGAAACGTTGAGGCGCTCGGCCTCGGCCCAGACGATGTCGAAGCTCGGGTGGTCGAGATTCTTTTCGCGAACGTGTTGCGGCGTGACCATGCCGACCATGCCGTGTTCTTTGACGCAACGGCGTAGCTCGGCCACCGCGGCTTGCGGGTCGATCATCGGCAGCTTGGCAACCGACATCAGACGCTTCGGTTCGTATTTCAGAAACTCGGCGCGCGCATCGTTCAAGGTTCGGCAAAGCGCGATGGCGAAATCGCGATCGAGCCCCGCCCATTCCTCGCCGGCGCCGCCGGGAAACATGATCGTCCGATCGATTCCCTCGAGGTCCATGTCTTCGAGGCGCGACTTCGGGTCGGTCATGCCGGCACGTTCGAGGCTGTCGAGCTTCGCGGTACCTTTGGTTTGCTTGACGCCGACGCCCGGCAGGTTGGCAAAGTGCTTCTTGATACGCTCGCGGCGCTCTTCCCACTTGGGTTGAAACTCCGCCGGCAGGCGGCCTTGCCAATTCGGCAGATCGCCGCCGTGACCGTCGGCATCGATGACGTAGTAACCGTATTTGCCCATTGCTGATCCTCCTAAATCCGTGGATCGTTTGCCCTAGTGTTCTTCCAAATCGAATACGCCACGCGCCAGACTGCCGTGGCGCAGATCGGCGATGGCCGTCTCGAAGTCGTCGAGCCGGTAGTGCTGCGTGATCAGCTCGTCGATCTTCAGCCGGCCGTTTAGATAGAGCTCGGCGAGCATCGGGAAATCGACGCGTGGACGCGCCGTGCCGTAGCGGCAGCCGAGGATCGCTTTGTTTTGATACAGTCCGTGGACCACAAAATCGAAGCTCGTTCCCATCTTCGGCACGCCGACGATGGTCAGGGCGCCGCCAGGTCCAAGCGCTTCGAGCGCTTGCTTGATCACCGCGATGTTGCCGACCGCCTCGAAGGTATAGTCGGCGCCGCCGCCGGTGAGATCGCGCACGGCGGCGACAGCATCTTCCTTCGAGCTGTCGACGGTGTGCGTGGCGCCGAAGCGCTTGGCCCACTCGAGCTTCTGCGGCATGACGTCGACGGCGATGATCTTCGCAGCGCCGGCCAGGACGCCGCCCTGGACGCAGTTGAGGCCGATACCGCCGACGCCGAAGACCGCCATGGTGGCGCCGGTCTCCACCTTGGCGCGGTTAATCACCGCACCGAAGCCGGTCATGATGCCGCAGCCGATCAGACAGGCACGATCGAAGGGCACCCGCTTGTCGATCGGGATGGCGCCTTGCTCGCGCACCACCGTCGCTTCGGCAAACACCGAGGCGTTGGCGAATTGGAAGGCGGGTTTGCCATCGACGGTGAACGGCAGAGAGTCCTTCGGGCTCGGAGCATTGCGGCATTGCGTCGGCTTGCCAACCTCACACGCCGGGCAGCGTCCACAGTGCGAAAGCGTGGAGACGATGACCGCTTCGCCTTCCTTGACCGAGGTAACGCCGGTGCCAAGCGCGTCGATGATTCCGGCTCCTTCGTGGCCGAGGACGACAGGAACAGGGTAGGGGATGGTTCCGTCGATGACGCTCAGATCCGAGTGACAGAGACCCGCCGCTTTGAGACGGACACGTACTTCCCCGGGGCCGGGATCCTTGAGCTTCACATCCCGCACCGACACCGGCTTCTCGACACCCCAAAACACCGCGGCCTTCATGCAATCTCCCCACGCCCGACGCCCGACGCGCAACGCCCTACGTTCCTCATGCCGTCCACCCGATGTACTTCATCTCCGTGTACGCGTCGATCGCATAACGGCCGCCGTCACGTCCGACGCCGCTTTGCTTGTAGCCGCCGAAAGGCGCATCGGGATTCGGCGGCGCACCGTTGATCTGCACCGTGCCGGTGCGCAGCGCGCGCGCCACGCGGATACCACGCGCCGTATCGCCGCTCCAGATGTAACCGTACAGGCCGAAGTCGGAGTCGTTGGCGATGGCGATGGCTTCCGCCTCGTCACGGAATGGAATCGCCGTGATCACCGGGCCGAAGATTTCTTCGCGCGCAATCGTCATGTCGTTGCGAGCGTGGGTGAACAGCGCCGGTTCGATGTAGTACCCCTGCTTTAGATGGGCGGGACGCTTGCCGCCGCATGCCAACGTCGCACCCTCGGCGACACCGATGGCGACATAGTGCTCGACGCGTTGCCGCTGTGTCGCCGACACCAGCGGTCCGACGACGACACCGGCCTCGCGTGGATCGCCAATCACGAGGGTCTTCCCTGCTGCAGCCAGCTGCGCGGTGAATTCATCGTACACCGATGCTTCGACGAGCAGGCGTGTGCCGGCGATACAGATCTGCCCGGTGTGGAAGGTCCACACTTGCATGGCGCCGCTCAATGCCCGTTTCAGGTCGGCGTCGGCGAAGACGATGGTCGCCGACTTGCCGCCGAGCTCCATCAGCGTGCGTTTCATCCGCTTGCCGGCCGTTTCTTGAATGCGGCTGCCAACGGCCGTGCTGCCGGTGAAGGAGATCATGTCGACGTCGGGTGACTCGGTGAGCGCGGCGCCGATGTCGGGCCCGGAACCGCAGACGAAGTTCAACACCCCGGGCGGCAAAACGGAATCGACGATCCGGCACAGCTCTGCGACGCCGATCGGGTCGACCGGTGCGGGCTTGACGACGGCTGTGTTGCCGCAGGCCAGCGCCGGGCCGATTTTGCCGGCACAGTTGGTCATCGGAAAGTTGAACGGCGTGATACAGGCGACGACGCCTACAGGTTCGCGCACCACCAGCCCGGAGCTGATGCCGCGGGCGGCGAGCTCGCGTGGCGGCAGGGCTTCGTCGCCGAGCAATCCTGCGAGCTCGGCATTCTTCTCCAGGCGTAGAGCGACGGCACCGACCTGCTGCGAAACCGCAATGGGTTTCACGGCCCCGGTTTCGTCGATCGTCAAGTCGACCAGACCGTTCATTTCGGAGCGGAACTTCTCGGCCGCTTTGCGCAACAATGCGCCGCGTTCGCTTGCCGACATGCTGCGCCACGGGCCGCTCTCGAAAGCCACGCGTGCGGCATGTGCCGCTGCTCTAGCCTGCTCGACCGAAGCTTCCGGCGCCAGAGCGACGGTGTCCTCGCTGGCGGGGCCGATGATCGGATAGGTGCCGCGCGCGGCTGCTACCCATTGCCCGCCGATCAACACCTTGTCGTAACGCAACGGCTCACTCACGGACGTCGTCTCGGATCTGGAAGGCGTGCGGCGCGCTATGCTGCCTTGGCGCCGACTTGTGCTTCGCGCTGGCGCCGGGTGCTGTGGACCGGGTCTTTGTCGAATTTCGGCAGCACATGTTTGCCGAAGGTCTCGATCGAGCGTAGCACGTGCTTCTGGTCGAGCGTCAGGGTCAACGGCGCATAGATCAACTGGTCGACGCCGAGATCCTCGTACATCTGGATGACCTTGGCGATTTCTTCCGGCGAGCCGATCTGGCGACCACCGCCGGCGAGACCGGCTTTGAGCTGATCGGGGGTGATCTGCGGCAGCGGACCGACCGGACCTTCCTTCGGCAGCCCTTGTGGGCGCGGGATCGAATCGAGCCAGTGAAAGAAGTACTCGGTGAAGCGTTCGACCTTTGCCCCGGCGTAAAGATGGCGTGCCTCGTCGCCGTCGGGCAGACAGAACATATTGGTGGTCACCGCGATG
>JACQEN010000282.1 GCA_016200585.1 Deltaproteobacteria bacterium
AAGCTCTCGCACAGCGGCGACATGCCGAGATCGACGAAGGTGTGCCTGACCGGCGAGCGACAGATGCGGCAGCGTGGCTCGTCGCGGGTCCGGCCCGACTGCCAGGTCTTGCTCGATGCAATCGACGCGATGGTATCCTGCACGCGGATCTACCCCCAATTTGGCTGCCGGACACGGTGCCGCCGCTCTTCGCCGGCACCGTCGACCGTGTTTTTCATCTGGGTGCGATCTGCAACTTCTCGACTCCGTACTCCGTCCTACGTCGCGTCAATGTCGACGGCGTGCAGCACATGACCGCGCTGGCCGGAGCGGCTGGGGTCAGGGTGTTTGTGCATATGAGCTCGACCAGCGTCTACGGCCCTTACCGAAGTGTGCCGTTCGTCGAGGATGGTCCGCGCGAGCCTCAAGATGATTACGGATGCAGTAAGCGTGACGGCGAGGACATCGTCTGGCAGGCCAAGCGCGTAGGGCTTCCCGCGATCGTGTTACGACCGTGCACCGTGTACGGCCCCGGCTGCACCGACGGCGCCGGTAAGGTTTTCTCTCGCCCGACGACGATCGGCGCGATCCCTGGGAACGGCCGGCAGCGTCTGGCCAACGTACGGGTCGAAGATGTCGCTGCAGCGGCCTACTTCGTGTCACTGCGCCAGGAGGCCATCGGGCATGCATTCAACGTCGTGGACGACAGTCATCCAACTATTGAAGAAGCGCTGGCGCTGGCCGCCGAGGCCTTCGGAACGGCTGTGCCGCGGACGCATCTGCCGCTCGCTGTTGTGGCGCTGGCGGCGCGCGCGCAGGGATTGGTCGCGCGGCTGAGACACCGTATTCCCGATCTCGAGGCCGATGCGGTGCGCTACCTGTGCGCTGATTACGTGGTGGACAACAGCCGGCTGAAAGCAATCGGCTATCGGCTGCTCTTCCCGAGCTTCGCCGAATCGATGAAGGAGATCGGCCAGCGCTTTCGCGACGGTAGGCTGGTGTGAACGACAGAGACCGGAGGGGCGTTTCATGCAGGTAGTGGTGATCACAGGACTGGCGCAGGGAATGGGACGTGAAGTGGCGTTGCGTCTGGCGGCTGCGGGCGATGCGGTTGCCGGATTCGACGTCGACGCTGGCGGAATCGAGTCGTTGCGCGGCGAGTTGCAAGCACGCGGCAGCGACGCGTTGCTGACCACACTCGACGTCTGCGATCGGCCGGGTATCGCTGCCTTCCGCGACGAGGTCCTGCGCAAGTACGGGCACGTCGACACGGTGCTGTCGAACGTCGGCATCGGCTTCTTCGGACCGTTCGAGGAGCTCGATCTCGACAAGGCGAGCCGTTGCTTGGAGATCAACGTCATGGGCACCGCGGCGATCCTGCAGGCCTTCGTGCCGAGCATGCGCGAGCGCCGCACCGGGAAGCTGATCGCCGTGTCGTCGCTGGTGGGACAGATCCCGTTCCCGTTCGAATCGATCTACTCGGCGACCAAGTTTGCCGTCGAGGGACTGGTGTTGTCGCTGCGCTACGAAGTGGAGCCATTCGGCATTCGCGTCGCTCTCATCCAGCCGGCGCAAGTCTCGACACGCTTCGCGGCCAAGATCCACATCCTGCCGCGAGAGGGATCACCGTACCGCGAACGTGTGCGACGCTTCATCGCGCGCGATGAAAAGCTGATCCAAACGGCGCTCGATCCGGCGGCGGCCGCCGAGCAGATCCTGCGCGTCGTGCGCGCGCCGCAGCCGAAGCTGCACAATCCGATCGATCCGCAAAGCCGTCTGTTTCTGGCGCTCAATCGGTTTCTGCCGCAGCGCGTCCGCGACCGGCTTCTTCTGCGTCAGATGGACATCGGTTAGTCGCGGCATCGGCTCTTCCCGCCATGCGACGAGATCGCGGCTGGGGGTGAGACTCTCGACAAGCTCATCCCCGTTCTTGCGGGCACCTGGGCCCGACCAAGGCTCACTTGGCCGTGAGCGAGCCCGCGAGGCGGAGCATCCGCGCCGCGGTGCCCGAGTTGGTGTTGGCCCCGCAGTAGACGGCGACCCCACCGGCGACGTGGTCGTTTGTGCCTCTACGCAAAAGCGTCAGCGATAGCGAGACGGGCTGCGCACCACAGCGTCCATCGGCGACTGGCGGCGACGTAAAGCGTGCGGTGTAGAGAACTGCATCGACTTCCGGGAAGTCGTGGACGTTCCCCATTCCTTCGAGCGCGACGCCGGCAACGGCCACCTCGCGCGCATCGTTGAGTGTCAGCATCGCCGTGAGGTTCTTTCCCACGACACGGATTTCCACATCGGCGCTCCAGCGGATGTCGAGGTCGAGCCGTCCCGCCATCTCGACGCCAGGCAACCTCGTCGCTGTCGGCGTTGGAGTTGAGGTAACGGTCGCCGTGGGAATCGACGTGCGCGTCGGCGTGGGGGTAGCGGTGGTTGTCGGTATCGGCGTGTTCGTTGGAGTGTAGGTGAAGGTGGCTGTCGGTGTCAGCGTAGCCGTTGCAGTGGAGGTGAAGGTTGGCGAGCTGGTCGGCGTGGCCGCGCCGTTTCCGCCGCCGCAGCCGGCGGCAACGAACAGGAGGCAAACCAACCCGAGTCGCACTTGGAACGATGGACGCTTCATCGGATCACCGTCGGGCTTACGTTGAGCCGGTTTGCATAGCCGACCGCGTCATCGAGCGTTCCATCCACGACGTGAAAGACCCAAGTCAGACGGTCTTGCGTCGGCGCCGTATCGTCGCTGAACGTGACATCCCCGTCCGTCGGCGTCACGGTCGCCGCGAGATGGACCCGAGCCGTCTCCTTGACGACGAATCTTTGCGCCGAAAGGCCGATCAAGCCGTTGGCCAGCGCCATCTGATAGTGATCGAATGTAAAGGAGCTCTTTGGAATCGAAACCGGCCGGTCGTCGTCGAGGGCGGGGCAGTAGACGATCTCCGTCGAATCACCAGGAAACGTGACCGCCAGCTTCCTGGACGGCGCGGCGGATCCGGGGTCGAATTGCAACTCCAGGCGCGCCACACCGGCTGCTGCCCCGGTCCAGCTCTGTCGCCATGTGCGCCCGCCCGCGTCGACACGGACTTGCAGCGGCGGCGCGATCTCCCCTCCCCCCTCGGGCACGGGCGGTTCGACCTGAACGGATCCCTGCGCCACATCGATCTGCACCGTTTGCGCGCCGAGACTCGCCTTCGCCTGGTCGATCGCCTCGGTGGCGATGCGCAGCGCTTCGGTCGCATCGCCGATCCCGTACTCGACCTCGCCGCGGAATGGGTTGATGCCGGTTGAATCGGAAACCTCCGACAGAGCGAGCAAACGCCAGGCGTCGTCCAGCGGCGACCGGTCGATCGCGCTCGCGTGTGCAGCCGTCTCCGCAGCAACAATTTCTCTATGCGCCAGCGCCTGCACGGAGCGCACATCGTTGTCGCGCTCCGCATCCCAGATGCCCGCCCCACCGAGCCACTTGCGCATTCCGTCGGTGCTGTTGGGCTGCCAGGTTCCGTCTAGCAGCGGCGGTGCTTGAGCCGGCTCGACCCCGAGCCCGCGCACCTCAGAAACGTAGCGGCCGATCGTCGAGATCGAGTAGCCTTGGGCTTCGAGGCCCGCCACCTCTTTCTCGTAGCGTGCAACTGCCGGCGGCTTGTGGATGAAGATCGGGGTGAAATACGGATCCGCGTCGCCGGTCGCGAGCTTCTCGCCATCGTCGAAGAAGGTCCAATCGACGTCGATCTCGACATCGCCCGCGACGCTGCGGACGCCCTGCGCCCCGGCGATCATGTCGACACCACCAAGACTGTAATACGGAGCCGCATCGAACGCCCCGTGCTGGAAACTGAAGAGGTTCTTCGGCCACACAAGAACTCGGTAGCCGCGCTCCGCCATCGCCCGCGGCATTCCCGTTCCGGCCTGCCCCTCCTGTGCGAAGACGGTGGTCGCTAGCGGGATGCCGTTGCGCTCGAAGGTCTGACGCGTGAGAGTCTGAGAACGCTCCCAGTCCTCGCGTGGAAACGCCAGGAAGAGTTGATCGGAGTAATGGAAGCTGACGACCTCGGCCTGCCCGGAGACGGCGAGGCTCCTGAGCTTGGCGAGGACGGTTGGGTGGCGTGCGGCAAGAACATCGAGAAAGTAGCCCTGGAGCTCGATGTCCACTCCCCAGGTCGGATGCGCGAGGTAGAGATCCAGGACAGGCTCGAAGCTCTCGGTGATGATATGGTCTTCGACCATCTCGTCGTCGATTTCCCAGTTGCGCACCTGTGGCGAATCGGCTGGCAGCCCGGGGACGAAGCCTTCGAGTCCCCCGGCCACGTACTGAATGTTGAAGTGGAACATCGAGAGCGCGTAGCGGTGCGGCTCAGCCGCATCGGCCCGCTGTGCCGGCGTGGCCGCCAACAGCAGGGCGACGAAGACCGTCAGGAGGGTGCCGGCAAGCTTTCTGCCGCACCAAGCCAAGGCATGATCAACGCGTGCTGCGCGTCGCAGAATTCTGGACAGTAGGACTTGCATCGATGCGGCCGTGCGAGGTGGACCCATATACGGCCCACAAAACGCCCGTCAAGCGACGCAGCCGTCTTCCCCAGGTCATCTCGCGTGGGGTCGATCGCGAGCTATGCGGGACAGCGCGTCAGCGCGTGGTTCACCGCCTGAATGATCAGGCTGATGTCGACCTGCACGTCGCTCGGAACACCATTCGGGCAAGCCGAGGGGTCGGCGTCGCCGAGGGCGATGTTCACCAGGATGAGGATCTCGTCGACTGTGACGGCCTGTTCTCCGGTGCAATCGCCGACACACAGCGGAGCGGCCGGCGTCGGCGTGGGGGATACTTCATCCACAATGGTCACGTGCGCGACTGGATTGTCCTGAAGCGGCAGACGACCACGTTGCTGTTCGGATTCCGTTTCCGCAGCTTCGAACTCCGGCACATCCGCTTCGGTGAAGCCGACACCGTGGCCGGCCACAGTCAGTTGGCCGAAGAGGTCGCCGCGATGAATGCCGATACCGGCTATGTCCGCATAGAAGTACAGCGGCACGGCGGAAGAGTTCCCGTGTACATAAAGAACGGTTGGCGGGAAGGTGGTGATGCTTTCGCTTTGAACCAAGAGCGGATCCACGTTGACCAACTGCACGCTCGGAAATCCGCCCAGAGCGGGAACGACCACCTCGACGAAAACATCGAAGAAGCTGCTTGCCGGAAAGTCGCGAGTCGGATCGCCGCTGTTGCCGGATAGAGATTCCACCTCACCCAAGCTGAGTGGCCGCAAGGGCGCCTGGTTTCCGGCCCTCACTTCGAAGCCACCCCCGGTCAGATGGATTGATTCAATGTAGGTGTGAACCTCGCGTGTGCCGTCCTGGCCCTCCGCAAAAGAAGGCCGCACCGTGAATTGGCCGTCCGCAAGCAGGCGCTGCATCATATTCCCGGCCAGCACGCCGGCAACATCGTCCGCCGAGC